>NZ_JADPJJ010000055.1:0-439603 GCF_023073375.1 Bradyrhizobium sp. 197 | reverse complement strand
ATTTAGTTGACGCGCGGTTGTCCTGGAAATCCTAGCAACTGAAAAGCGACGCATACGAATCGGAGTAAGCATGCCGACTGATAAGGTTTCATACGAAAGCTTATCAGTTGGGCGCTGGACGGGAGATGGATGCCTGATTTGTCTCAAATAGCAGACCGCAGCTACAGCCGTTGGGATGTCAACTATGCGGCCAGAAGCCGAAACCAGAGTTTGCCCGATGGTGCCAATCAGTTGAGAGCTCATCGAGCGCTATGCGCGTGCTACGGCTCATCTTCTCGATGTGACGATGCAACAGCAAAGAGTCCAGCGGGGCATAGGAGATTGCGGCCTGTCACGCCCGCCCGCAGCTGGAGGCGATCTAACCCGTTGCGCGTGGGAGCATGCCGCTTGCCGTAATCTCTGCCGAAAGCTCTTCGATCGTCTTGCGTTGCTCCATGGCGGCTTTTCGGATCAGCGCAAAGGCGGCAGGTTCGGCAAGCGCATGCGAATGCATCACCTGGAGAACGGCGGCAAGTACGACACGACGTGACCGCAGGCGCTGCTCGAGTTTGAGGATCTGTTGCTTCAATTCGCTTGTGCGATGGTTTCGCTCGAATGCCATGACGAGCGCTGCATAGATGCCGGCCGATCGCAGCGGCTTAATCAGGAACGAAGCTGGGTCGAGCTCGAACACCAACTTCAAGCGGCTTGGGGTCTCGGTGCCGACCAGCGCGATGACAGGTGATCGCGCCAGGTACGCGCGTTGCGCCGGTTGCAGTAAGGGCAGGAATTCGTCATCGATCAGCGACAGATCCGGTGTGAAGCCGACGGGCTCACCCGGCGTCCATGCAACACCCTCGATCCCGAGACGCTCGAACTGGCGTCGCACGATGGTCGCATCGCGTTCGTCCTTGATGGCAACGAGCGCCTTGCGTCCGCGCAGCGAAAATGAAGACGGTCTGCTCATTTCACAACCCGCAAATGCGGCGCGTTCGGCAATGCGCCGCCCATCGAGATCTCCTTCGAAGGGCTGACCGCAACGTCGAGCTGCGTCAGGTAAGGATCAGGCTTAACAGGCGCGTCGGCTTCCCAGAAGATATCGAACTGTCCTCGCGGATTGGATACGGCAAGCCGCGGTGTAAGGACGCAATGATTGTTGCCGCCGTCGATCCACACCGGTCCTTGCGGCGAATTGTAGCGATATCCCGCCGCGGCGCGCTGCACCTCGGCAATGTCGGACGTGCCCGCGCGCTGCAGCGCGCGCGCCAGCAGATAGACTGCGACATAGGCGGATTGCCCGTCAACGGAGGGGCTGCTGTCCTCGCCATGGCGCGCCTTCCAGCGCGCTACGAAGGCGCGGTTCTCCGGCAGCCGGATGCTCTCGAAATAGGCCGACGACGTGATACAGCCGGCCGATGCCGGCCCGACGATCGCCAGTTCCGGCTCGCACAGGCTACAGCTCAGCATGGGAATCTCCAGCCCGGCAGCCTTGGTGCCGGCGTGAAATGCGCGGATGAAGTCGTAGCTCGAGCTTCCGACCAGCGTATTGAACACGATCGGCGGTTTGCGGCGAACGATTTCGTCGACGATGTGACCGACGGCGCTTTCGCCGAGCTCGAGCAGCCGCTCGGCGAGGATGTGGCCATCTGCCGCGCTGACCAGTTCACGGGTGACGCGATTGGTCTCCCACGTCCACACGTAGTTGGAGCCGACGCAGAAGATTTCCCGTGACAGATTGTCGAGCACGTAGCGGACCAGCGGCAGCACGTTGTGATTGGGCGAGGCGCCGACATAGATCACGTTGTCCGAGCACTCGAAGCCTTCATAGCGGGCAGGATACCAGAGCAGGCGATCGGTGCGCTCCACGATGGGAAGCACCTGCTTGCGCGAGGCCGAGGTGTAACAGCCGATGATGTGCTCGACGCCGACATTGCGAATGAGGTCGTCACAGACCGTGTGATATTCGGAGACGATGCCGCGGGGATCGCGAATATGGGGCGCGATCGCGAAGTCGAACTCCGCCTGGCTGTTGATCTCGTCGACCGCCATCATCGCGCTCTTGAGGATCTCGCGGCCCATTGCCTGATAAGGCCCGGACTGCGAGCAGATGATGCCAACGGGAACATACGGCTTTGTCATTGACTGCTTTCGATCGCGTAACGCGAAGATGAAATCATCATCGCCGATGACAGCGCAAGTGGCTTGCCGTTTTGCTGCGCAGCACTCTCGAAATTTAGGCAGACAGCATCGTTGACAACGCGATGGGCAGGTCCTTAGACTTTTCTCCTACAGGGTGACCTGTCGAACCTCGCGTGCGCCGATCTGGCCGATGACGTCCAGCTCCTTGCACTAAGTGCTTCGTTCGATCACGGACCCTAAAGCGACAGATCATAGCCGCGGCATTTGAGCCATTCGTCACCTCATTCGGGAGGGACGGGTGGCTTTTTTCGTTTGCCGCCGGGAAAGCTGGCGATGCGTCCGCGTAGCCAGAACGGTGACGCATGTGCGAGACGGCGATGTGTCATGTGAGCGGGAGGATGAAGAGCGATGGCGGAAACGGATCTCCACTATCTCGGGCTCGTCGACATCGGGCGAAAGATCCAGGCGAAGGACCTGTCGCCGGTCGAAGCGACCAAGGCGATGCTCGGGCGGATCGAGAAGCTCGACGGCAAGCTCAAGAGTTTCGCGCATGTGATGGCTGACTCAGCGCTTGCCGACGCCGCCGTGGCCGAGAAGGAAATCGCCTCCGGCAAGGTCAAAGGACCGCTGTATGGGGTGCCGGTGGCGGTCAAGGATCTCTGCTGGGCCAGGGGCGCGCCTGCCGCGCACGGCATGACGATCCATCACGATTTTCGTCCGACTGAGGACGCAACGGTGGTTGCGCGGCTGAAGGAGGCCGGCGCAATCATTCTTGGTAAGCTGCAGCAGACCGAAGGAGCTTACGCCGATCATCATCCGAAGATTGATCCGCCGAAAAATCCGTGGAACGCGGATCTTTGGCCCGGCGCATCCTCGAGCGGTTCCGGCGTCGCTACCGCGGCTGGCCTCTGCTTCGGCTCGCTCGGCACCGATACCGGCGGTTCAATCCGCTTTCCGTCAGCGGCCAACGGCGTCACCGGGCTTAAACCGACCTGGGGACGAGTCAGCCGCTACGGCGCTTTCGAACTTGCGGCGACGCTGGATCACATCGGCCCGATGGCGCGGAGCGCTGTCGACTGCGGCGCAATCCTCGGCGTCATCGCGGGGCAGGATCCCAGGGACACGACGTCGGTGCCGCTGCCTGTGCCCGACTATCTCGCCGGTCTCTCCGGCGACCTGCGCGGTGTGACGATCGGCGTCGACCGGCGCTGGACCAGCGAAGGAACCGATGGCGATGCGGCGAAGGTCCTGACCGAAGGGTTGCGTGTGGCGGCCGATCTCGGCGCGAAGATCAATGAGATCATTTTCCCCGATCCCAAGGCGGTCATCGACGACTGGTTCCCGCTCTGCGGCATCGAGGTCGCCGTCGCGCACGAAGACACCTATCCGGCGCGCAAGGACGAGTATGGCCCGGCGCTCGCGGGTCTGCTCGATCTCGGCCGGCAGCAGTCCGGCATGGACTACCAGAAGATCGTGCTTCGCCGCGAGGCATTTCGCGGCGCGGTCCGTGTCCTGTTCGAGACCGTCGATCTCGTCGCGGTGCCGGCACAGGCGTTCGCCGCGCCCACGCTCGCCAAGATGGCGGCGCTCGGCGAGGACGCCTCGCTGATCGGCGGACTGCTGCGCTTCACGTGTCCATTCGACATGACGGGAAGTCCGACCGTGACGCTGCCCGGCGGGTTCGCGGCGAATGGCGGTCCGGTCGGCTTCCAGTTCGTTGGTCGTCATTTCGACGAGGCCGGACTTGTGCGGGCGGGCGACGCGTTCCAGCGCGTCACCGACTGGCACAAACGTCATCCCGGGGTCTGAGTTGAGGAGCTGATCACATGTCCGAAGACTGGTTGAAGACATCAATCATGACCAAGCGCGCGGTCGCCAAAGGCGCGACTGGCGCGACGCATAGCCTGACGATCGAGCAGCAGGGCGGCTTCCATTATGTCTACGGCCCCTATGCCAAGCCGACCCTGTCGATCGACCCGGGTGGGATCGTTGTCGTCGAGACGGAAGATGCCTTTGGCGGCGTGCTCACCAGCGAAAGCGACAGCCCAACCGCCAAACTGAATTTCCCCTATCTCAACCCGCAATGCGGACCGATCGCCGTCAAGGGCGCCAAGAAGGGCGATTGTCTCGCGATCTATATCCGCGACGTCGAGACGCGGGGTGAACAGCCGGCCGGTACGACCTGTATCATTCCGGAATTCGGCGGGCTGGTTGGAACAAGCTCGACGGCGCTGCTCAATCCGCCGCTGCCGGAACGCGTAAAGAAACTGCATGTCGACAGGAACGGCATACGCTGGAACGACAAGATCACGCTGCCCTACGAGCCGTTCATCGGCACCATCGGCGTCTCGCCGGAGATCGAGGCGATCTCCTCGCTGCAGCCGGACTATCACGGCGGCAACATGGATCTGCCCGACGTCGCTCCGGGTGCAATCATCTATTTCCCGGTCCATACCGACGGCGGAATGCTCTACGTCGGCGATTGCCACGCAACGCAAGGCGACGGCGAGCTGTCCGGCGTGGCGCTGGAGCAGCGCGCGACCGTCACACTGCAGGTCGACCTGATCAAGAACTGGAGTTTTGCCTGGCCCCGGCTTGAGACCAAGGACTTCATCATGACGATCGGAAGCGCGCGTCCGCTCGAGGACGCGGCGCGCATCGCCTATCGTGAGCTCGTGCGGTGGATGGCGGCAGATTACGGATTCGATGAGATCGACGCCTACATGCTGCTCAGCCAGACGGGCCGCATGCGCCTCGGCAACATGGTCGACCCCAAATATACGATGGGAGCATCGATCCTGAAGAATTACCTCAAGCCATGACATCCAGCCGCTTTCAAAAACAGGGGACATCACGATGAGTTCAGGACGTAAGCTCGGAATCGTTTTGCTCGGCGCCATGCTTGGTACAGCTGCGGTGATGAATGTTGCACGCGCGGCAGAGCCGCCGTTGAAAGTGGGGCTGCTCGAGGACGTATCCGGCGATCTCGCCTTCATGGGCATGCCGAAGCTGCACGGTTCCCAGCTGGCCGTCGAGGAAATCAACAAGAGCGGCGGCATCCTGGGGCGGCAGATCGAGCTGATCCACCTCGATCCGCAGGGCGACAACGCCCGATATCAGGAATTCGGCCGCCGTCTGCTCAATCGCGACAAGGTCGACGTATTGATCGGCGGCATCACTTCGGCCTCGCGCGAAGCGCTGCGTCCGATCGTCGACCGCACCTCCACGCCTTATTTCTACACCAACCAGTATGAAGGCGGTGTCTGCGACGCCAGCATGATCAGCATGGGTGCGGTGCCTGAGCAGCAGTTCTCGACGCTGATACCGTGGATGGTCGAGAAGTTCGGCAAGAAAGTCTACGTCATCGCCGCCGACTACAATTTCGGTCAGATCTCGGCAGAGTGGAACCGCAAGATCATGAAGGATCTCGGCGGTGAGATAGTGGGCGAAGAGTTCATTCCGCTCGGTGTGTCGCAGTTCGCGCAGACGATCCAGAACATCCAGAAGTCGAAGCCGGATTGGCTGCTCACGATCAATGTCGGTGCCGCCCAGGATTCGTTCTTCGAGCAAGCCGCTGCCGCCAACCTCAACCTGCCGATGGGGTCTTCGATCAAGGTCATGCTCGGCTTCGAGCACAAGCGGTTCAAGCCGCCGGCGCTCAACAACATGCACGCAACCGCGAACTGGTTCGAGGAAATAGACACGCCTGAAGCGACCGAGTTCAAGAAGCGCTGGCACGCGAAATTCCCCGACGAACTCTACATCAACGACATGGGCTACAACGCCTATAACGCTCTCTACATGTACAAGGCGCTGGTCGAGAAGGCGAAGTCGATCAAGCTCGACGACATGCGGAAGGTGATCTCCAGTGGAGACGCCTGCATCGACGCCCCCGAAGGCAAGGTCTGCATCGATCCGAAGAGCCAGCATACCTCGCACCGCATGCGCCTGATCTCGGTCGGGCCGAAGCACGAAGTGAAGGTCGAGAAGGACTACGGGACGATCCAGCCCTACTGGCTTGGCGAGATCGGTTGCGATCTCACCAAGAAGAACGACAAGGATCAGTACACCCCGAGTCATCTCCCCAAGAAGTCGTGACGTCCGGCGGGCACAGATCTTGCTCGTGTTGAGTGTCACGATCTTGAACAAGGCCGGCGCCGCAACGATGCGGCGCCGGGATCGGCAAGGGGGATCAAGATGTCGGCTGAAGTATTCTCCCTGTTCTATCAGTTCGCCGACGTGTTTGCGTTCCTAATTCTTTCGGCCGCAGGCCTCGCCATTGTGTTCGGCATGATGGGCGTCATCAACATGGCCCACGGCGAGTTCATCATGTGTGGTGCCTATGTGACGGTTGGCCTTGTGAATCTCGGTGTGCCGCTCGCGATTGCCCAGATGCTGGCCGCGCTGACGGCGGGGCTCATCGGTGTCCTCGTCGAGTTCCTGGTCGTGCGGCGTTTCTACAAGCGGCCGCTGGATTCGTTGCTCGCGACCTGGGGGCTCAGTCTCATCGTGACGCAATCGATGCTCCTGATTGTCGGGTCTGCCGTACGGGGGATCGGAACGCCGGAGGGAAGCTTCGCAATCGGCGGTTATTCGTTTTCGACCTATCGTCTGGTGCTGTTCGGTTGCGCGGTGGCCGTGCTGGGCGGTCTCTACATCATCTTCATGAAGACGCGGTTCGGAGTGATCGCCCGCGCGACTATGCAGAACGCCGCGATGGCGAAGGCGCTGGGCGCGCGCACAGGCCGCATCTATGCGATCAGTTTCGGGATCGGCACCGGCCTCGCCGGGCTCTGCGGGGCGCTCTACGCGCCGACCATGACGCTGATTCCGACCATGGGTGCGACATTCGTGGTCGAAAGCTTCGTCACCGTCGTGATCGGAGGAGCGAACGTGCTGCTTGGAACGGCGCCGGCCGCGGTCTTCCTGGCGATAATCCGGATGGCGCTGAACGCGAGCTATGGGCAGATCATCGGTCAGATCGGCATGCTGGTGGCTGTCATTCTGATCATTCGGGTGTTGCCCGAAGGGCTCTCCAGCGTGCTGGTCCGCCGTGGGCGCTAAGGGGAAATGTTGATGTTCAAGCTGCTGGAAGGCCCACAGACGCTCGGACGCGGCAAGATCTTCTGGTCATGCTTCCTCGCCGTGCTCGCGGGTGCGCTGACTTATCCGCTGTTCGCCGATTCCTACGACGTGGGCAATTTCGCTTACTTCCTGATCTGGATCTTCATGGCGCTCGGCCTCTGCCTGATGTGGGGCTATGGCGGCATGCTGTCGTTCGGCCAGACCTTGTTCTTCGGCATTGCCGGCTATGGCTATGGCGTGCTCGCCATCAACATGGGCGGCGGCACTGCGACGATCGCCGCACTCGTGCTCTCGGTTGTCCTCGCGATGTTGGCGGCGGGAATCCTCGGCTACTTCATGATCTGGGGTGGGATCAACGGCATCTTCTTCGGCATCGTGACGCTGTCCGCGACGCTCGTGCTTGCCTTCTTCCTTGGTCAGACCGCTGGGCCGGAATGGCACATCGGCCCGGCGCGGTTGAACGGCTTCAACGGCATGAAGGGCATGGACCCGCTGACCGTGGGTGACTTCTATATCGAGGGATCGGCGCTCTATTACACCATGATCGCGCTGATCGTGATCGTCTATCTCGCGCTGCGCATGCTGGTCAATTCGGGGATCGGCAATGTCATCGTGGCAACGCGCGAAAATCCCCAACGCGCGGAGATGCTGGGCTATGACGTCCGGAAATACCAGCTGCTGACATTCGTGATCGGCAGCGGCCTCGCGGGCCTCAGCGGCGCACTCTACACGTCCTGGGGACAGTTTATCACGCCCTCCAGCATCGGCTTGCCGGCAGCCGCGATGCCGATCGTGTGGGTGGCCTTCTCCGGGCGAAACGATCTGACGGCGACCCTGGTCGGGTCGTTCCTGTTGCTGTTCGGCTTTCAGACAATCACGGTCTACAGCCAGCAGGCCGCGCTGGTGCTGATGGGCGCGCTGCTGCTCGCCACGGTGATGCTGGCGCCGCAGGGGTTTGTGCTCGGAATTGGCAAGCTTGCCGCCGACGGGTGGGGTGGGCGCCGACGGCGCGATGATGGCGCCGTCGCGGAGGAGGCCGGTCGCTTACAGCCGGAAGAATCCTGAACATGGCGCTGGTCGAGGTCAAAGGCGTATCCAAGCGCTTCGGCGGATTGACCGCTGTCTCCGATGTCGATCTTACGGTCAACGCGGGCGAGGTGCACTGCCTGATCGGTCCCAACGGTGCCGGCAAGAGCACGTTGTTCAAGCTGATCGTGGGTCTTTACCCACCCACCCAGGGCAGCATCCTGTTCGATACCGTCGACATCACCGCCGAGCGTCCATATGCGCGGGTGCAACGGGGCATGAGCATCAAGATGCAGGCTCCGAGCGTGTTCAAGGAACTTCCGGTCCGGCAGAACATTCAAATCGCGCTCCAGGAGCGATTGTCCGGGGCGGAACGCATCACAGAGGAGGATCGCCTGCTGACGCTGCTCAATCTCGGCCCGGACAGCGAAAAGCTCGCGGGGGCACTGTCGCACGGCCAGCAGCAATGGCTTGAAATCGGGATGGCACTGGCGCTGAAGCCGCAGCTCCTGTTGCTGGACGAGCCGACCGCCGGCATGTCTCCCGAGGAAACCTTCAAGACCGGGGAGTTGATCAAGTCGTTCAATGCCGAAGGCATGACTGTGCTTGTCGTCGAGCATGACATGGCCTTCGTGCGCCAGGTCGCCCAGCGCGTCACGGTGCTGCATCTCGGCAAGATATTTGCGCGCGGCAATCTCGAAAACATCCTGCAGGACGAGAAGGTCGCGGAAATCTATCTCGGTAAAACCCATGCCCACTGATCGGATTCTTGACGTATCGGAACTATGGGCGGGATACGGCGCGACGCCGATCCTGCAGGGTGTCACCATGTCGGTCTCGCGTGGCGAGATCGTCGGCGTGATCGGCCGTAACGGGGTCGGCAAGTCGACCCTGATGCGGTGCCTGATCGGCCTGCTGCAGACTTGGCGCGGCACGATCAACTTCATGGATCAGGACGTCACAAAGCTCGAAGCCGACGCGCGGGCGAGGGCGGGCTTCGGCTACATCCCGCAGGGGCGCGACGTCTTTCCGCAGATGACCGTTGAGGAAAACCTCCAGGTCGGCGAGTTGATCGGCGGTCCCGACGGTAAGAAGCTGCCGGAGCTCGTCTATGAGTATTTTCCGCGGCTCAGGGAACGCAGGCGGCAGGTCGCGGGGACCATGTCGGGCGGCGAGCAGCAGCAGCTCGCCATCGGCCGCGCGCTGATCGGCAATCCATCCTTGATGATCCTGGACGAACCGTCTGAGGGCATCCAGCCCTCGATCGTCCAACACATCTGCGGGGCGCTGAGATCGTTCCGGAACGAGCTCGGCACTACGATCATCTTCGTCGAGCAAAATCTCGACACGATCCTGGCGATCGCCGAGCGTTGTTACATCATGGAGAAGGGCAAGATCACGCAGTCGCTGGCAGGCGGCGAGGTCAACGAGCATAATGTCCGCGAGCAGCTTCTGCTCTGAACGGCCACGTCGCACGTTATAAGTCGTCAATAGGGAGGGAATGGACATGGATCTGGGACTCAAGGGAGCAAAGGTTCTCGTTACCGGCAGCACCAGGGGCATCGGCAAGGCGATAGCCGACACCTTCGCGGCGGAAGGTGCAGATGTCGGCATCTGCGCTCGCAACCAGGCCGACGTCGATAGTGCTGTCACCGCGATCAAGGCGAAAGGTGTTGCGGCGTTCGGCAGTTCGGTCGACGTCTCCAATGGGCCGGCGCTCAAGGTCTGGGTCGAGGATATGGCCTCGAAACTTGGCGGGATCGATATCGTCGTTGCCAATGTCAGCGCGCTGTCGATTGGGCAGGACGAGGAGAGCTGGGAGAAGGAGTTCTCCACCGACATGATGGGCACGGTGCGGCTGGTCAATGCGGCGATGCCGTATCTTGAGAAGAGCAAGGCCGCTGCGATCGTCACCATCTCGAGCGTGTCGGGCCGCGAGGTCGACTTCGCCAGCGGCCCCTACGGCACGTTCAAGGCTGCGATCATCCATTACACGCAGGGGCTCGCCTTCCAGCTTGCCGGCAAAGGCATCCGCGCCAACTCGGTCTCCCCCGGCAACACCTATTTCGAGGGCGGTGTCTGGAATCAGATCAAGGACGGCAATCCCGAACTGTACAACACCGCGCTGGCGCTCAATCCTACCGGCCGCATGGGAACGCCGCAGGAGATGGCGAACGGCGCTGTGTTCCTTGCCAGCAAGGCGGCGAGCTTCATCACGGGGACCAACCTCGTGGTTGATGGTGCCCTCACGCGCGGCGTGCAGTTCTAGGCGCATCTCGAGCAGCGTAGTCACGAGGCCGGCCGTCTGCGGCGCCGGTGGGCGAAGCCATTTCCGACAACAGCAGGGCTGTCAGATGTCAGCAGATCCAATTCACTACAAGTCGATCACCGAACTCTCCGAGCTGTTCCGCCGGGGTGAGCTCCTGCCTTCGAAAGTAACCGAGGCCATATTGAGCCGGATCGCGAAGCTCGATAGCAAGTTTTACGGTTACGCGCTCGTGCTCGCCGAGCGGGCCATGGCGCAAGCGAAGCGCTGTGACGCGGAGCTTGCCAAGGGCGTCTGGCGTGGACCATTGCATGGCGTGCCGATCGGATTGAAGGATCTCTGCTACACCACGTTCGCACCGACCGCAGGCGGCACTACGATCCATGCCAAGTTCGTTCCGTCCTTCAATGCGACGATCGTGGACCGGCTCGAGCACGCCGGTGCCGTCACTCTTGGCAAGCTCAAGATGACCGAGGGCGCCTATACCAGCCACCATCCGAACGATCAGGCGCCGCTCAATCCCTGGGGTGTCGATTACTGGGTCGGCTCCTCGTCAAGCGGATCGGGCGTGGCGACCTCGGTGGGGCTCTGCTTCGGCTCGATCGGCAGCGACACCGGCGGCTCGATCCGGTTTCCGTCGGCGACCTGCGGATTGACCGGCATCAAGCCGACTTGGGGACGCGTCAGCCGCCACGGCGTCTTTCCGCTGGCGGACTCGCTCGACCATATCGGGCCGATGTGTCGAAGCGCTGCCGACGCGGCGGCCATGCTCGGCGTCATCGCAGGTGCCGATGTCAATGACCCCACGGCCCTGCAGGCGCCGGTGCCGAACTATCTGGCCGGCATCGGTGACGGCATCCGGGGCGTACGGATCGGCGTGGACCGCAGCTACATCCAGGACGGGATCGATCCGCAGGTGGTCGCTGCGTTGCTGGAAGCCGAACGCACGCTGGCAGCGCTCGGTGCCGATATCCGCGAGGTCAAGTTCCCGGCCTACGAGAAGCTTGTCAGCATGTGGATCCCGATGTGCTCGATCGAAACGGCGGAGGCGCACCTGGAGACCTATCCGTCGCGAAAATCGGAATACGGCCCCGATCTGGCGCAGCTGATCGAGCAGGGCAGGTCGATGAGCGGTATCGAGATCGCGCAGATCCATCATGAGCGACTGAAGTTCTGCGGAAGTCTCGCCGCCTTGTTCGGCGATATCGACTTGCTGCTGATCCCCACAATGCCTGTGCCGATCCCGACGCTGACCAAGATGGCCGAATACGGTGCCGATCCGCACGTGCTGCTCAGTATCCTGCGCTTCACCGCGGTGTTCGACTTCTCGGGCAGCCCCACTATCACGCTGCCGAACGGGATGGCGTCGGACGGCCTGCCGCTCAGCATGCAGCTGGTGGGTCCGCATCTGTCCGAGGATGTGCTTGCCCGCGCTGGTCATGCCTTCCAGTCGGTAACGGACTGGCATACCCGGCGCGCGCCCATCGAATGAACGGGGTCACGGAATGATACCAAGACGCGCGCGCAATCTCCTAGCCTGCGGAGTCGACTGGCAGATAGGGCTCATTTAGCGAGTCCGACACGAAAGTTGGGTTGGTGAGCCCAGCAGTCAGTCGGCAACCGATATGGCTTGGTCGCAAATGGAGGCAGTTCGCGAACTGATAAAGGAAATTGCGAAAGCTTATCAGTGGTGGCCGGGCGTAGACAGGGTGACCGCTTCCGCCCATCTAGCAGGCTTGAGTTGTCGAAAGTCAGCTATGGCCATGAGCGGAAGTCGGATCGAACCGCATATCGTCGATCTCAGCGGATGCCTGGGTAGGCTTTTGGGGAGCCCGAGAGAGCCCGGACGCCACCGGAATTCAATGACTTCCTGCCGTCAGTAGGACTTGCAGTCAGTTACGGATTGGCGTAAGCGGCGCGCTCCGATCGACTGAATCTCGCTCGCAAGCGGCTGCAACCCGTTCGTCATATCGTCGAGACGCTTGCCATTCGGCTCCGGCTATGAAAGCGAGCACTGGAGCACCACCGGCTGAGCACTTGATGTATTCGGGATCGTTGAGGCTCTCGGCGATCGCGGCTTGCAGCTTCTTCGCGATGTCATCGGGCGCGCCCTTCGGCGGCGCAAAGCCGCGCTCGGCGGTCATGATGACGGGAACGCCGGCTTCCTCGGCCGTGGGTACGCCGGGCAATGATGAGGAACTAGGCTTAGACAGGATTGCGATAGCCCGGAGCTCTGCTTTGTTGGTACCGTGAAGCTTAGGCACTTTGCTCAGGCTGACCAGATGGCCGCTGCCGTTCCGCGATAGGAAATCTCATTCGGCTCGACGCCGGCCGCCTTTGCGAGCATGCGGATGGCCAGATGTCCGTTCGTGCCCGCGCCGTTATGGCCGAACGTGACCGAACCCGGCTTCTTGCGCTGCGCGTCGAGCACGCTTGCGAGGGTCGTGAACGGGCTGTCGTTGCGAACGACGATCACGCTGGGATCGTCGACCACGCGCGCAACCAGACGGATTTCGTCCCATGGTGTACAGGGTCTTTCATCGGCAGAAAGTTGTAGCCGGGGACGTTGACGACCCGATCGCGTAGGCATCGGGGACGGCGCGCGCAATCGCTGCGACCGCGATCTCGCCGCCGGCACCGGGCTTGTTGACGACGACAAATCTCGCGTTCCCGCCAAGTCTTTTCTCGACGAAGGGAAGAAGCTTGCGGGCCATCACGTCCGCCACCCGCGGCGAAGCCAACGACGACTTCGACCGGGTTGTCGTCGGGCCATGCGGCCCAGGCCGTCCCCGACGCGGTCAGGCCAACAATCAGAACTACCGTCTGCACCGTCCAGAGCATGAAGGTTATCCTTTCGCTATCGATGCGACGCCATCAACCGACCGGCGACGGGAAGGCGCGCAACCAGGACACAGCCGCTCTCGGATTCAGTGATGTAGAGGCTCTTGTTGTCGGGACCGCCATAGGCCACGTTGGTGGTGGCGAGCCCTTCGCAGGAGCGGATCCGATAGAGCGGCTCGCCCAGGCGGCTGAAAATCCAGTCGGTACCAAGACCGGCGTGAGCAATGGCAAGGTTGTCCTGCTCGTCTATCGCAAGGCCATCGGGCCCGCCGAGGCTCCCGGACAGTTGAATGAAGATGCCGACCTTCGATGCCGTGCCGTCGGGCATCAGCGGTATCCGCCAGATCGCATTGCCCCTTGTGGCGGCCACGTAGAGGATGTGTTCGCTGCCGTTGAGCACGAGGCCGTTCGGGCTGGGGACGTTGTTGACGATCTGGTCGAGCGTTCCGTCCACGCGCAGGCGATAGACGCGACCGGTCGGGTCGTGCATGCCGGTCTGGCCCTGGTCGGTGAAATAGATGTCGCCATTGCTGGCAAGGACCAGGTCGTTGATGCCTTTGAAACGCTCCGACCAGCGCCGCTCCAGCATGGACGTGACCTTGCCGCTGGCTGGATCGAGCGTCATGAGCCCACGGCGATAGTCCGTGATGACGATCCGCCCGTCGCGCGCGATCTTCAACCCGTTCGGCTCGCCGTCGTACGCCGCTTGGAATGGCATTCAACTGGGACACACCACTGGTGAGTGGCCTTGTGGTCACGGCGGGCGGAGTTGCTTTCACCGGGGCTATGGACGCGTATCTGCGGGCCTTCCGCCTCGACTTCGAGGCGCCGGTGGCGCAACCAGCGAAGGGCGCGGCCGGGCAGAAAAGGATGATGACCACCTGCACCCCCCGTCAAAAAATGTCCGGAGCAGCCTGCTCGTAACAAGCGCTGGATTTTTCGATCGCTACTTACGTTCCGGACGCAGGGCTGGGGTTCCCCATGCGATTTACAATCCGCGTGTAACCTATTGGTCTATATAGGCTCATTGAACGACCATTTTACAGCTAAGTACCTGTTTGCGTTCGTAGAAGATGAGACTCTTAATCAGCGGGTCCCAGGTTCGAGCCTTGGTGCGCCCACCATCTAATCCACAACAGCATCAGTCGCTTAGGCCGACCTCGGTTCGTTCTTTTGGCCGCCGTGCGGCACGCGCGCGGCAAAAATCCGCCGCACGCCGTGCGGCATTTCGAGCTAATCGCGCCTGTGCCACGGACGGCTCTTGTCGTTCTCGATCGCGCGCGCCCTTTGTGGTCGCAAGAAATCGGTCGATGAGCGCCTCTACCGTCGATCAGGCCGGTCAATACCGCCGCGGCGTTGTTCCTGCGGTCTTCCCGACTGACATCCAGAACGGGGCCGACGATTGGCCCTTTTAGCAACCTAGTCCAGCTTCAACAGGACTTCGTCTGCGTGAAGTCCGGCGGACAGGCGCTGTTGCAGTCCTTCCCCTAACGCTGCGGGCGCAACCGTGAGCAGGTGGCGATCGTCGGCAGTAACGGTAGCGAGGTTCGCCAGCCGGTCGGCGAGCTTGGAAAACGCACGTCGCGCCGGCATCGGTCGCCCGATAGACCAGAGCCAGTCTCCGCGTATCGCGTTAATTAAATGCAAAATGGGAGTCGAATAGGTGATCATCGGCAATGTCAATCGATCAAAAGAGGCAGTTAGCTACGTAAATTCCATTTCAATCCTCGATTTAATCGTGTTATTAAAATCAAGTAGATTGGCGCAGGTTTGGAATGTGTGAGATATAAGGCCATCCTGTCATTTATATTGGAAGTTGCCATGTCGGTCGATTGTGGTCGCGCAGTTGAATGGGATGGAAAGGTTCTGACTGGTTTGGTGGTTGTAAATGGGGTGCCCACCAAGGTAACTGCGGACCGAGCCACTATCCATGCGTATGCCACAGGGTTTAGCGATGCGCTTACCTGGGAGATTGATCGCTTTCGGTCGCAAATCTTCGAGAAGCTGATGCCATTCTTCATTCGACAGAATAGCTGACGGTGCGGTATGGCCTCGCGGCGCATTCGCCAAGCTTTCGGCCAGCGATGTTACAGGAGACAAGCTGGTGATCGTTGGGTCGAGGAGATTGGCGCGATTCGAGATAAACTCACGCCTCCAGCCACCATCGAACTTCCATTTCCTGGCGTCTCGGAATGACTGAAAACTGCAAATGGGTTCTCTTCCTTTGTACGGGCAACTACTACCGCAGCCGGTTTGCGGAGGAACTGTTCAATCACCTTGCTGAACAAGAGGAGCTGCCATGGCGAGCATTCTCCAGAGGCTCTGCCGAGAGGGGGGCGCTTGAGAACACCGGTCCCATCTCCGGCTTTGCACTCGAGGGGTTGCAAGCCCTAGGAATTAGCCCGAAGGGCGCTGATAAATTTCCGCAGGCCTGCAGTTTAGCTGACTTCAGTCAAGCAGATGTCGTCATAGGATTGAAAGAGGCGGAGCATCGATCGATGATCGAACGCCACTTTCCGGCTGTGGCGGACCGGGTCCTGTATTGGCAAGTGGATGATATCGATGTCGCCCAGCCCAGCGATGCCCTGCCGCACCTGACGCAAATGGTCACGAACTTGATCGCTATATCGCGACAACCGGCGGTCCTGAAGGGGCATGCCGAAAGCCTGCGGAAAGAATAGCGGGAGGCGCGGACATCCCCACTCCATCATAGCGCCACCTTCATCCGCGTGAGGCAGATGGTTGTTCTATTCGTTCGCCGAAAGGACATGGCAGAGCCGTCAGCCCCTGTCCGCATCGACAGCGAAGCAGCCTGGATTGGCCCTCATGGCATTCAGTGTGTCCATTGTTCAATTAATAAAAATCATTGGAGTATTTAAATAAGAATTTGCAGCGGGCTCAATTCCCTCCATGGCAGCCAAAGCGCAGTCGGGGAGTCCGGCGCCGTCTGTGATTATTTATGGAATTGAAATGCTATAGCTTAAGGTATATTCCTCATATATTTCGGTAGAATAATATTGTAGACGTCGCTCCCATAAATCGAGCTATTCAGATGTCGATGCATTTATTACCAAGCACACATATCGCTTCGCTCAACAGGTCGCCCAATAAACCCAATCCGGAGCTCCTATTCTCGTCGGAGCATGCGGATGCCAAGCTTCTTCACTTGGGGCGGGTGACGGATATTGCTAAAACGTGGCCACCGAGGCAACGGAGGGCTCTCCAAGAGCAGTTGGACAAGGTTGAGCGTGAAATCGAGATGTACATTCAAGTCGATGGATTTGAAAAAGATCGGTTCAATCGAGAGTCTTACTTATGGACTGCAGAAGATCGAATCGAGTGGCAGGAAACACAAATTGGCAATGCTCAACGTCTGAACGAACTACTTGAAGAGCGTAACGATCTGCAAAAGCAGCTTCGATCGTAAGAGCGCAACCTTTAGCCCCGTGCCACCGAACAGGGAGCACCGAGAGGCTCATATGGGCAATATCAAAGAGGTCATTCTTCGAGCGGTACCCCAAATGTTGTTCTTCACGGGATATGCGGCTGTCTTTCTGCTTGCGGTGCATCTTTACGTCTCGCTAGCGTGGGGTGCACGACAGTAACGAGGAGGAGGTGGCATGCAGTGTCCTTTCGCTGCCGACCAGGCTGGCTCCGATTTTCGTCCCAGGCCCTAAAGCTGCGCCGATGGCGAGCACGGTGGATCATTCGAAAACTCAGACGGATCTATCAGTAAGATGTCACCCCGGCGGGAGGAAGGACTAAGCAGCAGGCGCCCCGCCAAAACGAGAGGGCCCCATTGAGGCCATCTCCCGGGAATTTATGCGGTTGAACATTCTTTCACGACGGCAAAGCGAGCGGATGCTGTTAGGGCGACGGCACTCAACCGTGCGCTGCCGGAGGGGTACCTTGGCCTCAAAGCCGGCGAGATCCCATGCCCGCGATTGCGTGTGCCCGGCCCTTGGGCTCTCATTTTCCGACCAAGCGCTGAACCTGTAAGCTAAGGCTGGTAAGGGCCTCCCAGGGATCTATCCAACATCGGAGAATGTGAGAATCACCGCCTGTCCGCGTGCGCTCCAACCTTGCTCGCAATGCATCGCAAAGAGACATAAGGCCGGCATAGGTCTCCAAATCTTGTTCAAGTATTTAATTTATTCAAGTGAGAAAATTTAAACGGCAAGCTTAAATTCGACAAAATACAAGGCGTTCTCTTGGCTGGGGCAGGGCCATTAATCGGGAGTACCTGCATGTTTAGTCGAGTAGTAACTGCGTCAATTTTCGCTTTAACAATCTCCGTTTCTTCGGAGGCGCGCCCTTTACGTCCTCCTCCACCCGAATGCAACTTCACTATGCCCTGCGATTTTTCAACGTCGCTGGTGCACATGCAGAGATCTAGCAGATCAGCACGGGGTCTAAAACCAGATGCTATTCGGAGCTTAAGGATGTCCGCAGTCAGCTCAGACATGGTTGGGACTGAGATCGTCGGCGGTCGCCCAGCCGGTTGCCCTCGATCGTTCTGTGGATGTGGTGCGGCAATACGAGTGTTTGGTCGCATAGTGCCGGAACTTAACCTGGCGGCTAATTGGCTGCGTTTTCCGCGCGCCTCGCCCGCCCCGGGAATGGCTGCAGCGCGACGCGGACACGTCTTTGTCCTGGAGCGGCACATCGCCGGTGACATCTGGTTGGCGTATGACGCAAACTCGGGAGGGCACGCAACGAGGATCCACGCGCGCTCCCTGAGGGGGTACACCATCGTGAACCCTCGCTCAGCCTAGCAGCATTGTGCAGCGCGTCCCATCAGGACTCCACATCCAGGCGGCGCCTCCTGTCGAGAACCGCAGCGGAGATTCGCTGCGGCTTCTCTCGCTCGGACAATTTGCAGGCGACCAGTTGTTTAATGTTTTGCAGGAGCCGTTATCGGCGATCGGGCCGATGAACGAGATCCGCATCCCCGCTTAGCGCGGTCGCCTGCGAAGTTTGAGCTAGGCGCGATTCTACCCGGTGAGGGCGAAACGACCATGATAGCGATCTGCTGAGAGGAGGTAGGACGCCGATCTCTCAACTGCACATAGCCGCTGCGGATCTGGCCGAAGCGGCATAGCAACAGTCTCCATTGAGAAGCGCATCATTTCGCTTCTATCAGGCGCGGCCAAGTTCCTTTCCACGGGTCGGAAGGGGGAGCGCAATAGAACTCAGCAAGCGCGGTGCCAAATAAGGCTATCCATCCGGTCCGCATTCCACCGTTAATTCGGCTAGACCGCATACGCCGGCGATATTCGACATCAGCACGACGGCGCCCCTCCGAACATTTTGACAAGCTGAGTGACCGGCTCTTCCACCCAAGCCTCGCGAGCAAACCAATTGTGATTGGTGCGGCAAATTGGACAATGAGTATTGCCGAAAAACACGACGCTTCGCAGAAATGTCTCACGATCGGACATGATACCGGTGGGAATAACGTGACCGGTTTGGGGGCACTTGACCATAATCATACCCATGTAGGCCTTTCCTAGATATTGCTCGCTGCTGATCGGAAACCGGCTGGCTTGAGTGGGAGTGCTGTTTACTTAGTGGCATCGGGCACTGGGCGTTTGCTTAGCGCTATGAGAGATGCCGGTGACGGCGCTTCTCGATAGCTTCACTCCCCGTTCTTCACTTCGTGATATGTTCGCTTCGCAAAAATCAATTTGCAAATTAAATATTATTTGCCTGAATGAATCGAGCCTATGCGTTCTGGAAATCGGAATGAGGCCCGATGGATCTGCCGTTGATGAGCCGGCTAATCGTCGGCGGGTCTCTGCGCGCCTTCTACGAAGCGCCCTTTGGTATCAAGGGGGATGGTGCAGGTTCAATCATACGGCGCATTTTTATTATATTTAACGCCGCGAATATTTATTGTCAATTCTGCCGCATGACGTAAGCTAACTTTGTAGGTTGTGCTGTGCTGGGAGGGAACCATGTGGGAATCAAATCATAACAAGCGCAACATCGGCTCCGCTACGCTGCAGTTCGCCAAAATGCGCGAACAATTAATAATCATCAGTGAGAGAGAACGAATTTTAAAAGAGCGTAGTGCTGATCGTGAAGCGTACCGGTATCTGCTGGACGCTTACCGCTTAGCTGTGCTGCACAGCGATTGTACAGAAGATGTGGTGAACAATTCTCGAACCAGAACAGGCGAGGGCAATCAGTTGGCTGCTTGACCCGCCGGTGTCTGGCCATTTTCGAAGTGATGTGTGCCCACGCTAGATGCTGGGCTTGGATCTGGGGCGGCTGTTCGTTCCATCGAAGGCGGTGGAATAGCGCATCGCAGATTTCGTCGCGGCTGGCTCGGCACGGTGGCGAGATTGAATACTGTTCATGTTGGCTGGAGCCGTGCTCGAAAAATCATCAGAAAAAGTGGTGTTGAGGCCAGCTGTGGATGCAGTCTTCGCACTGCTGGATGGCCGACCGGTGCTATTTAGTGAGACAAGGCAGAACATCTATCAGCTGGACCAGCTGGGTGCATTTATCTGGTGCAAGTTGGCAGAAGGCGCTTCTTTGGCAACCGTTTATCGGGAGCTCGGAGAGCTGGACATTGTTGAGCACGCTGCGCGCCGGTTCACGTGGCAGGCTATAGACGCTTGGACGGATCAAGGGCTGCTCGACGTCGATTGGCAAATCTCGGCCAGTTGTGCCTTCTCAGCCATTTTAGGGCGGCATCGTATCAGTGTCCGGGCTGACAATCGGGAGCTTTTGCAGCGGTTGGCTTCGCTATTCTGCATCCTGGACAACGAGGATGGCGAAAACGATATCGCAATCGAGGCGATGCTGCTGGACGATCGAGTGTTCTTCCGAGGAATTGACGGGGGCGTCCACAGATGTGAAATCGAAGCACTTGCACCTACAGTCAAAGCGTACTTGACCGAGCGGCTTATTCGAAGCGATCGATCGGGCTTCGCCCTCCATGCCGCGTCTCTTGCGAATTGCGGAACTGGCTTGCTGTTGTGCGGCCAGCCGGGAGCCGGCAAGTCGACGCTTACACTGCAATTGGTGGACGCAGGATTTCAGTATGCCGGTGACGATGTTGCGCTGATTGGTGATGATGGCGCGGTCTGTGGATTTCCATTTGCTCTCACTCTCAAGGAAGGGTCATGGGAGTTGTTGTCGCTGTTGCATAGCAGTTGGGACGGCGTCACGCATTGCAGGGCCGACGGCGCTCAGGTGCGATACTTGCCAATTCGGAACACGCACATTGGAAGCCTTTCTGCGAGTTGGATCATTTTTTTGAACCGGGTTGCGAGCGGCACGGCCGAGCTGGTATCGCTGGATCAGCTGGATTCGATGAAGCGGCTCATTGACGGCGCATTTGCCGCCGACGGAAGGCTGTCGCAGGCCGGGTTTTTTGCTTTGAAGCGGATTGTCGCCGGCGCGCGATCGTTTCAGCTTACCTACTCCCAGTCGGGAGAGGCCCGGGCGCTGCTGGTGGACTTGTGCAATGACAAAGCATAGTGCGGCACTGACGAGTCTCTGTAATTGCCTTCGAGGTTTGCCGCCTGCCGATGTGGAGTGGACGTCCGTAATCGGCCTCGCAAACCAGACGTTGACGACGCCCGCGCTTATTGACTTCGTCGATCAATTTGCATCGGTGTTGCCGGACGACGTCTGCGCGTATATCCGACAGATCTATCACCGAAACGTACTGCGCAACGACCGGTTGGCGGGTCAATTGGAAGAAGCCGTCGTTGCGATGAATAACCGGGGAGTTACGCCAGTGCTGCTCAAGGGGGCGGCGACGCTAGCCACCGCGGCTGACGAGCGGCGCGGAGTTCGGCTGATGTCCGACCTCGATCTCATGGTTATGCCGGACGAAGTTGAAAGAGCGGTCACTGCACTTCGAGCAATTGGCTATCAAATTCATGATCAGGCTCGTCCCGAAAGCCGGAGATGGTTTGTAGAGCTGATTCGGTCGACAGATGCCGGCGCTATCGATCTTCAGCGGGCCGTCCCAGGCCCCGCGTACGCCTATCGTAGCGCCGGACATGCTCTGAACCATTGCGTTTCTGCGCCGCTAGGGCGGGGGAGCGTGCGAATTCCGACGCCCACGTACCGAGCGCTTATGTTGATCATCCATGATCAATTTCAAGACTATGGTTATTGGCTCGGCGACATGGATCTGCGGCATTTGGTTGAATTGCGTGATCTGAACAGCTCCACTGGGGGGCTCAACTGGAATGAGCTTGCCTCTTATGTCTCCGGCGAGTTGACGAGGAATGCGGTCGAAACCCAGCTGGTCGCTCTCGCTGCGCTGCTTGGAGTCGAGATTCCGTACGCGCTGCGCTCCCGACTAATTCCGCGCCTACAGCTTATTCGTCAATTGATGCAAGCGCGCTTTCCGGCCTCACGTCTGCCCCTCCTGGCAATGACGGTCCTGGACCTCAGGAACTACCGGCGGGAGGCGACCGTTGATCACGCGCAAACCAGCGCGCGCCGTGGATTGTGGTCGATGCCGAGAGCGAACACCTTACAGTTTCTGTGGAAGGCGGCTACGGTGGCTCGTGCGGGAAAAGTCTAGGGTCGACAGCGACGTCTGACAGATCAGCGGTAAAATTGTGCGATCGCAAGCCGGGTCAGGAGTGCTCTCGATCATGAGCGTTACGATCTGACGATTCGCCGGTCTCGCGGACTCTGAACTCCTCCAGCGTGTGGCCTGATTGGAGGGCGGCTACCAGCCAGCGGGGCTGTTTGCCACGTCCTGACCAAGTCTCTGTCGGCTGCAGCGGGTTGTAGTATTTGGGCACGACCTTGGGATATTTGCGGCGCGGAGGTTGGCTCGTCTCCGCCGCCCCGCTTCCAGCTTGGCCCAACTGCTCGGGTTGGTTGAGTTGCGCAAGACGTTTCTCCAGTTCCCGCTTCTCGGCGGTTATCTTTTCAGCGAGAATCTTGGTCAGCTCCTCGTGGAGAAGCCAAAGTTCCTCAAAATCCATAGCTTCGAGATCCTGCTTGCGCATAGCATTCTCGTCACCGTTCGACTGACTGGTTGTCCATCTATCATCTTCTACATTCGAGTATCGTGACCCGAGCCGCGAAGGAACGATTGACGAAGTCAGCACCGGAATTGACCTGACAATAAAATTATTATATATGATTTAATAATTATTGCGACGATTATTTATTAATGCTTTCAACAAGCAAAGAAATTGCGGATGGAGGAGTAGTCTTGATCGAACTTCCTCTTGAACGTCTTCAAGATTCAGTCAGCCGATTTATTGTTCCCTCGGCTTCATTTTCGGACATCCAGGCTCTGATGGCCCAAATCGAGCTCAGGCAGCGTGCACTGCGGGATATCGAAGTTATTCGCTGCCGTCTGCGGGTATGGGACGACCGTACGGTAATAAGGATGCCCAGACGAAGGAAGGGTGCCTCCGCGCGTCACGCGTCCTCCTTGAGGCTGCGGCGCGGAAAGTTGTTCACGCGGCCGGCTTGATCTCATCCCCCAGGTCCGGTTTGACGTTTGATGTGTTCCGCGGCCCTGCGCTGGGCGCGTGAAATTACTTCTCCGCGGTTAAATTCTGCGGATCACTCATCTTCCAGACTTGATTAATAACCGAGACGCAGCTATCTGGAACGAAGGTTCCAGTCGGTTCCGCGCATTTTGTGGGGATAATTTGGCCCTTTGTCTTGATTAATGTCAATCGGGCCAATATTAGATGATCGCAACTAAAAGGTGAGCCCATGTCGGCTAAGAAACTCGAACTAGAATCCATGTCTCTTGACGATCTCTGGTCGCTTCATGAGGAAATTAGCGGGATGTTGTCTGAGCGGATCAAAGCGGAGAAGCACGAGCTGGAAAAGCGCTTAGCAGCTCTCGGGGGCGGGATGGCTGTTCTAGCGGACTCCCGTGGCGCAGGTGCGTCTACGACCGGCAAGCAGAGGCGTAAATATCCGCGAGTCCTGCCGAAGTATCGGAATCCACAGACATCCGAGACCTGGTCAGGGCGCGGCAAGCGGCCGCGGTGGTTGGTTGCAGCAGTGAAGTCTGGTCGAAGGGTCGAGGACTTTCGCATCGGCGAAGCGGGTCCTAAGCTTCGTCAGCGGGGCTGACCGGATCGGCAATGATCGGCGGCAAGCTAGCCGGCGCAGCCACATAAATCTGTGCGCCTAGTAGGCATTGCGGCCACGCAGCACCTCCACGGGGGTTCGCAGCAAGATTGCGAGATCCAACCGAGGGCTCCAGTTGTCGATGTACCAGAGATCATATTGCACACGTGTTTCGACCATGACCGCTGTGGGAGTCGGGCCGCGGCAGCCGTGGACTTGAGCCCACCCGGTCAATCCCGGCCTGACCCTGCGGCGAAGGGCATAGTTGCGCACCAGCTTGTCAAATTCTCCGTCGTGAGCCAAGGCATGAGGACGAGGGCCCACCAGTGACATGCTGCCGTCGAGTACATTCAGCAGCTGTGGCAGTTCGTCGAAGCTTGTCCGGCGCAGCCATTTGCCGACGCGGGTAACGCGTCGATCGGCGCGGTTGGCCTGAAGGATCACAGGCCCGTCCTCGAGCACATGCATCGTCCGAAATTTGCGGATCAAGAAGGTCCGGCCGTTAAAGCCGCAGCGTTGTTGTCGAAAGAATACAGGGCCAGAAGAATCCAGCTTGATCGCCGCCGTAGCCAGCGCGAGGAGCGGTGCAAATATCGTCAAGGCGAGTCCTGCGCCAACAAGATCAATGGTTCGCTTCGTCGCGCATTCGATGGGCGTGAGGGGACCGCGCTGAAGTTCTACACAAACGGCACTTCCAAGACTCCGCGTAGGATGTCGAAGCAACTCGGATGTTGTGCCGACCGGCACGAACATGATCGGGAAAGGCAATACCCGCAAATCGGCAACCAAGGCCCGAAGTTCGGGCCATCGTTCCGGGTTAGCTTCCACCACGACTTGGTCGAGCTGGGAACTGCGAATGTAGTCAATCACGCGGCTGGCGAGCCGCCTTCTACTGGCGGGACCGAAGCCAATCGGAGGCAAGCTGAACCTTCCCTTGACGCAGTAGCCGTGCATTGCCAACGTTTCAGACAACCCGGCATTTTCCGATAGCGGTTGATCGCTGATCAAAGCGATGTTCGTGCTAGCAAATTTTCTACCGCTCAGGCCTCTACCGAGAAGTGTCCTGACACCCCACCGTTCGGCAACAAGCAAGCCTAGGCCGATGACAGCGAAGAGTGAGCCTGCTTCTTGAGAAGAGCCCGGACCAATCGCAAAGCCGTACACGGCCCAAATCAAGAGCAACAATGACGTCCACGCCAAACAAAGGGCGCGTATCTGATTTCGGAGGACGAGGAGCTCAACTGGCCGATAAAGGCCATGGGTCTTCAACAGGCAAACGAGACAAGCTGAGCTGACTAGTGCCAGGCAAAGTGCGTTACTCAAGTCACCTGCAGCCTGCGCATTTTGAATTTGGTGCAGCAACCTAGAAACGAGGCTTGCGAATAGAATGGTGGCAACGTCCGCACAGAGCGCCACGTATTCGATCGAGTCGTATCGGAGGGGCCAGTTATGCTGGCGGGGTACCGCTGGCCCGGGACTGACACAATCCGTCTCATCTTGATCGGGGAAATGTCGGTTCACGAAATTCATTGTCGGACACTCTAGATTAACTATTTAATTTATTATTAATCTATGGGATTTATCAAGTGTGAAATGGCGGTTCGTGTGATTTAAATTTGCTCGAAGTCATGGTCCGTGGCGGAAATTCTTCCGGCGCCGGAACTCGCAACCCAGTCGGGTGGGCTCCGTACCCGGGTCCTGGAGCCGCAGTTTCACTCGCGGAGCGTTTTGTCGCAGAAGTAAGGCTTCCAAGCCGTCGCCACGGAGCCAGAGGATTCTATCGAGAACCCTGACGAGAACGCGGCGCGCGCATGTTGTCGAGGTACGTCGGATCCAGTTCCGAAATTAGGCTCTCGAGATAGATCTTCCCCTCGGTTGAGGCTGACCGGTACGCGGTCACAAGCGCTGGTCTGATAGCAGATCCACGCGTAACGACGAGGCTGACGTCCCGCTTGATCAAGTCCCGAAATTCAAGCTCCCGTACCACAGCATCTGTAGCGAGCGCGACCGATAGCCTTAGCGGCAGCAGATCCAAATCGTTCGGCGCAGTATAGTACGACATCTTGAGCATGGCTGCCGTGCTGGACTGGGACGAATTCTGCTTCGACGCCGCGAGCATGAGCCAAATGTCGCCGTGAAGCGGCGAAGAGCGCAATGACCGGACCAAAGAACTCGACGCCGCCGGAAGTTTGGCCTTTTGCTCGTCCACGGCGAGAACTGGCTCCCCGCGGGATCGCGATTCCCCTTGGATTCGAAAGTCTTCGCGCGCGGCCGCAACCGAAACTGGCTTCGAGATCCCGTTTGGCCATGCCGCTGCGGCCGAAACAGCTGCCGACAAAGAAGACTGACCAGCGAGATACCACGTGGGGAGAACCATCCATATTGTCTGCATGATCAGCACTATTCCAAGCACCATCAGGGCAACGCGCGGCCAAATGGTGACAAGCGCCAAGACGAGCCTTGGACGAGATGCCGGAACGGGACCGGCCATCCAATCGGAGGCCTCTTTCGATCCCACGATTAAGGCCTCGCGGCCCACACCGGGTACGCTCTGGCCGAACGCTAGCCCAAAAAGCGCTGCGACCAGGAGCGATGCGCCCAGACCCAGAATTCCATGGTCGGAAAACGCTAGTATTGGCAGTGCAATCGAAGCGCCGGCGCCCAAGGCTGGATATACGTAATCGTGACCTCGTGACAGAGAACGCCTGAACAGAATACAAGCGCTGAGCATTGCTATCACTACGAGGCCGCAAAGGAATGCCCACCCCATGTCGATAACGATTGCAGCGGCAGCCGTTGACCTTTCTCGCGGGGCGCCGATATCGACGTCCCGATAAAGAGGCAAGAGGACCGTTGAAGCGCCGGCACCGGATCCCGCCGGCCTGACGTCCTGTAGCATCCGTTCTGTCGCGATCTGGCTGCTCGTTGACAACGCGATCGTCACATCGGTGTTAGTCCTGAATGGAATGACCGTTGCGCCGGCAATAAAGAGTATTGCGGCGGTTGCGAGAACACCAGCGGTCCCCCACAAGCCCAAGTACCACCTCCGAATACTGAACACCGAGACCAAAGCTCCTGATCCAAGGAGGGCGGCAATGACGGCGGCGGAGTTGGTCCGAATGAGCAGCGCGGTCATGCACACAATCATTGCGATGATCGCGGCCGACAGAGCAGGGAGCGGGGCCGGCGCGACTTTTCCTGGCCGACCGTGCCGCCGCAATTGATCCACTGCGCGTATTGCCGTCGCGCAGGCGAGCAAGACGCCAAGCACAGCGACGGTTGAGCCATCGGGGCCAGCGACAGCACGTGCTTCCTTACCGAACCACATGGCTGTCGCAATAGTGGTTACCGACAGTAGGATATGCAGGACTTGCGCTGCGCGATATCGGTCAAGCGTGACGACCGCAGTGACGAAGGCCGCGGCGAGCACAGCGCAATACTGCGCGAGCGAGAGCATAGTCGCACCAATATCGACTGTAATCATTTCGGAGAGGGGCTCGTTTAAGGCCGCCGAAGCAGTTGCCCAGATGGGATTGCCGAGCGTGTCCACGGGCATCGGCACCGCCTGTAACGCCATCCAGAGCGCCGGCGCCGCGAGTACAACGACGAGATTAGGTCGGAGCAGCTTGGCGAGCCCGAGGGGGGCGGATGACGGAAAGATCGCCACAACGAACGCGGCTGTTGCAAGTATGAACGATGCCAATCCCAAGCTCTGTAGGCTTTCCGGCAATGTGAGCGCCGCGGTGATCGCCCCTAACTCGGCTAACATGACCAGCCGGATAATCATTTAAACACCACCTTGTCGCGCGGCCACTCCACTGATCCGCTAGGCGGAGAACGGGAAGGCCACTACGAGACAGCCTCAAGACCCGGAAAGCCCATAATGGATGTAGTGGCTATCATGATAGTAGTAGCTCTGATGGCCGTCGTATCGAGCCATGGCCTTGGTATCCGTTTTGCTGAGAACTGCTCCGATCAGCGATTCGTGAATGTTGGGTGCCGTGTGCAGTGCGTGCTGGACGACATCTATTCTGGTGCGGCCCCATTCAACAACTAGGATATAGCAGTCTATGAGCGATGAAGTGACTCGAACATCGACCAAGGGCGTCAGTGGAGGAAGGTCGACGATGACGTAGTCATATTCAGCTCGCAAGCGGTCGAACAGTTTGCTCATCGCGTCGGCGCAAAGAATCTCGCTGGTGTGAAGCAGAGGCCCTCGCCGCACGGCGGGTAGAAATGCAAGATTGGTCGTAGGATCCCGCCAAATAGTCTCCTCGAGGGAGCGGCTTCCATTTGCAACTTCGACGATTCCGCCGACAGCTTTCGGCGCAAATGTAGCAGACAGTGACGGATTCCTGAGGTCGCAATCGACGATGATGGCTCTCTTGCCGGTGTGCCCGATCAATTGCGCGAGCGAGGCTGCAATCGTGGTCTTCCCCTCATTCGGCAGGGCCGAGGTAATGCCGATGACCTGGGAGGAGATTTTCGCCGGATTGTGGTCGATGGCCAGCTTGATGGAACGGATTGCCTCGGTATATCGAGATAGCGGCATCCCGATCACGGTTCGATGAATTGCGGTTGGAGACGAAGCTATCTGTTGCTGAACATCATCGTGGGTTTGCTGGGGTCGAACTGGTAGCTTCGGAAATTTGCGGGCCGGCAACAATGGGACCAAAGACAGGCAAGGCAATTCCAACACACTTTCCACTTGTGAAGAGGTACGAAAGACGCGGTCCATGATGTCTCGGAGGAGCGCCAAGCCGACACCCAGCGCGAGACCGCCGAGGATGCCGAGCGCCAGCACCAGCTTTGACTTTGGCTTGCTCTTGCTCGGTGGCGGCGAAGCGGGGAAAAGTAGCCGGGTTTCGGAGATTGGGAATGTCTCCTGCTGTGCGGAGCCCATGTAACGCTGCAGGAAGGTCTCGTACAAGCTACGCAAGCCCTTTGCCCGGCTTTCCAAGTCCTTGATAGTCAGTTCAGCAGAGTTGACTGAACGGGATTGCGAAACCGCCTTGGACAGTTGGTTTTCGATCTCTTGCTGACGTTGCTTGGCGAATTCGAATTCGCTTCGGCTGACTTCGGCAAGTCTCTTGACTTCGTCGAAAATAGAGACGCGAAACTCCCGCGCGCGGTTCCGGATATTGACGACTGCTAAGTGGTCGCGACCCACCCTGGCCGTCAACTCGGCCTCACGTCTCAGGAGTTCCAGATACTGCTGGCGCAGCCCCGTAATGATCTGGCTGTTTGTCGCATCGGCGCCGATAGCATCCAGATTGCCCATCGAGGACGGCTTTGTCGGATCGGAGGCAAGAAGAGCTTCATAGCGAGCCAACTTGGCCGTGGCCTCTGAGGTCTGGGCGCGCGCGGCAGCCAATCGATTGTTGATTTCTGTGATCTGCTGCTCGTTGATGGGCTTTCCGTCCAAAGAAACGATATTGTTCTGGGCCTTGTAGACGTCGACGGCACGTTGTGCAGTGAGAGCTTGGTCGCCAAGATCGCGCAGCCTCTCCTGCAGCCAGCTTGTTGCCCTGCGATTGGCATCGAACTTTGCATTGAGCTGATCCGCAACATAAGTGTTGGCTACTGCGTTGACGATTTCCGCTGCTCTGGCTGCGCTGCTCGAATTGAAACTGATCTCAATGACGTTGCTGTACCCGACACGCCCCGCTGAAAGCCGATTCAGAAATGCGTCAACGATAGTGTCAGATGGCCCGGCCTGCGTATCGGATGGCGCGTCTTTCTTCGATCCAGGCGAGGCCCAAGACCGAATTCGCTGCCAGAGCGGCTGCAGAGATAGCCCTGACGCATTGAAGTCTGGAGTGTCCACCAGTTTCAATTGGTCGATTACCGCAACTGCGGTGGCCTTTGATCTCAGGAGCTGAAGCTGGGTCTCGATTTGATTAAGATCGAAGGCCGGCTCGGCGAGAATAGATTGCTGCTGAATAAACTGGGGCCTTGGATTGGCCAACAGGATCTGAACCTGCGCCGTATAGGTTGGAGGCGCCAACCGGAGGTAGAGCAGGCTGGCTGCAGTTACGAGTCCAGCGGTGACAAGAATCACGAGATATTGGCGTCGGAGAAGCCCGATGCCGAAATTGATGACGTCGTTGATCCCTCCGCCTTCTGTCTGAACGGGTTGGGCCAGCCCGGTCACCGGAATCCGCAGTCTATCCGCGTGTCGAAGATTGTTCTGGAGCATCGCGTACCTGTCCGACAGTGGGGCACATTAGGGCCGCCCGCCCGCAGACCGAGGTTTATGGGGGACGAACGGACGGCGAGGGAGTATATGCATATAAAAATCTACTTGCCAAATTAAATGAACATCTATTAAATGAAATAAATAAAAATGAATATGGACCTGCCGCTTCGGCCCGCCATTGGCAAATTAGAAGACTTTTATGGGCATTACGATCAGTCTGTATTTGGAGCAAGAATAATGTGAGCTTTCGAGACCGATAGGCGCACGGATAATAATTCCATTGCGGAGTAGGGTCTGTCGCAACAAACCCCCAATGGGAAAATGAGGGCCGGTAAGGAGGGTGCCCAATGCTGGAACTGCGATCCTTGGCTATCCCTGATGTCAAAGTAATTCGAACAGATCGGTTCTCCGATGCCCGCGGCTACTTCTGTGAGACCTTTCGGCGATCAGCTTTTGCTGAAAAGGGGATCCTCCATGACTTCGTTCAGGATAATCAGTCCAGCTCAGATCGGATCGGCACAGTGCGCGGCTTGCATTTCCAGCGACCGCCCTTCGCCCAGGCCAAGCTCATACGGGTGTTGAACGGGGCCATTCTGGATATTGCCGTTGATCTCCGGCGTTCATCGCCCAACTTCGGGAAGCACGTCGCCATCCAGTTGGATAGCGAAAGCGGTGAGCAGTTGTTCATTCCGAAGGGATTCGCGCATGGTTTCTGTACGCTGCAGCCCAAGACCGTCGTCTTGTACAAAGTCGACCAGGTCTACGCGCCGAGCCATGACTGCGGCGTCTATTGGGCTGATCCCGCATTAGCAATCAAGTGGCCGGTGACAACCTCAGAGGCTCAGATATCGCCAAAGGACCAGACCCTTCCTGCGCTCAGCCAAGTAGCTTGCGTTTTCGAATAGCGGAGATGAGTAAGATGCGTATCTTGGTGACCGGCGGAGCGGGCTTTATCGGCTCTGCGGTGTGTCGCCGCTTGGTGCTGCAGACCGGTGCCGCAGTGATCAACGTCGACAAGTTGACATACGCAGCCGACCTGGCTTCGCTGGCGAGCATCGAGGGGCTGGGGTCCTATGCGTTCCTGCAGTCCGACATCTGCGATCGACAGGTTATGGATCTCGCGTTCGCCGACTACGAGCCGGATGCGATCATACATCTGGCCGCCGAAAGCCACGTCGACCGTTCGATCGCCGGGCCCGAGGCGTTCGTCAGCACCAACATAGTTGGCACCTACACGCTGTTGGAGGCGGCCAGGATTTACTACGAACGTCTGCCGCTTCCGCGGCGGAAGCAGTTCCGCTTCATCCACGTATCGACAGACGAAGTCTACGGTTCATTGGGGCCGGAGGACTTGTTTCGCGAGGACGCGCCCTACAGGCCGAGTTCGCCGTATTCGGCGAGCAAGGCGGCCTCGGACCACCTCGCGCTCGCGTGGTTCAGAACCTACGGACTGCCGGTCATCGTGTCGAATTGTTCGAACAATTACGGACCGTACCAGTTCCCGGAAAAGCTCATCCCGTTGACGATCCTCAATGCGATCGACCGGAAGCCACTACCGGTCTATGGCGACGGCGGGAATATTCGCGACTGGCTTCACGTCGATGATCATGCCGCCGGCTTGATAAGACTTCTGTACGAGGGGAGACCGGGTGAGAAATACAATTTCGGCGGAGACAGCCAGCGATCCAACCTGGAAGTGGTCACCCGGATTTGTGATGTGCTGGATCGGTTATCTCCGGGCGCGGGAGTGAGACGATCTCTCATTGCTTTCGTGCCGGATCGTCCGGGACATGATTCGCGCTATGCCGTCGACGCGTCGAAGGCACATCGCGAACTTGGATGGGAGCCGACGAGAACCTTCGAACAGGGCCTGGCCGAAACGGTCGGATGGTATCTCAAAAACCGTGCATGGTGGGAGCGTGCTCGCTGCGGTGTCTATGACGGCTCGCGTCTGGGTCTCCTCGCGGTCCAACATTGAGGTGAAGATGACGGATCGACCCATCCTCATTGCCGGGCGGAATGGTCAGTTGGCAAAGTGCCTACGTGATCTCGCCGCAATGCGCGGTCTGCCTGCTGTGGCTCTCGGGCACCGAGAACTTGATCTGGAGAACCGCGAAGGAATCGACAAGCTCATCGCTTCGATCGCGCCGTCTGCAATCATCAATGCGGCCGCTTATACGGCGGTTGACAAGGCCGAATCTGAAGCAGCGAAAGTGTTTAGCATCAACCGCGATGGCGCGGCGACGCTAGCAAATGTCGCTTGGCAGATGAGCGTGCCACTCATCCATCTCTCGACCGACTATGTGTTCGACGGCGCGAAACCGGATGCGTATGACGAAAGCGACATCCCCGCGCCGTTGAATGTCTACGGCGCGTCGAAGCTTGCCGGCGAAGCTGCCGTATTGGCCACGCATCCGCTCGCGACCGTGATCAGATGCTCGTGGCTTTACAGCCCTTATGGCAGCAACTTCGTTCGCACGATGCTGCGGCTATGTGAGACGCAGCCCATTGTAAGGGTTGTTCGGGATCAACATGGAAATCCGACCTCAGCATTGGACCTTGCGGAAGCCGTCCTTCGGATCGCAGAACGGTCGGTAACGGCCGATCGCAGGGCCACGGCCGGTATTTTTCATCTCGCCGGTCAAGGTGAGACAAGCTGGCACGACTTTGCGCAGGCAATCTTCTACGAGCTTTCCCGTCGTGGAGCGCGAATTCCGGCGCTCGAAGCGATCACCACCGAAGAGTTTCCCACCGCTGCGCGTCGGCCACGGAACTCGTGCCTGGACTCATCTAAGGCCGAACGTGTGTTCGGGATTCGATTGGCCCCTTGGCGCCACTCACTCGAAGTCTGTCTCGACCGGCTGGTTGGAGAAGGAGAAACCGATGCTCAAGGGAATCGTGCTGGCTGGCGGCAGCGGAACGCGCCTCTATCCGATCACGCACGTGGTCAGCAAGCAGTTGCTCCCGATTTATGACAAGCCGATGATCTATTATCCCCTGTCGACGCTGATGTTGGCAGGAATTCGCGAAATTCTGATTATCACCACGCCTTCAGACAGGTGTCAGTTCGAGCGCTTGCTGGGGGACGGCAGCCAATGGGGCATTCGGCTCAGCTACGCGGAACAAACCCGCCCCGCCGGTCTCGCGGACGCCTTCATCGTTGGTGCCGATTTCATCGGAAACGATCGAGTGGCGATGGTGCTTGGGGACAACATCTTCTTCGGCGATGGCTTGAGCGAATTGCTTGCCAGGGCGGCAGGCCGTGAGGAAGGCGCAACGGTTTTCGCTTATCACGTGCGGGACCCAGAACGATATGGCGTCGTCGCGTTTGACGAGGCGGACCGCCCAGTATCGATTGAGGAGAAGCCCAGACGGCCACCTTCGAATTGGGCGATTACGGGGCTGTATTTTTTCGATAATCGCGTTGTCCGCTACGCCCGTCGCGTCGAGCCATCGTCGCGGGGAGAGCTCGAGATTACCGATCTTCAGATGCGCTACCTTTCGGCCAGCGCGCTGCACGTTGAGCGCATGGGCCGGGGGTTTGCCTGGCTGGATACCGGCACGGTCGAGTCTCTTATCGATGCCGGGATGTTCGTGCAGACCCTTGAAAAGCGGCAGGGAATGAAGGTTGCCTGTCTCGAGGAGGTTGCCTTTAGACTCGGCTTCATCAATCGTGATCAACTTCTCGCGCTGGCGCAACCGTTGGAGAAGAGCGGTTACGGCAAATATCTGAACGAAATCACTCGGCTGACGCATTTTGCTTCGAAATAGCGCTCCTTGGTCGATAATTATATTTGTTTTAAACGCGTGCACATTGAATTGACCCGCGACATAAAATATATTTAAATGTCTAAGACTTATTTGTTTAATCGGATTGGCCATGCTTATTCAAAAGGCGAGCGCCTTTGGTCGAGGAGCCCGGGCCGTTTTTCCAGCGGAAGATATTCCCGCGGACTTGAATGTTTTTTGGCGAGAATCGCCGTTGTGGAATGCATTCGAGGACTCCGATCCGCCCGGCCTTTGGATCCCGCTGTTTGCTCATCCGCCAGCAAGCGGGCCATCCATTCCGCCCCATCTTTTCTCTGCGCCCTTCCAAACGCGATTGTCTGATCTGCTGTCGTCGACGTCTTTGACGAGCCGCTATCACAGTCCGACGTTCCTATTTGCAGCAAACGAACGGACGTCGCCGACATCATCATCGATTTCGGCCCCGAGCACCACGCACTGGACCAATTCCAGCAGTGGAGTCTGGGATATTGCTACGAATTGGAGCGCCGGCGTCCCGACGATCTTTGACTCTGCGGTCCTCGATGCGGCAGGAGCGTATGTCGTCACCAGCGCGTCCAGTGTTGATATTAAGAGTCTGATCGTTGATGCAGGCGCGACGCTTTCGTTTGGTGTCGGATCGCCCTTTATCGTCGAAGGCGATGTAGCGAACAACGGGGCCGTCAAAGCAGGGTCGTTCCCTGGCGATGGTATTGCTACAGGGAAGCTTAAGGGCGACGTCACCGGCACAGGATCTTTCGAAATTTCAGACAAGGCGATCCTTGAGATTGAAGGTTCGGTTTCCGGGCAGTTCTTGAATGGATCGTTCTCCGGCATAGTCGTGTCGTTCGACACGGGAATTGGCACGCTTGTCCTCGATCAGTCGGCCAAGTTCCACGGGTTGATCGCAGGTTCGTCGCCGGGGGCAGCGCTTTCGCCAGCGAACCTGATCGACCTGAAAGATCTACCCTTCACATCGTCGATGTCGGCGACCGTCCACTACGACAATAGCTCGAATATCAGCGTAGTTGATTTCAGCAATGGTGCGGCCGATGTCACCCTATTGTTCTCGGGGATGGACTCGAATTGGAATTTTAAAAGCGATGGGCAGGGAGGCACCATTGTCTCCGATCCACCGACGAATCCCATCGTACTGGAAAACCAAAAGCCAGGTACGCCGAAAAGTGTCTGGCAGATTCAGCCGGGAGACAATTCGACTCTGACCCAAGGGTTTGCGACAGCAATCAGCACCGATGTCGGGGGGACGGTCCAATTCAAGATCAACAATCTGACTGGCAACCCGAATTACCACGTCGATGTTTACCGCCTCGGCTATTATGGAGGCGATGGTGCCAGACTAGTTACGAGTCTGCAGCATCAGGCGGCAGCCTCGGTCGTCCAACCCGCTCCGTTAAGTGACCCGTCGACTGGCCTCGTAGATGCCGGCAACTGGAGCGTAACCGACGCCTGGAGCGTGCCAACCGATGCGGTCTCGGGCGTCTACATCGCCAGCGTCATCAACGGCACCCAGATTTTCCAGATCCCGTTCGTCATAAGGAACGACGCTTCGCACAGCGATATAGTCTTGCAGACAAGTGATGAGGACTGGCAAGCTTACAACGGTTGGGGAGGCGCCAACCTTTATTTCGGGAACGGCCCGGGCATCAATGGATCAGCCTACGCGGTCAGTTACAACCGCCCCCTCGTAACGCGTGACGGCACCGGAACCTTTTCCGAAGGGGGAGACTCCCCGTTCACGGCCGAGTTCGCGGCCATTCAGTGGCTCGAGCAAAACGGGTACGATGTCTCTTACATTTCAGGAATCGATGCTGCGACAAACGGCTCGTTGTTGCTCAATCACAAAGTGTTCATGGATGCGGGGCATGACGAGTATTGGACCGAAGCTCAGCGCGCCAACGTAGAGGCCGCAGCGCACGCTGGTGTGAACCTTGCGTTTCTCACAGCCAACGAAATTTTCTGGAAAACGAGGTTGGCACCCAGCATCGATAGCAGCGGAACAGCCAACCGCACGCTCATCAGCTACAAGGATACGCACGCAAATGCGCTGATTGATCCATCAGGACAGGCGACCGGCAACTACTCTGACCCGCGGTTTAGTGCTCCTCTTCCCTCGAATGAATTGACCGGTACATTGTTCGCGGTCAACGCATTCCGGTACGATACGATCACGATACCGTACTCGATGGCCCAGTTGCGCTTCTGGCGCAATACGGCCGTCGCGCAAACCTCACCCGGACAGACCGCCTCGCTCGTACCCGGCCTATTGGGCGTTGAATGGGACGTCGCGCCGGACAACGGATTCCGTCCGGCGGGGTTGGTCAGTGTCTCGTCTTCGACAGTCAATGTGGACGGAAAGTATCTGCTTGATTACGGCAACACGTTCGGAGCAGGCACGGCGACCCACAACCTCGTGCTGCATCGGGATCCCGTTAGTGGCGCACTGATATTCTCAGCCGGTTCAATCAACTGGCCGTGGGCGCTTGCCAGCGACCACGACGGACCTGCGACTCCGGTGGACCCAAATGTCCAGCAGGCGATGGTCAACCTCTTCGCCGACATGGGCGTTCAGCCGGCGACGCTGCAGGCGAACCTGGTGGCCACGATTCAGTCGACAGACACTACGGCGCCGACCTCTGCCATCAGCAATCTCTCGGCGACCAGCGTTGTCGAGGGCCAATCGATCACGGTGACGGGGACGGCCACTGACACGGGTGGAAAGATTGCCGGCGTCGAAATCTCCACGGATGGTGGAGCGACCTGGCATCCAGCCAATAGCAATGTCGGCGCGGCGAGCGTGACGTGGTCGTATACGTTCGTCACAGGCGCTCAGGGGACATATAGTCTCAAGACCAGGGCGGTCGACGACAGCCTGAACCTGCAAACACCTGGTACGGGCACGACCTACACGGTCACGCCGTCTTCCAGCCTGACGCTCTTCAGTCCGACCGACACACCTGCGGTGATTTCAAACGGCGATTCCGGCGCAGTTGAAGTCGGCCTCAAATTCGTTCCTACCGCTTCGGGCAAGATCACTGGCATTCGCTTCTATAAGGCGCTTGATAATACCGGCACTCACATCGGCGATCTCTGGACCACCAACGGCACGCTGCTCGCGAGCGCCTCCTTTAGCAACGAAACAGCGAGCGGCTGGCAGCAGGTTGATTTCGCGACGCCTGTCAATGTCCAAGCGGGCGTCACGTATGTCGCCTCCTATCACACCAACACCGGCCACTATTCCTCGACGGACTTCTATTTCATCGACTATGACGGCATTACGAAAGGTGCGCTCACCGCGCCCGGTAGCAGCCTCAACGGCGTCTATGCCTACGGCAGTAGCCCGATTTTCCCCAGCAACACGTCCTCTATCGACGCCGCGAATTACTGGGTGGACGTCGTTTTCACTGATTCAGGAACGACGTCGCCGCAAGCTCACGAAGACAGCGGCTTCACGGTAAGCCAAAATGGCGTGCTGAACATTGCTGCATCAACGCTGCTCGCGAACGACACCAACCCGTCCGGGCTGGCTTTCTCGATTTCCAGCGTCGGTAACGCGACCAATGGAAGCGTAAGCTACAATTCGCAGAACCAGACCGTGACCTTCACGCCCACCGCTGGCTATGCCGGGGCGGGGAGTTTCACCTACACGATCACGGACACGAGCGGCCAAACCGGCACCGGCCAGGTGTCGCTCAAGGTTAATTATCCGGCCTCGGCGCAGAGCCTGTTTGGCACCAATGATGCGCCGAGCGTCCCCAATGGCGGCGATACCAGTCCCATCGAAGTCGGCGTCAAGTTTACCGCATCCGTGAGCGGGACGATCACGGGCCTGCGCTTCTACAAGGGATCGTTGAATACCGGTCCCCATATTGCGGATCTCTGGAGCTCGACCGGAACCCTGCTCGCGACCGCCACGTTCACGAACGAGACCGCCAGCGGCTGGCAGCAGGTCAACTTCTCCACCCCGGTCGCGATCACGGCAGGCACCACCTACGTCGCGTCCTATCATACCAACGGCAATTATTCCGGTACCCAGAACTATTTCACGACGTCGCTTGTCAACGGCCAGTTGACGGCTCTGGCCGGCAGCAACGGAGTCTATGCCTACGGATCCGGAAGCGCGTTCCCGACGAATACCTACAAATCATCGAACTATTGGGTTGATGTCGTCTTCAACGGCTCCGCTGCAACCAGCGCGCCGCAAGCGAACGCCGACAGCGGCTTCACGGTTAGCCAAAATGGCGTGCTGAACATTGCGGCATCGACGCTGCTCGCGAACGATACCAACGCGTCCGGATTGGCTTTCTCGCTCACCAGCGTCAGCAACGCGGCCAATGGAAGCGTAAGCTACAATTCGCAGAACCAGACCGTGACCTTCACGCCCACCGCCGGCTATGCCGGGGCGGCGAGTTTCAGCTACACGATCACGGACACGAGCGGCCAAAGCGGGTCCGGCCAGGTGTCGCTCAAGGTCAATTATCCGGCCTCCGCGCAGAGCCTGTTCGGCACCAGCGCTGCGCCGAGCGTTCCCAATTCCGGTGATAGCAGCCCGGTCGAAGTCGGCGTCAAGTTTACCGCATCGGTGAACGGGACGATCACCGGCCTGCGCTTCTACAAGGGATCGCTCAATACCGGTCCCCATATTGCGGATCTCTGGAGCTCGACCGGAACGCTGCTTGCAACCGCCACGTTTACGGGCGAGACCGCCAGCGGCTGGCAACAGGTCAACTTCTCCTCCCCTGTCGCGATCACGGCAGGCACCACCTTCGTCGCGTCCTACCACACCAACGGCAACTATTCCGGTACCCAGAACGATTTCGCGACGTCGCTTACCAACGGCCAGTTGACGGCACCGGCCGGCAGCAACGGAGTCTATATTTACGGAGCCGGAAGCGCGTTCCCGACGAACAGCTTCAAATCCTCCAACTACTGGGTCGATGTAGTCTTCAACGGTTCCACCGCCGCCAATAATACGCCGCCAACCGCGGTTGCTGACGGCGCGGATGCGACCGAGAAGGGCGGCGCGAACAACAGCACTGGCGGTTCGCCCGCCATCGGCAACGTGCTAACCAACGATATCGATCCCGATTCCGGCGACACCAAGACCGTCACTGCATTCAGCTTCGGCTCGACCAACGGGATATTCAATACGCCTCTCGCGGGCGCACACGGTACGCTCTTGCTCAGTGCCTCAGGTGCCTTCACCTATACGGTGAACGAGAACGATGCGGCCGTGCAGGCCCTGCGGCAGTCGAGCAATACGCTGAGCGATGTCTTCAACTATACGATGCGGGACGCCGCCGGCGCCGCATCGTCGACCACCCTTACTGTCACCATTCATGGCGCCAACGACGCGCCGGTGCTGGCGATCCAGACCGGAAGCCAGGCTGCGACCGTGAGTTCCGCGTTCTCTCTGACGCTGCCCGCCGGCACTTTCACCGATGTCGATGCCGGCGACACGCTCACCTACGCCGCAACTTCGGCCCTTCCCGCCTGGCTCACGTTCAATGCTCAGACCCGCACCTTTAGCGGCACGCCGACGTCTGCGAACGTTGGCACGCTCAGCGTTACGGTCTCTGCTGCCGATCTCGGCAATCTCACGAGCAGTGAGACATTCGATATCGCAGTGTCGGCAGTTCCGTCAACGGTGAGCCTGTTCTCGGGTTCGGACACCCCCGCACTGCGGTCCAATGGGGACACGTCTCAGGTCAATCTCGGCGTGCAATTCACATCCTCCGTGGCAGGAACGATTACCGGCATCAAGTACTTCAAGAGTGCAAATGACCTCGGCACTCATACGGGCTCGTTGTGGAGCAGCACCGGCGCGCTGCTGGCGACCGCGACTTTCACGAACGAGAGCAGCAGCGGCTGGCAGACCGTCACGTTCAGCAGTCCCGTAACCATCACGGCCGGCGCCACCTATGTCGCGAGCTATCACAGCAACGGCCATTATGCCTCCACCACCAGCTACTTCACCACCGCTCGCACCAACGGACCGCTCACGGCTCCTGCGAGCATCAATGGCCTGTACACCTACGGAACAAGCAATCTGATGCCGGCCAGCAGCTATAGCGCAAGCAACTACTGGGTCGATGTGGTGTTCAACAGCTCGAGCGGCGGCGCCAACCAGTCGCCCGTCGCCGCAAACGACAGCGGCCTTTACGCCACGCAGAACGTCCCCTTCGGGATTCCGGCCTCGGTACTGCTTGCCAACGACACCGATCCCGATGGCGATACCCTCACGATCACGGGCGCGAGCGGCGGTGTGAATGGCAACGCTAGTTTCAACGCCCAAAGCAATAGCGTGACCTTCACTCCGACGACCGGCTACACGGGACCGGCGTCCTTCAACTATGGTATCTCCGATGGCCATGGTGGTATCGCCAGTGCATCCGTCGCTCTCAATGTGACCGCTGCGTCTTCGACGACTGTGCGCCTGTTCAGCGCAAGTCAGGAGCCCAGCATTGTAGCGGCCAACGATCCACAGTCAGTGGAACTGGGCATCAAATTCCGGACGTCTAGCCCAGGCGATGTTGTCGCCCTTCGCTTTTACAAAGGGCCATCCAACACGGGCACCCACGTTGCGGATCTTTGGAGTAGCACCGGCACTTTGCTGGCGACTGCGACCTTCACCAGCGAAACAGCCGACGGCTGGCAGCAGGTCAATTTTGCCACGCCCGTGACGATCATGCCGGGAACCACCTACGTCGCCTCCTATCACACCGCCGGGAATTATGCGTCCGATCCGGGCCTCCTCGCCAACGCAATTACCAACGGACCTCTGACGGCCCCATCCTCGGCATCGATCGCCGGCAACGGTGTGTTTGCGTACGGGTCAGATAGCCTGTTTCCGACCAACACTTACAACGCAACGAGCTACGGCGTTGACGTGGTTTTCAGGCAGCAGCTCGCAGCATAGGAGACACAAGATGCACGCCGAACTTTATACGGACGGAATCGAAGAAATTACCGTCAGCGGAACCATCGTCCGCATCGATCTAGTCAGTCAGTCACCGACGGAGCGTGACGCCAACAATGTTCCGAAACGCGTGTTTTCTCAGCGGTTGATCTTTTCGGTCGAATCCTTCGCCAATTCGGTCGACGTGATGCAGAAGGCGCTTCAGGGGCTGGTCGATGCGGGCGTGATCCGGCGGAATCAGCCAGCCGAGTCGCACAGCGGTGCGTCGGTCGTACGCGATGCGCTCGCCCCCAACACGCCACGGTCTCATAATGTCTCTTCGAACTTCCGGTGAAATCGACGCCGCTGGTGGCGCGAAGGACAAGGTTGCGGACCCGTTTGGATTGGCGACGCAGACGGCATTGGAATGCCTGTCCAAGACTGCCGGTCATCATGGCATCGACCTGCCGGTCGAGCGTCTGAAGCACGCCTATGCCGTAGCCGCTCCGCTCTCGCTGAATCTCCTGTTGCGCATGGCGAAGGATGCAGGTCTGCGTGCGAGAAGCACGAAGATGGATTGGGGGGCGCTCATTCGTCTCGGAGAAGCCTATCCGGCGCTGGCTCGGCTCACCAATGGCAATTGGATCGTTGTCCTTGGTGCGGGGCTGGGAGCTGAGGGCACCGAGGTCGTGAGCGTCTTCGACCCGCTCGCCGACCGCAAGCACGAGGTCTTGGTTGTTGACCGGGACCGATTCTGTGCCCAATGGTCCGGTGAAATCATCCTGATCAAGCGCGAGCAGTTGACACGGGATGGTCGGAGGAGTTTCGGCCTCCGCTGGTTCGTACCGGAATTGCTTCCTCAATGGCGACTGTTTAGAGACGTCGCCATTGCCGCCATCATGCTCTATGCGCTGGGCCTCGTCGTCCCGATCTTTTTCCAGCTCGTCATCGACAAAGTTCTGGTTCACGAGAGCTTCACCACGCTCTACGTACTCGCTGCTGGGGCGGCCGTCGCACTCGTCTTTGACGCGATATTTGGCTTTCTGCGGCGCTACCTGCTGCTTTATGCGACCAATAAGGTCGACATTCGAGTTGCTACAAAGACGTTCGGTCATCTCCTTGGGCTGCCGGTCACCTTCTTCGAGCACATGGCGGCGGGGGTCTTGGTCAAGCACATGCAGCAAGCGGCGCGCATCCGTGAATTTTTGACCGGACGACTGTTCTTAACCACCCTTGACGCGCTCTCCTTATTCGTCTTCCTGCCGGTACTTGCGCTCTACAGTGTCAAGTTGACGCTTATGGTTCTGGCTTTTACTGCCGCGAGCGGCGCTGTTGTCGGCCTGCTCATGGGCCCTTTCCGGCGACGTCTTTACGATCTTTACCAGGCGGAAGGTGCGCGGCAGGCTCTCCTCGTCGAAACAGTTCACGGTATGCGTACGGTGAAGTCGCTGGGGATGGAGCCCGTGCAGGGCAGGATCTGGGATAGCCGCTGTGCACAGTCGGTGACCATGCGATTCGGTGTTGAGAAGATCTCCGCCGGCGCCCAGGCGCTCACCGGATTTCTCGAGAAGATCATGACGCTTGGGATCATCGCCGTCGGAGCACTCGATGTCTTCGCTGGAGAAATGACAATCGGCGCCCTGGTCGCCTTTAACATGTTGGCCGGGAGGGTCTCCGGACCACTGGTCCAGCTCGTGACCATGGTGCATGAATACCAGGAAGTTGCTCTTGCCGTGAAAATGCTCGGCGAGGTGATGAATCAGAAGCCTGAGCGTGATGGTAAGAAAGATGGGCTGCGGCCCGACCTCGCCGGCAAAATCGAGTTCGAGAATGTTTCTTTTCGCTACGGAGCTGAGGGAGCACCGGCGCTTGATGATGTCTCCTTCGCCGTCGAGCCGGGTTCGATTTTCGGGATCGTAGGCCGGAGCGGTTCCGGCAAGACGACACTCACAAGGCTGATTTCGGGCATGTATCCGGTGCAGCAGGGGCTGCTCCGTATCGACGGATATGATTCAAGGGAGCTCGATCTGGCGCACCTGCGCCGAAACCTCGGAATCGTCTTGCAGGATAATTTCCTGTTTCGAGGGACGGTCCGCGACAATATCGCCTGCGTGAAGCGGGACGCGACCTTTGCCGAGGTCGTCGCTGCTGCGCAGCTCGCAGGCGCCGACGAGTTCATCGAGGGGTTGCCCCGTGGCTTCGACACCATGCTCGAGGAAGATGCCTCGAACCTGTCCGGCGGGCAGAAGCAGCGGCTCGCGATTGCGAGGGCCTTGATTGTCAATCCACGGATCGTGATTTTCGATGAAGCGACGAGTGCGCTCGATTCCGAAAGCGAAATGATCATCAGGCGCAATCTCCGCCGCTTGGCGGCAGGGCGTACCGTCATCATCGTCTCGCATCGGCTGTCAATGCTGACTGAAGCAAGCCAGATTCTGGTGATGGATCGCGGCCGAATCGTTGACGTGGATCGCCACGACCACCTCCTGTCGAAATGCACCATCTACAGGCATTTGTGGAACCAACAGATGAAGCAGATTGCATGAAGGAGACAAGGCAATCACGCGCGGACACGAAGCCGGACGGTCTGGTCCTGGCCAGAACGGTCGAGCGACGGCGCAAGCTATTCAGGTCAGTGCCGAGGCAAGCGCCTGCAATCGTCGAATTCCAGTCCGATGCAACCGAAGTCGAGCAGCAAGCGCCGCCGCGGATTGCGCGTCTCACTCTCTATAGTGTGCTTGCTGTGATTGCCTTCGCGGTCACCTGGGCATCCGTATCGCAAGTGGAGATGATCGTCACGGCGCAGGGAAAATTGACCACGATACGTCCAAACCTGGTCGTGCAGCCGTTGGAAACGTCGGTCATACGCGAGATCCACGTCAAGGCCGGTGATCGCGTCAACCGCGGCGACGTTCTGGCTACGCTCGATCCGACTTTCTCGCAGGCGGATTTCGATCAACTGCGCGGCAAAGTGGCTGGATTCGATGCGTCGATCGATCGCCTGGGCGCCGAACTAAATGGAACCCAATATTCCGTCACCGAGCTCTCGAATGCGGACCAGGTCCTGCAGGGCAAGTTGTTCTTGCAGAGGAGGGCCGCCTATGAGGCGCAGATCCAAAATTACGACGCACAGATCGCTTCCGCTCAGGCCAATCTTAAGACGGCGCAGAACGAAGAGGCGGTTCTCATTCAGCGACTCGACACGATGCGTTCAATTGAAGCTATGCGCACCACACTGATGGACAAGGAGGTCGGTTCGAGGCTGAACTTCCTATTGTCTCGCGATGCGCGGCTCGAGGTCGAGAGCAATTTGGCGCGCGTTCATGGAAGTATCGCCGATAGTACGCATCGGCTGGATAAGGCCCGGGCTGACCAGAAGGTCTTCGCCGAGGAGTTTCGTCGCACCACCTACCAGGAACTGGTGGAGACCGTCCCGAAGCGCAATAGCGCAGCTGAGGAATTGAAGAAAGCCGACCTTCGTCGGCAGCTGATCGTCCTGCAGGCGCCGGCAGATGCCGTGGTGCTGGAGATCGCAAACCGGACAGTCGGCTCGGTGGTTCGCGAAGCGGAAACGCTGTTTGTCCTGGTTCCTCGTGATGTGCCTCTCCAGGCGGAGGTCAATGTCGAGGGTCGAGATATTGGTCAGGTGGCGGTTGGAGAAGCTGTCCGCATCAAGTTCGAAGCGTTTCCTTTCCAGAAGTATGGAACTGCAACGGGCGAAGTCCGCGTCATCAGTCAGGACACGTTCTCGCCGGACCCGAAAGCCGAAGGTGTGCGCCGCGCGCCAGCTCCCTATTACCGCGTACTGGTCGATTTGTCCGACGCGCACCTTCGGCTGCCGCCTGAGCGCATTCAACTGATTCCAGGTATGGCCGTGACGGCCGAAATGAAAGTCGGAAAGCGCACCGTGATTTCCTACTTCCTCTACCCATTGCTACGCGGATTGGATGAAAGTATTCGGGAATACTAACCCGGCTTGGGATGGCGAATTGACCATGATCATTAGTTCGAATCTTGGGGTGAAGCTCGTGGTGCCGACGGCGGAGTGTAAGCTCTCGCAAAATTCACCGCTGGTGAACTATGCCCTCAAAGGGCTTGAACGTTGTTGGTTACCTGAACACCGCCGGTGGTCGCATATTTACCATCTTGATGGGCGCTCTTCGCCAAACGAGTCGGTACCAAACAGCGACGTATTTTATACCCTCAACGTTCTGCTCGGGATGTCGCGCGTCGCTGAGATTCCAAGTGGCATTGACGTGCCCGAAATATTCCGTCGGAACGTTCTGCTACTCACGAGGCTTCCGGTACGCAAGTACGCTTTCGGTATGGCGTTATGGACCGCCGCCGAGCTCGGCCTCCCAATACCGGAGTCGGTCAAATGCGAGCTGAGAGCCATTCTTGGCGATGAGTCCGGGTGGAGGAGCTTCCGTGCGCAAGATCTTGGCATGCTGCTCACGGGAATCGTGGCTCAGGCGAGGTTAGGCGATAACGAGTGGGTGCGTTACGCTAGACCGCTTTATCTTTTCCTGAAGGAACGCTTTCACAGCGAATCGGGATTGTTCTTCGATGCACCGTTCGCCTTTCGACGCCGTTTCTCGTCATTTGCGGCGCAGACCTACCTCTCAATCGCCTGCTATCAATATGGCGAATTCGCCGGTGACGCATCCGCGCTTGTCATGGCGGATACCTGTGTGCGCAACCTGATCGCGCTTCAAGGCCCACAGGGCGAATGGCCTTGGTTCTTCGACGCGCAGAGCGGCCGCGTCATTGATTTCTACGAAGTCTATTCGGTACATCAGTATGGAATGGCCCCGGCACTGCTGGAGTGGGCCGAGCGCTTCGGGCGGCGGGGATCGCGGGACGCGCTAGTAAAGGGTTTCAACTGGGTGTTTGGCCATAACCAACTGGGCCGGGCCATGCTCGTGCCTGAACTGAACCTGACCCTCCGCTCGCAGGTCCGCAAAGGTGAATCGACAACAAAGGCACCGCGGGTCTTGCGCGCGCTCAAGAACGCCTGGCTCGGAAACGGGGAGCGGCTGATCGACGGCGCTGACGTCGAAGTTCGGCTTGAGTGCCGCAGCTACGAACTGGGTTGGATCCTTTGGTCATTCGGCCGGCGTATCGACTTGCAGGAGCTGACCCACAATTATGCCTTTGGCGGCGCCTGACAGGATTGGCGTTTCGCTAACGGTTCCAAGCGACTGCTCGGCGGCCTCGTAGGTGCGAGAGCATCGTCACGGCGCGGTGCGCTCGGACCGCGCACAATACGCCAATGGCTTTGAGACGGACGCCGCTACCGTGTAGGCGGTCGCTGGTTAGGACAGTCACGGCGTTTGGCGCGAGTGACGCGAGGACGAGCAGAGCCTGCGCGATCCAGCGCAATTGCCAAATGGGCTTACCTTCCGCCATGTTGCGATAGTGCGCGATGTGTCGATCCCATTTGGCGTAGAGCTCCTGGAGAGAGCCCCGTGCCGGATGGAAGACGATCATTTCAGGGGTGTATCGAAATCGAAGTCCGGCGCGCAGCGCACGCTCCCCCCACTCCATATCTTCGGCCACATCAATGCCGGCGAAGGGGCCGACGCGATCGAAGTCGCGGCGAAACACCGCCATATTGCCAGTGCCGGAATAACCGTGGCGCTCGATATAGAGCTTGAAGCGATAAGCGAAGACGCTTTCGTAAGCCGCAATGCCGTCAAGCTCCGCATTTTCCGGCCGCCAAATGCGAACGTCGCCCCCGAGAACTGTGCCTGCCGGTGACAAGCGCAACCATCTCACCACACTGCTCAGCCAATCCGGATGGGCCTTACAATCGGCGTCGATGAAGGCGAGGATCTCGCCGTTGGCGGCAGCGACGCCTGCATTTCGCGCCGGGCCGGGACCTGGATGCTTTTCGTGCTGCAGCCGCACACCAGGATGACCAGCAACGACGTTCATTGGGGGCGTTGCCGAGCCGTTGTCCACCACGATGATCTCGAACGCGTGACGCGTCAGGGTCTGTGCGTCCAGGCTGCGCAAGCAGGCTTCCAGCGCATCATGCTGGTTGAGGTGGGGAATAACGACCGAAATCATCAGTTAATTCCTCCATTTAATCCTGTTAGATCTGCGGTCCACCCGGTCGCGCGGCCGCTCTCTCATTTTTGCGGAATTCGGCCGCCGTGCTCGATTTAAATCTTGCAATTAAATGTCGGTGACGTATTATATAAATATTAATCTAAAATGCAAACTTAAACCGGCCGGATTTTCTAGGAGATGGTTCCAATGCGCGCCTCGTTTCTGGGATGCCCCATCGACCTGCTGACAATGTCGGAAACCGTCGATCTTGCGCGCGGGGCCATGCACAGCCGGCGACGGCTGCAACATGTGGCGCTGAACGTCGCTAAATTCGTCAATATGCGATCCGATCCCGTGCTCGCGGCCGATGTGGCCAACAGCGACGTTATCGGCATCGACGGCATGGGCATTGCTTGGGGCGCTCGAGCACTCGGGCTTCCGGCGACGTCGCGAGTCGCGGGTGTGGATCTCCTCGCCGAGCTGCTCGTGGTATGTGCGCATGAAGGCTTCAAGCCCTACTTCCTGGGAGCCACTCCCGCCGTACTGCAGCAGGCCGTGCAAGTGGCGCGCGAGAGGCATCCTTCACTTGTCTTTGCGGGCTGGCACGACGGCTACTTCAAACGCGAGCAGGAGAATGACGTCGTCCGGGACATCCAATCCAGCGGGGCCGATTGTCTCTTCATCGGCATGCCAACCCCCCGGAAGGAGCGCTTTCTGGCCGCTTACCGCGATGATCTCGGCATACCTTTTATCATGGGCGTCGGTGGTGCATTCGATATTCTAGCAGGCGCTGTTCGGCGCGCGCCGATCCAGATTCAGAGGCTCGGCCTCGAATGGCTGTACCGCATCTATCAGGAGCCTGGGCGGATGTGGTGGCGATACGCCACGACGAACACGCTGTTTGCGGGCGTTCTGGCGCAAGCCCTTATCAGGCAGGCGCTGCGGCACCCGCTTGGCGCGCCCCGCGCCGTTCCGCCTGGTCCGAGCCGGATCGGAGGGTGAGGCGTGCATAAGCATTTTTTCATTCTCCTGGGAACCCGGCCGGAAGCAATCAAGCTCTTTCCAGTCATCAACCGGCTCAAGGCCGAGAAGCGCAAGGACGTCTCCGTAACGATCTGTGCGACTGCCCAGCATCGGCACTTGCTTGACCAAGTCCTCAAGCTGGCCAAAGTGATCCCGGATTTTGATCTGAACGTCATGACGACCGATCAGACTCTCGATCATCTGACCGCCCGGCTGCTCGGACAAATCGGCGAACTCCTCGAAAAGTTGAAGCCCACCAGGGTTATCGTCCAGGGCGACACAGCGACTGCCATGACGGGTGCGCTGGCATCCTATTATCACCGAATACCGGTCTCGCACATCGAGGCCGGGCTGCGCAGCGGTGACATCTTCGCGCCGTGGCCCGAGGAGGTGAACCGCAAGATCGTCGGCTCGATTGCCGACCAACATTTCGCCCCGACAGAGCGCGCGGCGCGCGCGTTACGCGCTGAAAATGTCTCGGATGACCGCATTCACGTTACCGGAAACACGGTGGTGGACGCTCTCATCCTCGCGAAAGCCATGGTCGAATCCGATCCACGACTCTCGTGCCGATGGGACGGCATCAAGAAGCGTCACGGCAATCGGCGCATCATCCTGGTGACCTGCCATCGCCGGGAAAATTTCGGAGGCGGCGTCCTTAATATCGTAAACGCGTTGGAGACCATTCTGCGGAGGGAGGACGTTGCCGTGGTGATCCCCGTGCATCCAAATCCGAATGTCCGCGACATGTTTGCGTCTCGGTTCTCGGACCATCCGCGGGTCGTCCTTATTTCCCCACAAGAGTATACAGATTTTGTGAGCCTGCTCGCGTTGTCCTATTTGGTCCTGACAGATTCGGGCGGCGTACAGGAGGAGGCTCCCACTTTCGGGAAGCCAGTCCTGGTGATGCGCGAGACAACCGAACGACCCGAGGGAGTAGAAGCGGGAACGGCGCGCTTGGTTGGTGCGAACTACGACAGGATTGTTGCGGAGACATTTCGCCTCCTCGACGATGACGAGACTTATGCAGCCATGGCGCGTTCGCACAATCCGTTTGGTGACGGGCACGCGAGCGAGCGGATCGTGAAGGTCCTTCTCGATGCCTGAATTTCAAAAGATCAACGTCATTGGACTTGGTTATATCGGACTTCCGACCGCGGCGCTGATTGCAAGCCGAGGGCTGCAGGTGGTCGGTATCGATACCAATGAGCGCATCGTCGACACCGTTGCATCTGGCAGAATTCACATCGCCGAGCCCGATCTGGATGGGCTTGTTTCCAAGGTCGTGTCGAGCGGTGCGCTCACGACGGCCAGACATCCGCAGCCGGCGGACGTGTTCATCATCGCAGTGCCCACACCGATCGATCACGAAAACCGTCCAGACTTGTCAAGCGTGAATGCGGCAGTCGACTCTATCGTAGATCTTCTCGCGCCAGGCAACCTTGTCATCCTTGAATCGACATCGCCGATTGGGACGACGGAAGTCATTGCAAAGCGGATCGTTGAACGCAGGCCAGAGTTGCACATTGGCGTCAACGGCAAGGAAGATGGAGCGATTTACGTCGCATACTGTCCCGAACGCGTGCTGCCGGGGCGGATCTTGACCGAGCTTATCAACAATGACAGGTGCATCGGCGGGATTACGCCAACCTGTACGCGGCGTGCTCAGCGCTTCTACAAAATGTTCGTTCGCGGCGCTTGCGTCGGTACTACGGCGCGCGCGGCAGAGTTGGTCAAGCTGACGGAAAACGCTTTTCGCGATACCAACATAGCATTTGCCAACGAACTTTCGCTGATTTGCGATAGGTTCGACATCAATGTCTGGGAAGTGATCGATATCGCAAACCGCCACCCTCGCGTAAACGTATTGCGGCCGGGACCAGGAGTGGGCGGGCACTGTATTGCGGTCGACCCCTGGTTCATCATCGACTCAGCGCCGGACCTCGCCCGTGTGATGCGAACAAGCCGAGAAGTGAACAACGCCAAAACGCAAAAGATCATCGAGCGCACAGAGGCACTGATCGACGATCATCCCTATGCGAACGTTGCCTGTTGTGGACTGACCTTCAAGGCGAATGTCGACGACGTGCGTGAAAGCCCGGCGATGGAGATAGCCATGCATCTCGCGGCAAAATACGGTGAGCGGATCAAGGTTGTTGAACCGAATCTGCGCCGTCTGCCTCCTGGGTTGGCCGATCATCGTGTCGCATTCGTGAATATCGAGGAAGCCCTGCGCAGTTGCGAGATCGCGATTGTCCTCGTCGATCATGATGAATTCAAAATGGTGCCGCTAGCAGAACGCCGGCACCTCGACGTCATCGATACGCGAGGCATATGGCAGGATATGCCGGCGCGGACATAACGTATAGGTGGCGTTAACTCACGAATGGATCGAGGTCAGTATGCGAGATAGCCAGCTGGGAATCGGGGTCGTGGGATATGGCTATTGGGGCCCTAATCTCGTTCGCAATTTCTCTATCAATCCGGCCGCCCGGGTCGTCAGCGTCAGCGACCTTGATCCAGGCAGGCTCGGCGCCATAAGGCAGGTTTACCCGGGGGTATCAACCACACCTCGATATGACGATCTGCTGAAGGACGCCTCGATTGATGCAATCGCTATAGCTACGCCCGTGCATACACATTACGAGCTGGCAATTGCGGCGCTAAGGGCTGGCAAGCACGTGTTGGTTGAGAAGCCCCTTGCGTCGAGCACGGAACTCGTGTCCCGCTTGATCGACGAGGCGGACCGGCGCGGATTGACGTTGATGGTCGATCACACCTTTCTCTACACGCCAGCGGTTCAGAAGATCCGTGAGCTGTTGCTGAAGGGAGAGCTTGGAGACATCTACTATTACGATAGCATACGCTCGAGCCTCGGGCTGTTTCAAAAAGACGTAAATGTGATCTGGGATTTGGCGGTGCACGACATCTCGATCATCAACCATATCCTCGATGAGGAACCGATCGCGGTCTCCGCAACGGGCTCGTGCCATGTTGCTGGTTCGCCGGAAAACATGGCCCACATCACATTGTTCTTCCCCAACGCATGCGTGGCCCACGTCAGCGTCAACTGGCTCTCGCCTGTCAAGGTACGCCAGACGTTCATTGGTGGCAGCAAGAAGATGATCGTCTACGACGATCTTGAGCCGACCGAAAAGGTAAAGGTCTATGACAAAGGAATTACCCTTGATAGGCCTCCCGAGAGTGCACATCAATTTCGGATCGGATATCGCGCCGGCGACATGTGGGCTCCGCATATCTCGCCTAAGGAAGCGCTGCAAACGGAGGTCGAGCATTTTATCGACTGCGTGCGCACCGGCGGACAGCCGATCTCCGGCGGGATGTCTGGGCTGCGAGTGATCGAGGTGCTTGAGGCGGCTTCGCGATCGATCGAAGAACAGGGCAAACCAGTCGCCATCAGGCAGTTGCTAGGCAGGCTACCGGAGCGGGCTCGGGCCACGGCTTAATTCGCGGCTTCGTCGTGGCTGTTCGCCCGTCGAGCCCCGCGACGGAGTTGCAATGAATTCAGTACAGCGTTCAGTCCTGTTTTCTGCAGTGGACCGTTATGCGGGCCTTGTGCTGTTCCTCGTCTCGACCGCCGTGCTTTCGCGGCTACTTACGCCGAGCGAGTTCGGGGTCTTCGCGGTTGTCAACGCTCTTACCGCCGTGATCGCAGCCGCTTTTCAGGAATTTGGCGGGGCGAATTACTTAATTCAGAAGCGTGAACTATCGCGCGGAACCGTTCGCACAGCGTTTACTATAACCTGGGCGATCTCACTCGCGGTTGCGCTGATCCTGTTGGCCTCGGCCGACATCATATCGCAACTGTTTGGGCAAGACGGTCTGAGGCGAGGTATCGAGGTTTCTGCGCTGAACCTTCTCCTTCTACCGGTCTCAGGAACGTTGGCCGCCTTGTTTCGCCGCGACATGCAGTTTGGAACGCTCGCGATCTGTAATTTTGCGAGCAACATCACGATCGCACTGGTTTCGATCGGACTGGCGGTAATGCACTTCAGCTACATGGCTCCGATCTGGGGCGGCGTGGCAGGGAGCGTGGTTCTCGCGGCCATGTTACTGAGCTCGTATCGGGATTTCGGTGTGTTGCGCCCTTCGCTGTCCGAATACCGAGACGTCCTCGAATTCGGTCTCTTTTCCAGCGGCGTCAGCGCCATCAATATCTTCTACAACCTTGCACCGCAGCTCTTCCTTGCGAAGATTCTCGATTTTACTGCCGTTGGTCTCTATAGCCGGGCGATAAACCTGACCCAGGTATTTGACAGGCTCGTCACGCAGGTGCTGAACCCGATCATCATGCCCGCGTTCGTGACGAGGCGTGCAGCCGGGGCAGATCTAAAGGGCGTATATCTCGACGCGGTCCAACTGCTTTCCGCCGTACAGTGGCCATTCCTCACTTTCATAGCGATTATGGCAAGGCCGATCGTTTTGCTGTGGCTGGGGGAAGCATGGCTGGAGGTAGTGCCGTTAGTGCGCATCCTTTGCCTTGCAAATTTGGCGCTGTTCGCTGCGTGCCTGACATATCCCGTATTCGTGGCAGTTGGGCGCGTGCGCGACGCGCTTGTCTCGTCTTTCATCTCGTTGCCACCATCGCTCCTTGCCCTCTTGGGAGCGTCCTTTTTTGGCGTGGAGGCAGTTGCAGCGTGCGCCTTGCTGACGTTGCCATTTCAAGCAGCAGTGGCGATATACTACCTCAGTCCGCATCTGGCCCTGCGGCCGGCCGAGTTTGGCCGTGCCCTGCTGAAGAGCGGTGTCGTCACGTTGGCGACCGCTTCGGGCACAGCCACCTGTGCGGTGTTGATCGAGGCGGGAATTCTTAATTTCGTTGTTGGCCTTGTATCAGCGTTGGTGGTCGCCGCCTTCTGCTGGCTGTGGGGATTGATCGTGACAGGTCATCCTCTGCTGCAGCAGCTTCGTGAAGCGGCGGCGGATCTCGCCGAGATGGCGCCCAGGCTGCTCTCGTCGCGCCCGGTACCGTAGGCTTGCTTGACTGTAGAGACAGGAAAACTGACATGCCAATAATTGACACCGAGCTTGGCCGCGATGTCCGCATCCTCCATTCGGACCTAGTCAACCTGTATGGTTGCGTCGTGGGCGACGAGAGCAGGATCGGATCCTTTGTCGAGATCCAGGCTGGGGCAAAGATAGGTGCTCGTTGCAAGATATCCTCGCACAGCTTCATCTGCGAGGGGGTCACAATTGAGGACGAAGTGTTCGTCGGCCACGGAGTGATGTTCACGAACGACAAATTTCCGAGGGCAACAAACCCGGATGGTCGTCCTCAGCAGGCTTCGGACTGGACACTGCAGCGCACTCATGTCGGCAGCGGAGCTTCCATCGGCTCGAACGTCACCATTCTGTGCGGTGTGACGATCGGTGCGGGTGCCTCCGTAGGTGCGGGTGCGGTAGTGACGAAGGACGTTCCGCCCGGAGCCATTGTCGCCGGAGTGCCGGCTCGGATTCTGTCCAGAGCTGAAAACATCGCTCTGAGCGAGCAAGGCTCGGTCACGCGTGCTTCATAACATTTGTAATTCGAAGATGCAGTTATCAAATTTAATACTTGATTAAATATAATAATACAGGTTTATTTGTTCTATTATTTATCCCCAATCCAAGGTCTTGAATGTCGATACCCTTCCTGGATTTGAAAGCCCAATATAGCCAGATCAAGCCGGAAATCGACGCGGCGCTAGCGAGGGTCGTCAGCAGCGGGCACTTTGTGCTCGGGCCGGAAGTGACGGCCTTCGAGGGACACTTTGCGAATTATTGCCGGACCGCCCATTGCCGGGCGGTGAACAGCGGCACTTCCGCGCTTCACCTTGCCTTGCTTGCGGCGGGAGTCGGACCTGGTGACGAAGTCATCACAGTATCCATGACGTTCGTCGCGACAACCGCGGCCATTCTCTACAGCGGCGCCAGGCCGGTGTTTGTCGACGTCGACCCGGTGACGTGGACGATGGACCCCGGCTTGATCGAAGCTGCGATAACACCGCGAACCAAAGCGATCGTGCCGGTTCACCTCCACGGGCTGATGGCCGACATGGATCCGATAATGGCGATCGCGCGTCGTCACGGTCTGGTCGTCATTGAGGACGCCGCGCAGGCGCACGGTGCGGAATACCGGGAACGCCGCGCAGGCTCGATTGGCGATCTGGGCTGCTTCAGCTTTTACCCCGGCAAGAATCTTGGAGCGTATGGCGAGGGTGGGGCGCTCGTAACCGATCGGCCTGACCTCGCTCGACGCGTGTCACTGCTGCGCGATTGGGGGCAGGAGGCGAAATACGACCACATCATCCCCGGATACAACTATCGTATGGACGAAATTCAAAGCGCAATACTGACCGTCAAGATGGATTACATCGAGCGCTGGACGGAAGCGCGACGGTCGCTCGCTGAGCGATACGATGCACTGCTTTCCGATCTCCCATTCGCGCGCCCACAGCCGCCTCGCTACACCCGTCACGTGTATCATGTCTATGCGGTCAGGTTGCAGCGCCGCGATGACGCGCTGACGCTGTTGCGTGATGCCGGCATTGGTTCCGGGATCCACTATCCCGTTCCGGTGCATCTGCAGAGAGCGTATGCAGAACTCGGCTATCGTGCCGGTGATTTCCCCGTCACTGAGATGCTGGCGAACGAGTTGCTCTCTCTTCCCATTTATCCGGAGATGCTGCTGGAACAAGCCGACGAAGTTGTCTCTACATTGAGGAACGCGGCGGCCCTGCGGCCCAGCGAAACCGTCAGCGACCAGGCGGAGAATCCACAAAGCGTCATGACATGGTCTCACAACAGGAGAGCGTCTTGATTGATCTCAAGGGAAAGCGCGTTCTGGTCACCGGCGGGGCAGGGTTCATCGGTTCCCATATCGTTGATTTGCTCTGCGACGAGGGCTGTATCGAGATTGTTGCCATAGACAACATGATCAGAGGCCGGCCGGAAAATCTCCGGCGCGCGCTCGGGCGCGGGCCGGTGAGACTGGTTCACGGCGACATACGCGATCGCAAGCTGATGGAGGCGCTGGTCAAGGCCGCCGATATCGTCTTTCACCAGGCCGCACTTCGCATTACCCATTGTGCAGCCGAACCACGGCTGGCGAAGGAGGTCATGGTGGATGCCACCTACGACCTGCTGGAGTTGTGCATCAAGCACGATATCGAGAAGATCATCGCGGCGTCGTCGGCATCCGTATATGGTATGGCCGAGGAGTTTCCGACGACCGAGCGGCACAATCCGTACAACAACCGGACTCTTTATGGGGCCGCCAAGGCGTTTAACGAAGGGCTCCTGCGGACCTTCAACGATGCATGCGGCCTCGACTATGTGGCATTCCGATATTTCAACGTCTACGGCAGCCGAATGGATATCCACGGACGGTACACCGAGGTGTTGATCCGCTGGATGGAGCGCCTGGAAGCCGGATTGCCTCCCATTATCTTTGGTGATGGCCGTCAGACCATGGATTTCGTCCACGTCCGCGACATCGCGCGTGCCAACATCCTTGCGGCCAGGGCAAAGGTTACTGATGAGGTCTTCAACGTCGGGAGCGGCACTGAAACCAGTCTGACCGAGCTCGCGATGGTGCTTGCGTCCGTGATGGGGCACCGCGGATTGACACCGGAATTCGCGCCGGAGCGCTCGGTTAATCCGGTGCCGCGCCGGCTGGCATCGACGGGCAAGGCGGAGCGTCTGCTGGGTTTCCGCGCTACGGTCTCGCTTGAGCAAGGGCTCGCCGATCTCGTGAAATGGTGGCGATCCGAACGCGATCTCGCTTCGGACCGCCAGCGGCAGGCGGCGGCATCGTGATTCCGATCGCGGCGCCGCTCCTGGCGGACGAAGAGGCTGACGCTGCGCGCGCGGTCGTGCTGTCGGGCTGGGTGTCGCAAGGCCCGCAGGTGGCGGCGTTTGAGCGCGAGTTCGCTGCACTTGTCGGCGCACCGCACGCCTGTGCCGTCTCCAATTGTACGACCGCCCTACAGCTCGCATTGGCCGCGTTGGATATCGGCACCGGCGATGAAGTGATCACGGTCAGCCACTCCTTCATTGCGACCGCGAACGTCATCCGGCATCAGGGCGCCATTCCGGTTTTTGTCGATATCGATCCCGAAACATACAATTTGGATTGCGCTCGGCTGGCGGAAGCCATCACTGAGCGAACGCGCGCGATCATAGCGGTCCATCAGATGGGCATGCCCTGTGATATGGCAGCGCTCATGGCTATAGCCCGCCGCCATGGGATCGCCGTGATCGAGGACGCCGCCTGTGCCGCCGGATCGCAGATCCGGATAGACCGGGAATGGGAGGCGATTGGCAAACCCCGTGGCGATATTGCGTGCTTTTCCTTTCATCCGCGAAAGGTGATCACGACTGGTGAGGGTGGAATGCTCACCACCGCGGATGCCGACCTTGATCGCAAGTTCAAGCTGCTGCGCCAGCACGGCATGAGCGTTCCGGATACGGTGCGTCATAACTCGTCGTCCGTGATCTTCGAGGAGTACGTTGTTCTCGGCTACAATTACCGAATGACCGATATGCAGGCCGCAATTGGGCGCAGACAGCTCGAGCGACTTCCAGAACTGGTAGCACGCCGGCGAGCGGTCGCCGCTAGATATGCCGAACAGCTTGGCAATCTGGAAGGCCTGCGGTTACCTACCGAGCCGGCGTGGGCCAGATCGAACTGGCAGAGCTATTGCGTGCGTCTCCCTGACCGCCTCGACCAACGCATCGTTATGCAACATCTCCTCGATAAGGGCATTGCGACCCGCCGCGGCATCATGTGCGCCCATCGTGAGCAGCCCTATTCAAGCCTCGCCCAGGGGCAGGATCTGCGTCAATCCGAACTTGCCCAGGATCGGTCGATCTTGCTCCCCATTTATGCACAGATGGACGCGGAGGATACCTTGAGGGTGGCCGATGCGGTGCGGGCAGAGTTGGAACGATGATCTCGGGGATCGCCCATCAGAAGGCATTGCGGCTTTTGGTCGTGATCGCGAGCTATGGGACTGCCAATGACGTCTACCTGGATCGAGTGATTAAAGAGTACCGGTCCATGTCGTTCGACGTGGACCTCGTAATCATATCCAACATTGACAAGAAGCCAGCCCAGGACATCGAGTGTATCGTTGGCCTTCCCAATAAGAATCCCTGGTCGCTTCCCTTCGCACACAAGGAGTTGTTTGCAGGGCGAATTGATCAGTATGATTTGTTCATTTATTCCGAAGACGACATCTTAATAACCGAAAGGAACATCAGATCGTTTCTTGACGTGACTTTAGCCTTGAATGAGGACGAAGTTGCCGGATTAATGCTCGTCGAGAAAGCGCCAAGCGGTGAACTAAATTACCCGCAGGCCCATGGCTCTTTCCACTGGGACTGCACATCGGTAAAGATCAGGGGAGATTACTACCTTGCTCATTTTACCAACGAACATGCCGCCAGCTATTTGCTCACCCAGCAGCAGCTTGCGAGAGCAATTGCGTCCGGCGGATTTCTGGTCGGACCTCACGAAGGCAAGTACGACCTGCCGTGCACTGCTGCGACTGATCCATACACGCAGTGTGGGTTCAAGAAATTGATCCCCATTTCCAATATTGATGATTTCTCGGCCCAACATTTACCGAATAAATATATCGACCGGCTCGGCATCGACCGCCACCAATTGGACTCACAACTGTCCGTCTTGATGCAGATCGCGCGTGAGGGAAAAAACGCGGCTCCGCTATTCAGTGTCGAGACTAGACTCTGGCATAACATGTATTCGAAAGACTATTACGAGCCGGCCAGGGACGAAGTGTTGTCCGGCGTACCGAAAAGCGCTGCCGTACTTTCGATTGGATCCTGCTCCGCGGCAAACGAGCGTCGACTGCTGGAGAGAGGGAACCGCGTGGTGGCTGTACCTCTCGACCCCGTTCTGGGCAACGGCCTGGCTCAGCTCGGGGCTGAGGTGGTGTTAGGAGACGTCTTAACGGCGAGAGCGAAAATTGAAGCGGAGCGATTTGACCGGCTACTTTTCGTCGATGTTTTGCAATTCGTCCGTGATCCGGCACATCTGCTCAGGCTATTTGTCGATCTCTTGGCGCCGGACGGAAGGGTGATCATAAGCACGCCAAATCGACCGTCTGTTCGTTACACCTGGGAATGCGCGAAGACCAGCAACGTCTTTCAGCGCTGGGGCAGCTTCGAGGCAGTAGGGATCCACAACACGACAGCCGGAAAAATTCAAAGCTGGTGTGCGCGGGCCGGTCTGGCGATCGAGAGGATTGAAAGGTGCGCTCCGCATCCAACCGGGCCGATGTTGCAACTCCTGTCTCCCATACTTGCGCCCGATCTTGTTGCGACCGCCACAAGGCGTGAATCGCGAAAGCCGTTCTTTGGCGAAGATCACGGAATGGGGCAAATGGAGGTTTCCAGAAGGAGCGTCGTTCAATGAGCTTGGAGGCCGCCAAAAGAATTGAAATGAGTGAAACGCAGCGACACGCCGGCGTTACGCATGGCTCGGCTACCAAAAACTACTATAGCCGCTCTCGCCGCGAGATTCGGTCGTTGCTGCCCAGCCGCGCCTCTCGGATACTCGAAGTGGGACCTGGCGCAGGCTTCACACTGATGTGGCTTAAGTCGATCTACCCCGCTGTCACGACATGCGGTGTCGAGCTTAATCCAGCACTTGAGGCCGACCTGCAAGAGCATGCCGATGTCGCGATTATCGGAGACATCGACCATTTGATATCACAGGTCGCTAGCAAGTTCGACCTGATCTTGTTGCTTGATGTCCTTGAGCATGTCCCGGACCCAACTCGTACGCTTCAGGCCATCACCAGAAACCTCCTCATGGATGGTGGGCGCGTGATTGTTTCTGTCCCAAACATCGCGCATCTGAGCGTGACTCTTCCCCTGCTTTTCCAACGCAGATTTGCATACGCAGATTCTGGAATTCTTGACCGCACCCATCTAAAGTTTTTTGTCGAAGACACCGCCGTTAAGCTTCTCAATGATGCAAATCTGATCGTCAAAGACGGTCTGATGACGGGCCTTGAAGGTCCCAAATCCAATATGTTGGATAGAGTTACACTGGGGTTCCTGACCCATCACTTGGCAAAGCAATACATTATGGCGGGTGAGCCGACTGGTGACCGTACCGCGCAACCGAAGGTCGGTTGGAAGAAGAGCCGGCTGATCAGTTAGCGGGAACGGTGACTGCGAAGCGCGCAATATCCGTCGAGAGCATCAACTACGGGCGACCACGATCCGCGAATTCACTCTTGATCATAGGTCTTGAAATCGCCCCAAGAAGGACCTCGGCATGCCGCTTGGAACATATGAACGGATCGAAGCGGATTTTTGAATCCGCAGACAATTGTCCGCGTACTCTTGACCAATAGTCTCTGTGTAAGATGACCGAGCTCATGGCCGAGACGAGTTCATCCTTATTTTTTTGTGGCTGAAATCGCATAAGGCTCGAACTATGCCAATTCGCGCTTTCGGGATCGCCAACCGGGTTCGCCACAACAAATCCACGACTGCCGTCCATGCCGAGTTGCTCACGCGCACCGCCGACGTCACTTACAATTGTGGGCAGCCCCGCGCTTAAGGCTTCCATGGAGGCCAATGACCATCCCTCGAAAAAGGAGTTCAGAACAAAGCAATCAGCGGCGGCAAGCAGGATGGACGGATCCGGAAACGAGTGCCGGAGGTGAATCCGATCCCTGCAAGGCATTTTGTCGCGAAGCGTACGCACTTGGCGCGTGTATACAGCATCGTCCAGGCGGCCGGCGATCAGCAGATGTGCCTTAGGATTATTCTCTGCGACTTCGGAAAAGGCCCATACCAGGCCGTAAGCATTCTTCTGAACGGTATGACGACCGAGCGAAAGAAAAAGAAATTCGTCATTGAGGCCTAGCCAAGCCCGGGCTCTCGGCCGGTTCACCAAGGGGCGGTGTGTCTGGTTGAACGCATTGGGGATCGTGATAACCGCGCTATCAGAATAGGACGGATTGCCCGATAGGTACTGACGCCTCACGAGCTCGCTTACCGCGACAAAGCAGGTAACGAATTTCGATCTCTGGCGCTCTTCCTTCCAATTCGTGCTTATAGGAGTTGGAATGCCGTGGAGCGTTTCCACGACTGGAACGCGGCCGTCACTAGCCGCCTGCAAGAGCCAGCCGGGCGGATCGTGCGCGCTGACGACGTCAGGACGGTTCGCTTCCATCCATAGGCAAGCGTCGCCTGGCGAGGCGGCAACAACCGCTGTGCCTTCCCTCTGCAACGCCGTGAATAGTTGTCCGACGGGCGCCGACGATGAATGTGCGCACATAACCGTGACGCGAAATCCGAAGTGGGGCAGGCGCCGTGCAAGAAAAGCAACAAATTCGTCGAGGCCGCCGGCGTCGAGCACCGGAGTGACGATGAGGCAATGTATACTGCCTGGCGACACAAGGAATTCGTTTGGATTCGGCAGGCTACTGGTCGGGATCGAGGCGGGCGCCGCCGGTGCATTCGGCGCGACGATCGCATCGCATGGTACGAGTGGCTTCGACCAGTCGTCGACAATGTCGTCACTTCCAGAGGCCAGATCGCTGCCAATGAACAGCTTCTTTGCGATACGCCTCACGCTTCGTGGCAGCCGCCAGGAGTTTCGTTGTGCCCAAAGTGTCGCACGGCCCACTAAAGAAAGGTCTTTGTGACTGAGACCCGTCATGCGTTCGAATGCCGCCCGTTTGGATTTCTGAAGCCAATAATTAGCACGGAAAATAAACATTTAAACTATATATTGCACAAAGCCAAAATATATAAATAATGCCGTATCGTCTTTTGACGCAATTGATGAACGGTCGATCTGCAGTGGGTAAGCACATTGCGACGTGCGCTAAGGAATCATGGAAAACACTTGCCAGAGACCTTTGGCGGAAATGGAGGCGCTGTGAGTTCCGTCGATGCGATCGTTCCCTGTTATCAGTATGGGCATTTCCTCAAGGAATGCGTCGACAGTCTATTGAAGCAGTGCGGACCCGAGTTGCGGGTGCTGATTATTGATGATGCGTCGACAGACAATACTCCCCAAGTTGCACAAGATCTGGTTCGTGCTGATTCGCGGGTCGAATTTCGCAGGCATTCTACCAATCAAGGCCACATCGCCACCTTCAATGAGGGGATCGTCTGGGCCGCTGCAGATTACATGATTCTGCTATCCGCGGACGATTACCTGATGCCTGGTGCGATTGAGAGGTCGACGAGCCTGATGGATGAGAACCCGTCCGTCGGCCTCACGTTCGGCGGCGCGGTCGCGCTTTATCGAGGTCGCGAAGAGATCGTGGCACTGCCTCGGGCACTGGGAGGTGGCACAAAGATACTATCCGGCCGAGATTTCATTAAAATCGGGGGCGCCAGAAATATAGTGGTGGCGCCGAGCGTAGTGGTGCGAACGAGCCTGCAGAAGAAAGTGGGCGGATACTTGCCGGATTTGACGCACAGCGGTGATATGGAGATGTGGTTGCGGTTCGCAGCGCATGGTCCGGTCGGCTTTATCGATGCGATCCAGGCTGTGTATCGACGACATTCAACCAACATGTCAGGCGGATATTCGGCAGAGCAGGACTTCCTTCAACGCAAACTGGCGTTTGAGCATTTCCTAGATAGCTGCTCAGTGGTGCTTCCGGACGCGAATGATCTTCGGTCCTGGTTAATGGACAATTTGGCGCTCGACGCGATCAGTTGCGCGAGCCGGGCCTTCAATGACGGAGACGTCGAGTTATCGGAACGCCTTTCGGCGATTGCGTCAAAGCTGAATCCCAAGGTCACGAGATCGCGCCGTTGGTGGCTTCTCGCCTGCAAACGGCAGCTGGGACCGCGCGGATGGCAGTTGCTGCGGCCCGCTATCGAGCGGCTGAGGACGCCGTAATCGGCTCTGCGGTTTCCGGGCTGCTTTAGAATTGGCGTGTCGGACCTGACTGCGTATTGCTTGTGGTGCTGCGGCTAAGTAAGCCCTCGCGTTCGATCGTTTCGCAAGGGGTTAGACCTGGTACATCGAGAACTCCCGCAGCGACGCCCTAATGCCGATGCATACTCCCCAAAATATCCAGAGGTAATTCCAGTAGTGGACCGTCAGCCCGGTAAACATGAGCGTCACTATCGCGATGGTGAACGCGATGCGCAGATCTGGCGCGCTGGGATCCTCAATTGCGCCCATGAAGCGACTTTTTGCCGGTAGGGCGCTCGCAATGTTTGTCAAGACAAGAAAGAAAATCATTGGAAGTCCGAACCGAAGCGCAAACACCAGCCACACCGAGTCGACCGTGGTATCGAGAATGTCGTGATTGAGCGGGCCGAATGCGTATCCCGTGAAAGGAGACTCCATAATCTTTTGTGTAGCTGCGTCCCAGATCAACATTCGAAAATATCCCGACACCGGATCGAAGGTCAGGTGGGAGATGATCCAGCCAAGCGGGTGATTGGCAACGGCCATGATCACGACCACGATCGTAACCAGACACAGCTGCAGCGCGCGCCAGCGTCCAGAATATTCTTTCAGTGCCGTATCATAAAGGTATAGCATCAGGACAATGAGACACGACAATAGGGGCGCGGAGGACAACGACAAGAGACAGCCGAAAACACAAAGACTCGCCCAAAGCATCTTTGACAATGGGCGTTGCTCCGAAAACAGGAAGATGCCGCAAGCGACAGTGCAGTAGGTGCCCAACAGAATTGGGTGGTCAAACGTCGAGGCGGCTCTTACCCAATACAGCCTGAAGTCGGGCGAGAGCGGTGCGTAGCTGCCGAAAGCGGCAGAAAACGTTTCTTGAACAATGAGCCGGCCCGAAAGGTTATCGAAAAACGCCAGCAGGACGATGTAAGCAGTCACAATCTTGAATGGCTTGATGAAGGTGTAAATTGCCGCCGGTCCGAAGAAAAACCCGCGCGCTACAGTGTAACCACCCAGAAACTCGAGGCTCTCTGCGCCGGTCGATGAGATCGCACCCGGGCCGCCCGTGTAGTAGGCGGCTGCGAACATCCATGCTGCGACGGCACATGCAAGATAGTCCGAGGCGAGCGTGTGACGACCGGTCCTGGCTAGTCTTGCCACCGCAGGTACTATGAGGAGCAGGATACCGATCCGGCCTACCGTCAATTTCGCATCGGCGAGGTACAGTTGGACTTGTGCCGCAGGCAGAATGAGTCCAATCAGTACTAGCCAAGCCGGCAGCGTGCTGCATCGCTCAGAGGCCCTCGGCAAAGCCGTATCTGTCAGGCCGAACTCGCCGCCTGCAACCGTGACGCTCATGAGAGAACCGCCTTGCCCGGTGACCCCGCTTCGACCTGAACGCGGCGGCTGTGATCGCCACTCAAATACCACGTGAAAGTGACTGAACGCGGCGCCAATCCCCTCACGAAACGTCCGTTCTGAAAGACGTACGGCCGATAGCCGATTTCGGAAACGAATTCCGAAATCCCGTCCGATGCAAAGGCGCACATCAGCGCTGGCTTGTGCCGCCTCAGCGTCTGCTCCGACCCTTGCAGGATTTCCAACTCGGCTCCCTGAGCGTGCACCTTGATCAGGGAAGGCGACATGGCAAAGGAATCGAGCGTGCGACATTCGATCCTGTGTTCGCCCACGGTTAACTTGGACTGATCGAAGCGGTACATGCGGCCGGAATCGCTCAGCCACTCGGTAGCCGCCTCGCGGGAGGTCGCCGCCATGCCATCGCAAACCCACCAGCCGTATGAGGGAACGAAGAATGTAATGGTGCCCGGCTTGGCCCCTAGAGCGCAGGCGAAAATCGAGACGGACCTATCGCCGGAGAACCGAATTTTAAGTCGCTCGGCCGAGACAGGTTCGGGTTCGAAGGCGACGATGGTCGATTGCGGCCGGAACCTCTTGAACGCGTGAATGCTTTGTCCGCGGTTCGCCCCGATGTCAATGATCACACCATCAGCCCTGGTGGTCCACGTAGAACCCCTGTACTCGGGTTTCGCAAGGTATGAAGCCGCCGCGTCCTTAAATGCAAATCGCGCGGCGGCAACGCCGGGGATGTTCGCATATGCGAAGCGGGCAAAAGGCTTCAAATTCATAACGATAGGGCCTTCCGAGGCAGAGGTTACAGGCGGTCATTCAATATTTCAATATTAAATAAAGTAAATCGGATTGCAACTTCGTCTATTTAAAGATATAAAAATATATAATTAATTCAATAGTTGGAGCGGACGCCCCATGACGGCCGGGTTAAAGGCTAGCCAAACGGACGGTTCGTGTGGGCTGGCGGCAAACCTCGCCTTTGAGGTCGCGGTGCTCATCGTCGGCTATCGGAACCCACAGGACATCGTTGATTGTCTCCTGGCGTTGTCTCGTGCGACGGCTTCGCCGGCGTTCGACATCTTCATTTGCGAAAATGGCGGTCATGATGCCTATAACCGCCTTGTCGGCGCCCTGATCGGCAAAGGAGGCCCTTGCGTGCGGGGCCAATCTCCTGGAACCGGGATAGATTGCGACACCAACCGGTTTACCGACGTTCAGCACCTGGCTCTGCGAGCAAGATCGTCGAATGTGTGGGTTGCGTGCGCCCTCGACAACCTGGGCTATGCAGGCGGGATTAACGCGTGGTTGCGTCCCCTCTCTGCGATACCCACCTGGCGGGCCATCTGGATCTTGAATCCAGACACCCAGCCGACCGAGTCTGCTTTGGCGGCGCTGCACGAACGGGCCGAGTCCGGCCGAAAGGCGATGGTGGGCAGCACCATTCTCGACAGCTTGGACGCAGACCACGTGAGATTTCGCGGCGGACTTTCCTGGCAGAAGCTGGCGGCGAGAGATGTCGCCATCGGCCTGGGAGAGCTTCTCAACGTGTCCTGCAACATCGCCGCCGTTGAAGACGCGATGGATAGCCCTTCGGGAGCATCGATGTACGTGACCCGCTGGTGCATCGAGCAGATAGGGCTGATGGATGAAAGCTATTTCCTGTTTTATGAGGATATGGATTGGGGGCTTCGGGCGAGACACTTGGGGCTCGGTTATGCGGTCGAATCGATCGTCGTTCACAAGCGAGGTACGACGACGGGTTCGGCCAGAGGTTCATCGGCAATACCGGTACTCTCCGTTTATCTCCAGCACCGCAATTGCGTTCGCTTTGTACGGCGACATTTTCCGTGGTCGGTGCCTCTTAGAGTTGCGGTTTCTCTGATGTATGCGCTCAGGTTCCTGCTGCAGGGAGCGCCAAACAACAGTCGCGCTGTGGTCGAAGGACTTGTCGCTGGACTGAAAGGCGAGATGGGTCGGCCGGAATGGCATACTGAAAATGTGCCAGGCGACGCGCGCGCGGTGTCGGATGTTCGTCAAGTAGGCGGCTAAAGGGCTGTCATATGGGTGCGCATGTCGGTGTGTTCATGCCTCTGCCGGTCACGCCGAAGGGGCCCGCTTATACTTGCGGAATGCTGGCCCGAGGTATGACAGCGCCCGATTTTGAAGTCACGATCGTTTCCCCTCGTGCAGCAGTGGATCTGGTATCCCCCGCGAAGGCTGTGCAGGTCCTTCCGACATGGGCTCGATATGTGCCGTACAAGTGGGTGAGATCGAGATCCGCGAGAACTATTGAAGGTATGTTTTTGAAGCAGATGACCAAGGAAACATTCGGAGATCGCATCGCCTATATTTGGCCAGATGCATCGTTGAACACCATCCTTGAACTTAAGCGCCACAATATACCAGTTTTCCGGGAGATGATTAATTGCCATCGAGGATCAGCCAAAGTCATTCTCGACGAAGCGTACAAACAGTTGGGCCTATCTCCTCGTCACGCAATTACCGACGAATCGGTTGATGCCGAGCAGGCCGCGCTGGACGCTGTGGACTTTATTTTTTGTCCAAATGCTATGGTCGAGGCATCGCTTCTCCGCAACGGTCTACCTGCGTCGAAATTGGTGAGTACGAGTTATGGGTGGGACCCGCAGCGATTTAGCGGGACCAACAGACTCCTACCCCCGTGCGACGGCATTACTGCGGTATTCGCCGGCTCCATTTGCGTCAGGAAGGGCTGTCATCTGCTTCTGGATTATTGGGCGCGGAGCAACGTTCGTGGAAGACTGGTGCTGGCGGGCGTGCTCGAGACCGCTATAAAGGAACAATGCGCCGCTCTCCTGGCAAGGCCTGATGTTGTTGTGCTTGACTACGTGAACGACATTGGGAGCCTCTATCGCTCGGCTGACATTTTCGTCTTTGCCTCCTTGGAGGAGGGGGGGCCACAAGTGACTTACGAATCGTGCGGATGTGGCTTGCCGGCCATTACGACTCCAATGGGAATGGGAAGGATTGTGCGAGACGGTCAGGAAGGGCTTATCCTGAACGCCTATGACGAAGATGGATGGATCATGGCAATTCGCACGCTTGCAGAGGACGGTGATCGTCGAAGGCGCTTGGGCGCGGCAGCCGCGGAACGCGCGCGCGCATTTGGTTGGGATGAAGTTGCCGTTAAGCGAAGGCGACAGATGTTGGAGCATGTCGCGATCGCTCGGGCTGCGGCTTGTGCTTAATGCGGCGAGCGGCTTAGGTCAGGAGTGTGAAGGTGAGCAAGTTGTCGGATTTGCTTCAGCACTATCGATCCACTAAGCGCCGCGCAGGGGTCTGCTCGGCCATTTTTCAGATTCTTGTTTCGTCCGCGGCTGACGCAGAGACAATCAGGCTTCGCGACAAGGCGATCGATTTGACCGGCTTCCCGGATGCGACCACCACCGGCGTTCCTCCCGGAAAGGTTCTGGCCGCCTCTCCTGGGCTCGTGATTAGTACCCCAGGTGCGGTAATCGAAGGTCTGGATATTACTGGTCCGGTGATAGTCGAGGCTCGGGATGTCAGGTTGCAGGATTGCAAGGTTACCCATGCGGGCCACACCGTCATTGTGATTAGGGGTGGAATCACAGGGACAATCATCCAAAATTGCGAGATCGATAATCGAGGATATGGCGGTCAGTGCATAGCTGGCCAAGGGACGTTTCTCAGAAACAATATCCATGATTGTGCCGACGGAATTGATGTCCGCGGCGACAACACTCTAATAGAGGGTAACTACATCCATCAAATGACGGGGCCTTCCGACTCTCACTTTGATGGGGTCCAAGCCGACGGAAAGTTTTCACATCTGAGCATTCGGCAGAACACCATCATCAACGAGAACACGCAAACGTCGGCAGTCATGATCGATAATTATACGGGGCCGATCGACGATGTGATGATCGGCAGCAATTTGCTGGTCGGCGGCGGATATACCGTCTACATAAATGAAGTTGCGAAGGGCCAACCTGGCGGTGGACCGGTGACGAACGTGGTCTTCACGAACAACCAACTCGCCGGAGGATATTGGGGCCCGCTTGATCTTAGAACCGAGTTGGGCAACGTGCCGGTTATCTCGGGCAACATTGACAAACTCACTGGTCGACCTGTTCGGGGGCCGAACAAACCAGGACTAAGAAGATAGCCTCGATTGAGCGAGCAACCGAACCGAGCAGCTACTGCGAGAGTGCTGCTCGAACGGATTTGCAGCAGGCCGAAGCACTCAATTGCAGCCGATCGCAATCGAGGCATCGTTTGGCTCCTTATGATCCGGGAAAGCCGGAGGCGTGATCCACATGCTGGGATTGGCGACCCGGACTATCGTTGGTGCCTACCATGCTGTGCTTCTCACGGATATGTTGAGAGATCTCATCATAGAGAAAAGAAACGAACGCATAACGGCGATGACGTGTGACCGGTGTGACCTCGTGCAAAAGTGAGCAGGAAAACACGATGGCGTCTCCAGGCCGAGTGCGATAGGTTTGAGAATCGAATTCGGGGAAGTTGAGGCAGCCGCCTTCAAAAGTCTCGTTCAAGTTGATAGTGACGGCGAAGCGACGGTGAGCGACTATTGGTGACGTATTGTCGCGGTGTGGCTTAAAATGTCCTCCAGTCGTCGCGTCGTAGCACGCAACCAGATATCGCTCGATGCGCGTCGCGGAGAATTGGAATGCGCGATAAACCATGGGCAGCAGTCGCCGTGCCAAAGACTCTCTGGCTTCCCGAAGTGCATCCTCATCAACGATGTAGTGATCTAAGCGTCTCCTAAATGTGGGGTCGAAACGCCGGACGATTTTTCCTTCGTTCTCTACTAGTCCGATTTCGCGCCCGCCGTTCGCCGCGTGAAGGTTGATAAGCTTACGACAAAACAGAGGATCAAACACTTGAGGTATGATAAGCACCGGTGCGGTTTGGCTATTTGGTGGGCTCGCCAGGTGCTCTGTCAATTTAGAAACGATTCGCCCGACAAAGTCAGTCGGTTGGGTTAGGTGCACAATCTCAATAATCTGTAGTGCAGGACTTAATATGAAAGCAGCCGGATCGATTGCTGCGAGCTGCGCCGCCGGTCCTTGAGCGACGTATCGTTGCAGTATGGCTCCGGTTGAATCTAATAGAAAGAGCTGACCGGCACGATCCTGGCGAACTCGCTGCAGACGGAAGTCATCCGGATCATTGCTGACTCCAACGAAGATGGCGCGCTTACCGTCAAATAACTCGTCATGCCTCCTGAAATCGCTGAGCACTTCTGCGACATTGTGGCGAGCAGCGGAGTCGAAGAAGAACAGCACGATGACGCGACCGGCAAGTTCGTCGAAAGCAATGGTGTTGCAAGGCTGCGTGCCGGTGGACGCGGAAAACCACGGGGCCGGTTCGCCAACATTTAGAGGTGAGCTTCGTGTCATACGTTGTCCTGCTTGAGCCGTTCTGACCAATATCGAGGAGCGTTCTTTCAGTTAGCGTGGGCTGAATTGTGGTCGTGTGCCTCTCCTTGTGTGCGGTGATCGCCTCCAAAGGAAACGATTCTGCTTTTGGCTACGCAACGCCGTCGCGTGTTTTAATGTTTAATGCGTGATAATACGTCATTTAATGATCAAGCCGTGCAGCGGATCGCAGGCTCCGTAATTAGGGGCTTGGTGGCGCCGCCACACACGCATGCACACAAAAACCGTGAATAACTTTCGGTATGGACTTGCGGTAAACTCCTGCGCCGCACAGCCTGTCGCTGGCTATCCCGCAGAGTTATTTCGCGTTTTAAATACCGAAGCGGCCTGTGTGGCGCGGGCCGCTCAAGAAATGACCCTAGTCACGCCGCCATCTGGTCCCAAAAAAGTCCTCGCCGACAGAGCATGAGACAGCGCATGGGCACGCGTGGGGATAATCGCAGCCCAAAACTCACTGCACGTCGAAACTGTGAAGGAGAAGTCTCTTGGCAATTACTAATGCTTGGCCTGATGCTACGAATACGGGGGTGTCAGCGGGCGTCACCTTAACTCCATCAGGTGGCATGGAGATCAACACACCAGGGGCGGTGATCTCTGGGCTCGATATCACTGGTATGGTGGTGATTAATGCGCCGAACGTGACCTTGAAAGACTGCAAGATATCGGGCGATGGATGGACGGTCGTCCGGGTTGCGTCCGGCATTACAGGAGCCGTCATCGAGAATTGCGATATAAACGGGATGGGGACCGGTGGCCAAGGTATCACTGGACAAGGGACGTTCCTGAACAACAACATCCACGGATGTGGTGACGGTATCGGCGTTGGAGGCGATAATACTGTCATTCAGAACAACTACATCCATGACATGCAGGGTACTTCCGACTCGCATTTCGACGGAATCCAAGCCGATGGCGATCTTTCTAATCTGACCATCAGCCACAATACGGTCATCAACGAGCACACGCAGACCGGGGCGATCATGCTCGACAACTATTGGGGGCCCATTGATAACGTCAAAATCGACAACAATCTGCTGGTTGGTGGTGGCTATACTACTTACCTCAATGAGGTGGCTAACGGCCAGCCCGGCGGCGGTGCAGTCACAAATGTGTCCTATACGAACAATCACATCGGTGGCGGCTATTGGGGTGACCTCGATCTGAGAACTGAACTCGGTCATGTGCCCGTGATGAGTGGGAATGTTGATGATGGAAAGGCTCTAGCCCTCACGCTCAACACATCGGCGAACAGCGGTACCGACACGGGCGGGACGGCACCAACCGCACCAGCCGCACCAGCCGCTCCCGTCATCGCGTCGTTCTCGACCGATAGTGGCACCGCTGGCGACAAGATCACCAACGACAATGCCATTGAGCTCAAGGGATCTGCTGCTGCCGGCAGCACGGTCAAGGTCTACGACGGTACGACCCAAATTGGCTCGACGAGCGCGGACTCGAGCGGCCATTGGGACTACATCACAAAGGTCCTGACTGACGCCAAACATACGCTCACTGCAACCGCGACCAACTCGTCGGGTCAGACCAGCGCGGCGTCGTCTGCGTTGGCGATCACCGTCGATACCAAAGCGCCGAGTGCGCCGACCATTGCCAGCCATACGGTGAACAGCGCCAATCAGGTGGTGATGTCGGGCAGTGCCGAAGCGAGCAGCGTCGTAAAGGTGTTCGACGGCACGACCCAGGTCGGGACCGCGACGGCCAACAGCAGTGGCGTGTGGGGCTATACCACCAGCGCCCTGGCGGCCGGTTCGCACAGCCTTACCGCGAAGGCAACGGACGCGGCAGGCAACACCGGCGCGGCGTCCACCGTGGTCACGGCCAGCACGGGCACTTCGACGTCCCCAACCACGCCGACGTCGCCAACGGCTGGTAAGCAAATCGAGTCCGATGGTGCGACAAGTCTCGTTGAGAGCAACGGCAAATACTACCTCAACGGCAGCAGCGGATCGGGCCCCACGCTGAAGGATCATGGCGTGGATTTTGTGGACGGTTCAGATCACACATGGGCTCCGATTGGTGCGGAGAAGACGGCGACGGGCTATCAGGTTGCCTGGAAGGAGGCGAGTACCGGTCAGTACACGGCCTGGAACACTGACAACAACGGCAACTACCTTTCCCATGTTAGCGCCCTGACCAGCTCCACGTCGGGCTCCGTGTCAGGTACGGACTCTGGCCTTAAATCGCTCGAGACGAGCTTCCATCAGGATCTCAACGGCGACGGGCAGATCGGTACTTCCAGTGCTTCCACACCGACGTCCCCAACCACGCCGACGCCGCCAACTACTGGTAAGCAAATCGAGTCCGATGGTGCGACAAGTCTCGTTGAGAACAACGGCAAATATTACCTCAACGGCAGCAGCGGATCGGGCCCTACGCTCAAGAATCACGGCGTGGATTTTGTGGACGGGTCAGATCACACCTGGGCGCCGATTGGTGCGGAGAAGACGGCGACGGGCTATCAGGTTGCCTGGAAGGAGGCGAGTACCGGTCAGTACACGGCCTGGAACACCGACGACAACGGCAACTACGTTTCGCATGTCAGCGCCTTGACCGGCTCTGCGTCGAGCGGCTCCGTGTCGGGTACGGACTCTGGCCTTAAATCGCTCGAGACGAGCTTCCACCAGGATCTCAACGGTGACGGGCAGATGGGTACTTCCGGCGCAATTGCGTCGTCCGCCGTATCCGCCACGGTACCGGTCGTTTCTTCATCGGGCAGTACTTCCCTGAGCTCGACGAAGACCAGCACCACGGGTAACGACGTCATGGTTGGCACAGCAGGTGCGGATACATTCGTGTTTGCGTCGAAGTTCGGCCATGACGTCATCAAGGACTTCGCTGCTAGTGGACCCGCTCACGACACGGTCCAATTCAGCAAGAGCGTGTTCGACAGTTTTGCGAGCGTTCTCTCACACGCGGCCCAGTCAGGCCACGACGTCGTCATCGCGACGGGGAGTGACACGCTCACGCTGAAGAACACGCAGCTCGACAAGCTGAACAGCCACGACTTCCACTTCGCGTAGGAGACGGGCCAACCACACCGATTAGTACTCAATAACTGCCTCGGGGGATCTCTTGGGGATCTTCCGAGGCATGTTTCAAGGGCGGCTGCCATGATGGACTTTAGACGGCGGGGGGTGATCCCCCCGCCTGCGAATCTTTATCGAATTCCACTTTTGCATTTGTCAGGATTATGGTCGGGCGGACGACAGTCGGCGGATGACGCCGAACTGCGGACGCCGCGACTGATCGGCTGGGCAAAGCGCGCGATCGAAATCCTGCGGCAACGGATGTTCGCTGGTCGACCCGGGCCGGCGGAGCATTACGACGAGCCCCAGTCAGAGATGTCGTCTTTCCTGCGCTCTTGCCGCCGGGTTTTCTGGGCTCTCGCGGCCTTCAGCGGGATGAGCAATCTCCTTATGCTCACCGGCTCGTTCTTCATGCTGCAGGTCTATGATCGGGTGCTGCCCGGGCGCAGCATACCGACGCTGATCGCCCTTTTGGTTCTGGCCACGGTTCTCTACCTGTTTCAGGGTGGGCTCGACCTCGTCAGGAGCAGGATCAGCGCCCGGGTCGGCCGGTATTTCGATGAAAGGCTCGGCGTTCGAATATTCGACGCGCTTGTTCGCCTGCCTCTCAAGACCAGGGCCGATGGCGATGGCTTGCAGCCGGTGCGAGACCTTGATCAGGTCCGCAGCTTCCTGTCGAGCGGAGGACCGACGGCGCTCTTCGATCTGCCTTGGATGCCGATCTATCTCGGCGTCTGCTTCCTCTTTCACTTCTGGATCGGCGTCACTGCGCTGGCCGGCGCGCTGGTGCTGATCGGCATTACGATGCTCACGGAAACACGCACCCGAGGGCCGGCAAAGGCGTCCTCGCGCCTAGCCGTTTCGCGAACTGCCCTTGCGCTCGAGGGGCGGCGAAATGCCGAGGTTCTGCAGGCCATGGGCATGCGGCAACAAGCGGCTTTCCGATGGCGGGATGCCAACGCGAAGTACCTCGCCGCCCATGAGCGGGCCAGCGATGCCGCAAACGGACTCGGCGGCGCCTCCAAGATCTTTCGGGCGATATTGCAATCGCTGGTTCTCGCCGTTGGCGCCGTCCTCGTCATCAACCAGGAATCGAGCGCGGGCATCATCATTGCCGGATCGATTCTCACCGCGCGTGCACTGGCGCCCGTCGAAATGGCTATTGCGAACTGGAAAGGTTTCGTCGCCGCGCGGCAATCGGGGCAACGGCTCGATCACTTGCTGAAGCTTCTGCCTAACGAGGAGAAGCGCCTGGCACTGCCGGCGCCTGTTGAAACCCTCACCGCCGAGCAACTCTATATTGGCGCCCCGAACTCCGAGAGGCCCACGCTCAGCGAAGTATCGTTCCAGCTGCGGAGCGGGCAGGCGGTTGGAATCATTGGTCCGAGCGGATCCGGCAAGTCGACGTTGGCTCGTGCACTGGTTGGTGTGTGGCCGTGCCTTCGAGGCAGGGTCCGGCTCGACAATGCCGCGCTCGATCACTGGTCTTCAGACGCCCTTGGCAAGCACATCGGTTATCTGCCTCAGGACGTTGAATTGTTCGACGGCAGCATCGCAATGAATATTGCTCGGTTCGACCCGGAGGCAACGGCCGCTGCTGTGCTGGAAGCCTCACATGCTGCGGGCGCGCACCACCTCATCCTTTCCCTCCCGGACGGCTACAGCACGAAGATTGGCGAGGGAGGGCTCGCGCTGTCGGCGGGTCAGCGGCAGCGTATCGGGCTCGCGCGCGCATTTTTCGGCAAGCCCTTCCTGGTAGTGCTTGATGAGCCGTCTTCCAATCTCGATGCCGAGGGCGAGGAGGCCTTGACCGAGGCGATCCTGAACGTGCGCCGCCGGGGAGGAATTGTCGCCGTTGTCGCTCATCGTCCGAAGGCGCTGGAAGGTGTGGACCATGTCTTGTGCCTTGGGGAAGGCAAGGTTCAGTCCTTCGGCAAGAGAGAGGAGGTTCTCAAGAGAGTGTTACGAAATCCCGCAGCGCTCAAGGTCGTAGCGGAAGCTCAGGGAGGCGGTCGATGAACGGCCAAGTGGCACCGGCGATGCAATCCATCCAGCGTTACATGATCGTCGGTATGATCATGTTCGGTCTGGTCACCTTTGGGATCGGCGGTTGGGCAACAACGACCCAATTGGCTGGCGCGGTGATCGCCCAGGGCGTGATCGTGGTGGATTCGAGCGTCAAGAAGGTTCAGCATTCCACTGGTGGGATCGTGGGAGAGTTGCGCGTGCGGGAGGGCGCCCGGGTCAATGCAGGGGACATCTTGATCCGCCTCGACGAGACCCAGACGCTCGCGAATGCGACCATCGTCACAAACAGCCTCGATGAGCTGTTCGCGCGGCAGGCTCGGCTCGAGGCCGAGCGCGATGGCGCCGAGCAGGCTATGTTTCCAAAGGCGCTGCTCGACCGGGCCAACGAGAGTAACTCCGAGGCGAGCCGTGCAATCACCGCGGAGCGGAAGCTGTTCGACCTGCGTCGTCAGGCAAGAAGCGGCCAAAAGGCGCAGTTGCTGGAGAAAGGCGCGCAGCTGGAAAATGAGATTAAGGGCTATACAGGGCAGACCGAGGCCAAGGTGAAGGAAGTCGATTTCATCCGCCAGGAGCTGGAGGGCGTTCGCAGCCTCTGGCAAAAAAATCTGGTGCCGATCACGCGGCTCAATTCTCTCGAGCGCGATGCCGCCCGGCTCGAAGGCGAGCGCAGCCAGCTGGCAGGAATGATTGCTCAGTCGAAAGGCAAGATTTCCGAAATCGGACTCCAGATCATTCAGATCGACCAGGACCTACGAACGGAAGTCGGCAAGGACCTGATCGAAACGCGATCGAAACTCTCTGAGCTGGGCGAGCGCAAAACTGCGGCGGTCGATCAACTCAATCGGGTCGATATCAGGGCACCGCAATCCGGACGTGTCCATGAGCTGAGCGTCCACACGGTTGGTGGTGTAATCTCTCCCGGCGAGCAGATCATGCTGATCGTGCCCGACGCGGACTCGCTTGCGGTTGAGGTCAAGATCGCACCGCGCGATATCGACCAGGTCTATCTGGGGCAGACCGCGACGATGCGCTTCGCGGCATTCAACCAGAAGACTACGCCCGAAATCGATGGAGATGTCAGCATGGTCTCCGCAGACATCACACAGGATCAGCGTGCCGGCACGAGTTACTACACGGGCCGCGTCCTGCTGAAGCCCGAAGAGCTGGCGAAACTCGGGTCAGCCAAGCTGCTGCCCGGAATGCCGGTGGAGGTCTTCATCAAGACGGGAGGTCGGACCGCGTTGTCCTATCTGCTCAAGCCGCTGCACGACCAGGCGGAGCGCGCCTTCAAGGAGCGCTGAGTCTTCGCGGAAGATCGCAGCACTCGACTGCACGCATTCGGGGCTGGCGCCTTTATCCACGGGCGCCGGCGTTGCGACCAGCCCTGAAAGCACGGCTGGGCGGCCCGACGCATCCGCAGCGGGCGTGCCTGGCCGACGAAAGCGCGTCACAAGCCGGGACGGAGTCTGCGGTCGGGTTTCAAGGCCCGACCGCGGCGTTCTGGTGATGTCTGGTCGCCGGAAGAGATTTGACGGGGCGAACGTGGTGAGATCGCCCCACCGCCTGATCAACCGCAGTAAATTGCGCAGCTTTCGACGGATTGACCGTGACGGATGCCTGTTGCCCGTGGGCGAGGCTACCGATCGCTCGAACGACCGCCCGCTCAGTACGTCCATTCGCCTAGCGTACAGGGTCATCGCCGCTACAAAAACCAGCAGTGTAGCTTCAGCCCCCAGAATGACGAGCAGCCCATCCGGCATATGAATCCGTCCTGCCCCAGGAAACACTGTTTGAAGATTTGGCCTCAGTGAACAATTAAATCAAGAATATAATTATATGTGTCGTTAAAATGTCGGCATGGCTCTGGATACGCGGAGCACGTTCCGTGCCGTGAATTGACGGCCTTTCCATCGGGGCACTCAACCCGATCAAGACTTCTCGCTCCATTCATTGGTGCGTTCTCGCTTGGCAGCGGCCCCGCGCGGCACCGCTGGGGACGATTCTACGGCATCTATTTAATTCTGAAGTTTATTTATTGCGTATTAAATAAAATATAATTAGGGTTAAAAATTATAACGGAGGTCATTTCCGCGACCGGGGCGACCGCGCTCGGCGGTGAATCCGGCTCTCAATTTGGCATTCGCAGGGGGATCGGCAGATGCAGCGAACCTCGGGGCCAGCCGTGGCGGCAGCTGTAGCTGTCATGATCGGAGGCGTTCAGTGGGCGCGTGCGGCATTGTTGACCGTGCCGACGGCCCCGCAAGCGGCTTTTGCGCACATCGAGCTGGGACGCCCGACGCTTCCACCCCTCACTTATACGATGTTTTGCCTGCGGTATGAGGCTGAATGTCGCCTGCGACGCTCCTTCCGCGGCGGGCCGATCCGGTTGACGAAAGAACGGTGGGCAGAGCTGAAAGCAGTCAATCGCGTCGTGAACCGCGCCATTGCTCCGCAGCCTAATCAATTCGGCCTTGCCGGTGAGGAGTGGGTCGTTAACCCCGATCGTGGTGATTGCAACGACTACGCTGTGACGAAGCGTCATGAACTGCTGGAACGCGGCTGGCCCGCGCGGGTACTTCTATTGAGCGAAGTGGTCACTGGTTCTGGAGATCATCACCTTGTGCTGGTGGTGCGCGCCAGGACCGGCGACCTGGTCCTCGACAACCTGACGCCCGAGATTAAGCTCTGGTCGCGGGTACCGTATGGCTGGGTCCGCATGCAGATGCCGAGCGACAGCCGAATGTGGGCGACGACTGGCCGTCCAGCAGCATGACTTTTGCCACGCGGCCGGAATCATGATGGGCTGGCGCTGGCGGGAGGCTCGAGCCGGGGCATGCAAGTGCGACCCATCCGTGGGTCTGCTGTGTCGGAATGATGCCGGCTCTGTCGTACCCGCCGATACACAAGTATAGATAAGTCTCAAGAGTGGTAGCTCTCTACGTCTCACCTCAGCCGGGGCACCGACATTCGCCCCGCAGATTGCGGGGCGCGCCCGCTGTCATGACGCCGCGAGCCCCAGCGTGCTCCCGGCGGCAGCCGAGGAATCCACCCAGCGTCGGATCGTGCCATCATATATGTCGGCGCCGTAGAGCCACCCGTCGGGTCCCTTCTGCAGGTCCACAATGCCTTGTACGTTGTCCACCAATTGGACGCCTGCGACCTGACGGCTCGCATTCAACGTCGCAGCGAAGATCGTTCCATTGTAGACGTCGTCGAAGAACATCGTGTTCTGATTGTAGAAATCTCCCACGGTAATTACGTGGGCGTTGTCCGGAGCCCCGTGGCTTAGAGGCAGGATCGGGAACACGGCAGCCGGGTCGGACGTGTTGTTGCGGTTGCCATTATTGTAGAAGGTGATCGCCTGGGGGAGGTTCTGGTAGCTAGCGGTTCTGTCCGGGCCTTCAAGATAAGGCCATCCAAAATTCGAACCGGCGGGGCCTGTATCGATCTCTTCCCAGTTGTTCCATCCCACGTCTCCAACCACAGGCAGATTCGTGACGGGATCGAAGCTGAAGCGGTACGCGTTGCGGACGCCGTAGTAGAACACTTTCGACTGATTGCTGTTTGGATCGCCGGCCTGATAATACGGATTGCCGGGCGCTCCCTCACCTGTAACAGGATCGATCCGCAAGAGCTTGCCAGAGAGATTATGGATGTCTTGGACCCGCACTGCGCGCGGATCCACGAAGTTGTACGATGTGCCATCCCCGACCGTGAGATAGAGATAGCCGTCGGGGCCGAAATGAACGGCACCTATGGAGTGCGAATCGCTGTCGGTCGCAAGATAATCACGAATGTTCTGGTTCTGGATACCGGGCCGATCCGGATCGTTGTCCTGCGATCCAACCTCGATCTGACTCGCGGGAGCTGTGATTGTGGTGCCGTTGACGATCCCGGAAGGAACAATGCTGGGATCGCCGCCGCTGTTCGCGTCGGGGCGGCTGATGTAGGCCCAGACGCTGTTCTTGCCGACCAGCACCACTTCACTGGACGGATCGGCGATCATGGTGGTGGGGTCGACAGTGACCCTCACCAGACGATCAGGTCGGTTGCCGCCCTGATCGGCGGCTGCGAGACCGCTCTGGCCCGCCGTCTCGGGCGGATCGTAAGTGTAGAGCAGGTAGACATAATGGTTGCTTGCGAAATTCGGGTTCACCGCGATCCCCAGTAGCCCGCGATCACCGAAATCATTTACCTCGGCCGAAAGGTCGATGAGCGGAGTCGATCGCAATGTGCCGTTGTCCACTACGCGCACCACGCCGTCCTTCTGCGCGACCAGCATGTAGCGTCCGTCGGGAGTCCAGTCCATCGCCGCTGGTTCGTTCAGCCCCGTCACGGCTGTCTCGCCCACCAGATTGCCGAGAGCGGGGTTGTCATTATCCAGAATCTTCACTGTCGTTGTCGCCTGAGGGCCGAGAGTGGCGCCCGTCGGGTTGCTCAAGGTGACGGTGAAGGTCTCGTCGTTCTCCGGGGTCGTATCATTGACGATCGGCACCGAGATGGTTTGGCTCACCTGGCCGGCAGCAAAGGTCACCGTGCCGGATGAGGTCGTGTAATCGGAACCTGCGAGTGCGCTGCCGTTGCTCGTCGTGAAGCCGACCGTGGCTGCTTGATTGACGCTCCCGCTGCGCAGCAGCGTGATCGCCGCCGTCGGGGTACTCTCCGCAACACTTACCGCGACGTCCGCCATTGCGATCGAGGCGGGGGAGTCGTCGTCGATGATGGTCACGAGCACAGTGCGTGGAGCTCCGAGGGATCCGGAGCCCGGATTTTGAATACCGACAGCGAACGTTTCGTTGCCCTCGGTCAGTTGATCGTTGACGATGGAGATGGTGAAGCTCTTTGTGCTCTCGCCTGGTGCGAAGACGATCTGGCCGATGTTCGCCCTACCGTTGAAGGTGGGCTGGATGAAGTCCGATCCTGCCGTGGCGGTTCCACCGGTGCCGATTTCGTTCGTCGTGTACTCGACGGTGTTTTGAGACTGGAGGTCGCCGGAGCGGGTGACGGTGATGGTGGCCGTGCCGGCCGCTTCACTGACATAGATCGTGGACGTGTTGAGGAGCGCGATGACGTTGGACGGGGCGAACACGACGTCGCGGAAATAGTTTGCATTCTGATAGGTGGCGGTCGGGAAGGCGCCTTCGGTATAGTCGAAGACGCCGGCGCCGACCGGAGCGTTCAGGCCGCCATTGCTGATGCCAGACGCGAAGCCTTGCGTGGTGGAGACGTAGTAGCTGTTGATGTTGACCGAGACCACGTAGGTCGTTCCGGCCGCGATGGTGAGCGGCGTGGCAAGCGTCTGCTGCTGCCAGCCCGATGCGCCTTCGTTGGTGAATGTGACGGTCGCCAACTCCTGGCCGGTGGCCGACCAGATGTGGCCAATATGGGTGCCGGTCTCGTTCGAGGCCTTGTAGTACCGGATCGCCTGGATCACGCCGGACGTGTCGCTGGTGAAGCGCATCCCCAGCTCATAATCCGCCCCTGTCCCGTCGGTGGCATTGGTGTTGACGGGCGTCTGGGTGGTGAACAGGGTGGTGGTGGCACTCGCAGCGCCGACCGTCGCCGTGGCCGCGCTGGTTGCGTTCTCGGCGGTGCCGAGCTGGTCGGTGTAGGTGGCATTGACCCGGATCCGCTTGCCGACCAGGCTGCTGTCGAGGGTGAGGCTCGCGGTCGTGGCGGACAGATTCGTCCAGGTGGTGCCGTCGGGGCTGCTCTGCCAGCGATAGGTGATGCTGGCCGGGACGCCGTCGGGATCGGCGACGCTGGTGGTCAGCGTCTGGTTCTGGGTCGCCGTGCCGTTGATGGTGACGATGCCGATGTCGTTGACGTTGGCCACTTTCGTGGCAGTCGCGGCGCTCACCGGGGTCTCGCTGCTGCCCAGGGAGTCCGTGTAGACGGCGCTGACACGTATGAAGCCGCCGACCTGGGCCTGCCCGAGGGTCAGCGTGCTCGCCGTCGCGCCCGTGATGTTGCTCCACGTGGTGCCGTCCGTGCTTCGCTGCCATTGATAGGTGATGCTGCCCGGCAGGCCATCGGCATCGCTCACCGTCGCGGTCAAGGTCTGGTTCTGCGTCGGCGTGCCGCTGATGCTCACCGTGCCGGGGTGATTGGTGGGTTGGGTCCCGCTCGCAGCGAACACGACGTCGCGGAAATAGTTTGCATTCTGATAGGTGGCGGTCGGGAAGGCGCCTTCGGTATAGTCGAAGACGCCGGCGCCGACCGGAGCGTTCAGGCCGCCATTGCTGATGCCAGACGCGAAGCCTTGCGTGGTGGAGACGTAGTAGCTGTTGATGTTGACCGAGACCACGTAGGTCGTTCCGGCCGCGATGGTGAGCGGCGTGGCGAGCGTCTGCTGCTGCCAGCCCGATGCGCCTTCGTTGGTGAATGTGACGGTCGCCAACTCCTGGCCGGTGGCCGACCAGATGTGGCCGATATGGGTGCCGGTCTCGTTCGAGGCCTTGTAGTACCGGATCGCCTGGATCACGCCGGAAGCGTCGCTGGTGAAGCGCATCCCCAGCTCATAATCCGCCCCGATCCCGTCAGTGTTGTTGGTCAGAACGGGAGCCTGAGTGGTGAACAAGCTTGCCATGTTGTTCTCCAGCGCCATCGATTCTTGTACTCAGCAAATTTAACAAACCAAATCGCGCAAAGCGATATTAAATAAATTAAATAGTTATATTCATTAGTGGCATTCTTTAATGCGCTTGTGAAGCAAGCGGCGTTTGCACGGATGTCAATTTCTCTTGAAAAGGTGCGGTTCCCAGTCAACCTCCTGATATGAACAGCTGTTGGCGGCTGCTCCCGTTGATTGCAGGCCGCCCAAGGCGTGCTCGCTTCAGTGGAGGCAACGATATCGGCGCTGAGGTTCCGCTCGACCCCAGACGAACAATCGCCGGCTGCGGTTATGCGCAGCGGTGCCGCATCACGCCCATAAGCTGGGCCGGAGACGCCAAAAACGGTGGCGGATCGCGTATTCCCGCGATCGCCCTTTGCGACGTCAGCTCTTTGGTTCTATCCGTTTCGCGATCAGATCGGCGAACTCACCCAGGTTCCGGGCCGTCTCGGCTTCGCCAACGCGGAATCGCACGCGAAACTTCTGCTCGACGGCGATGACCAGCGAGATCTGCATGAGCGAGTCCCACTCCTCGACGTCGGCCGCCGACAGCTCGGGTCTGGCCACGACCTTCTCAAGGAAGATGCCGTCGAATAGCTCCTGCAACTTCACCAGTACTTCAGCCTGCTTCATAAGCCCTCCGGGTTATGCGGATCTTTGTCGAACGCGTCTGATACTTCTCCACATCGAGCTCGAACTTTATTCGGGTGGCGGAGCCTTCCGTACGCACGAAGCCAAACTCCTCGTAGATCCCAGCGACGATCCCGTTTTTGGCCGTCGGAAGATAAATGCCGCGCGCTTTCGCGCAGCCGGCGACCTTTGCAAGCCGAAAAATCTCGTTCATGATCTCGTCCTCGACTTGGCGCTTAAGCACGCGGCAGCTCATAAGCCAGGTATCGAGAACAAAGGCGTCACCCTCGATCTTTGCAATGACCACAGAAATGAGCCCGGAATCACCGAATCGATCTTCAAGCCGCATCGTGAAGCACAGGTAGTCCTGCCTTTTTAAGAGCCCCCGGATCTCAGCTTCGGATCGACGGACAGTCGTCAGGTTGAACTGGTTACTGCGTGCAATCAGCTGGGCAATGCGTGGTAGGTCGAGCGAGTCGAATTCCTTAATCGTTCCTCGCATCTCCAACGACGCGAGGTAGGCTGGCATGTCGGTGACGCTCGCCGCGAGCTCCGTACGTCGCCGTTCCTGCCTGTACTGCGCCGTCCGCTCGAGATCCTCCTCGGTGACGTTCCGCGGCTCGAAATGGCGCCCGGCCTGGAGGCGGCCGATGAATTCGGCGGGATCCGGCCCGAGGAGCACGCCTTCGACCTGGGGCTGAAACTGGCGCACGATCTCGATCTCCGCTGGGTTGTCGTCGGCGAAGACGAAACTCTCCATGCCAACGCGGAGTTCATCCGCGATCCGCTGCAGGTTGTCAGACTTCGGGTCCCAGTTGGCTTTGAAGGCCGCGAAATGCTCCAGCCGGAGAACCATCTCGGGATGCGTCTCGAATACCTCGATCGCGCGCGCATGGTCGTTCTTGCTGCACACCGCAAGCAGGACGCCGCGCTCGGAAAGTGCAAGGAGGTACTTCTGGAAGGCCTTGAAAGCTTCGCCGCGGGGGGACGAGTCGCCAAGTTCGATTCCTTCGACACCGTCCTCCGCGATCACGCCGCCCCATAGCGTGTGATCGAGATCGATTGCCAGTACCTTCTTGGGGCTTTGCCTCCGGGAGGCGATCAGATGGCTTAGCTCTTGCGCGACGTCCACGAGAAAGTCAGGTGATCCGAGTTGCTTCGATTCATACCACGCTCGCGCATCCGCCGCGGCTGAGATCCCTCGGCGTGCCGAGAGGAACTCGACGTCGCAGATTTGCACCTCCGCTGGGGCCCGGAGCCCGAGTTCGAGGTTTACCGCTTTGCGGAAACTCCAATCGGCGCTAAGCGTGCGTGAACGAAACGAGCCGAGATCGAGCTCGCCTGGCAGCGGAAGATTCGCGAGAATCACCGCCGCATCCGAGCGCTCGATGAAAGTCTGCGCGAGGTTGAGGAGGTGCTTCGCCGCGTTGACTGCAGCTTCGCGCTGATGCTCTACGGCATCGAGGAGCGAGCCGGAAAACCGACAGTGGCTTGCATTCGGCAGAATGAAGGCGATATCCGGCTTGAAGGCGTACAGCGGGCTGGAGCTGTCGAGGATTTCCGAGACGAAATTATCGTACTCGCCGAGGAACTGTTCGCACTCGACCCCACGAACGGCCAGGAGATGTGCAACCAATTCGTGCAACGGATACAGGTTGTAGCCACCGATCAAGGCGAGGCGGAGTTTTGGCTGGACACTTTCGATCGAAGGTAACTTCGCCTTTTTTCGAAGCGCCGACAGAAAAAAAAGTTCTGAAAAACTCCCCGCTTGCCGCGAGCGGGTGCTGAGATGTCCCCAGAACGCGGCATCGCCGGATAGCGCCAAAGATTTGAGTTCGGCATCATTTACGTGCCGGTCCGACAGGTCGGGTAGAGCAGCGAGAATGGCGAGCCTCCACAAATGAAACAGCAATCATTTGATTGGCGCCGATACTAAATAATGTTAAAGTCCTGGTCAATTAAATAGATTATGATTTCATTTATTAAGGCAGATAAATATATGACGGGATATATGGGGCTGGCCCCGCCGGGACAGGGCACACTTGCCAACAAGGTTGAGAATCTTGAACGGCTTCCCGAGGGAAATAACCTGGTCCTGCGAGAGGTCCGGCTGGAGGATTCCGCGCAGATCATCGCTTGGCGGAACGATCCCGTTCTCGGCAAGTTCCTGACCCGGGAAAAGCTGACCTTGACTCAGCAGGCAGAGTTTTTCCGAAACTACCAGGCAAGGACGGACGATTACTATTTTATTGCCGAGTTCAAGCACTCGAGAAAACCGGCTGGCAGTATCGCCCTTGCGAACCTGGATTTTGCGGCAAAGCGCGGCGAGGTGGCGCGGTTGATCGTCGATCCGGGAGCGCGCCTCTTTCTGGCGGAGATCTTCGATCTGTTTCTCGGGTTCGCCTTCGGGCAGCTAGGGCTTTCGGTCGTCGTAGCCAACGTGCAAAGCAACAACCGATCTGCGAAGAACTTCCATATTCGCCTTGGTTTCCAAATCGAAAAGATTGCGCCGAAGGCTTGGTGGAATGGTGACGACGTGATTACGTTTCGGATGTCGCGCGAAGATTATCCACAGTTGAAGCAGGCCTGGTCGGCGCTGCTCCTCGACGCGCGGGAATAGCAGATGGATTTGCATTTTCATCATTTGGGAATGGCGTGCCGAAACATCGAGGCGGAGTTGTCGGAACTCGCAATAGCCGGCTACAGCCCTGAAGGACTTGTATTCGAGGATCCGATCCAGCAGGTGCGGATTCAGTTCGTGTCAGGCGGCGGTCCGCGCCTGGAGCTCATTGAGCCGGCCGGCGCACAATCGCCAGTGGAGGGTATCCTGAAGCGAGGCGGCAAATTTTATCATCTTGCTTACGAAGTGAGCCAGCTCGACGACGCCATCGCATGCTTCACGGCGCGGCAGTATTTTCCCGTATCGTCACCCGCGCCCGCGGTCGCGTTCGGCATGCGGCGTATAGTCTTTCTCTCGTCCGCGACGCGCACACTGATCGAACTCATCGAGGCGAGAACCGAGCATGAATTGGCGAAATGTCGATCGGGGGCTGAGTGACGATTTGCGCGAATCCGTCGGACGAAACAGGTCTACTGCGCCGAACCCATTCAGCGGCACGGAGGCCGCCAGCTTGCAGTCTCACGATCGGATCGGGGCCAATCTCGGACAGGAGAATGCCCATGTGCCCCGATGCCGGAGGTGCCGTTGGCCAAACGGCCAATCCATTTTCTGACAATACGGTTCGATCCATATCACCCCAGAACTGCACGATAATGGCACCGGCGGGCGCGCAAGCAGCGAGGTGTGTTGCTTCCGGCGAACCGATACGAGGTTCAGCCGCCGGTCGCAGCGCGACGACGATTGCGTCCCACTCGTCGCGATACAGATCTTGCACGTTGTCGAAGGTGTCCACGCTCGCTCCAGAACTTGCGAGACCGGCGCGCAGCGAGCCAACAAAGTCGTTGTCGCACAACACAGCGATGCGATTCTTGTAAACGGATAGTCCGCAATCGTGGAGTTGTTTCACGCACAGGGGACCAAGGAACGAGAAGACATCCACCGACGGGTGGCGTTCGTTCACTCCGACAATCGGAATTCCGCGCCGTAAGCATGCTTCCATGTCGAGATCCTTGGGGCGAAATTCCCAAGCCTCGAACATCAGGGCGATGACGGCGTTTCTTGGTAACTCATCAATGAGTGCAGCGGTAAGGGGGCGTAGATGACCGCTGTTGGTTACGATGTCGGTTTGATGGAGGACTTCCGGGGTGATCTGCTCCAAGACGTCGATGCGATCGGCCACACCGACCAAATCTGCGAGCTCCAGAGTCTGTTGCCGGGCTTCAGCTGGTGTGCCGTGTCGTGTAGGCCTCGTGAAGGCATAGACGTGTTTGGCTCCGGCCATCGCTGCAAGGGCGGCCGTCACGGCATACGCGCCGGTCGCAGCTTCGGTGAGCACTGTAAGTTCCGAAAGGTCTAAGAGAGTTTCCGTGAGGGCCCGGCTCATCAGGGCTCCCAGACGCGGCAGTGAGAATCCTGGTCGTAAGGCCGTATTAAAGCCAGACCGCAATTGCCTGAATGCTGCTCCTGCCTCGGTTCCGGTCATGAACTGCTTTTCGCTTTCGCCACTCGGGAAATGGCCGTGCGCTTGGGCGCGGCACGTTCGGGGCCGATCGGCCCTAATTCGGTGTGCGCTGAACAGGCTTATGAGCGAAGAAGAAATTGTCTGCTATTAAATTATATTTAAATTTATAATAGATCTAACATTGAAAATGTCAAATGCGAGAGCCGGGATCATGCATTCCTCGGACGGGTAGATGGGCGCGATTGTGCTGATTGGCGATGAGCATATTAGCGGATTCCCCAGCTCACGTGCGCGGTTTCGAGCGATAGTCGCCCCAGCGAAGACCTCGGACCAGGCTTGTAATTAAATTGTCCGAAATAACATATTTAACTTGCGGGGCGGCTATTCTGGCCTATTTTCGATTGGGCAATCATTGCAGGATGACCCCGATGACCCACCTGGACGCCGACAGCGAAGACCGTCGTGAGTTCTTGAAGAGTTGCGGAAGATTTGCCGCCGTGACCCCTCCAGCCATGACCTTGTTGCTCTCCACCTCTCTTACCTCGGCCGCCATCGCGGGCTCGGCTGGCCGAATTGTGCACGGCAACAATGGGGGCGGCAACGGCGGCGGGGACGGCAGTCCTAACGGCAAAGAGGATGACGACCGCTGAAGGGGGGCGCCAACGGCCCGCGACAGCCATGCCGGCGTTCGCGCGGGCGCCGGTACAACGATTGCTCGTGCTCAGCCGGTCTGGCGGCGCTTCTGGCCGGATGAGCGGTTGATCAACAGGTCGGTCAGCTTTTTGCCGGCGCGAAGCTGCTCTTTCAGCCATCGGGGTTGCTTACCGCGACCAGACCAGGTTTGGGATGGTTTCTTAGGATTCCGGTACTTCGGCAGCACTGGAGGGTAGGGGCGCCGTGCACGCTCCTCGGTGGGAGTGCCGGCGGTTCCCTCTATCCTGCGAAGCCGCTGTTCGAGCTTGGCTTTTTCCGCGGTCATTCTGCGACTGAGAACCGTGGTCACCTCGTCGTAAAGATGCCAAAGGTCCCCCGTAGGGACGGATGTCCAGTCGTCCTTACCCATGGAAGCCGTCCCCAGCTACTTCCGTCAAACAGGAAGGTCGAGGGGATATCAGGTCGAAGCCCGGTCCGGCAAGCACGATCGGTTGGTCCGGCACGTCCGGCCCGCGCCGACGCCTGTCGCCGCTACCGCCTCGTTCTGGTTGTCCGACCGAGCAGGCGCCTCCCAGAGGCCCTTCGCCGGTTGGCTCGTCGGGGCCCAAACATCCGCTGTTCGGCCTGCAATACGCGACTACGCAAATTCTGCAATTCGGTGAATTGAACGATCAGATCCTGATGAGTTTGACGCAGAACAGCCGAAGAATGCATGTGACCACCTACACTCGTTACAAAGATCACCTCGTAACCGCTCAGTGAAGTTGCCGGGCTGACGAAGAAGCCGGTTCAACTCTGCTGACCAGTTGTTCATCGGTGCTATAGTTAGATTGAAGGCCTTTCCCTGGATTTCGCTCGAAACGAGCATTGGCAGGGTGCTTTCGTTGAAATCAGGCAATTTGAAAAATTTTCATTCCTCATTTGAGCTCCCCGCCGATACACAAAATCAAAGGATCGCAGCCGTTCTTTGCGTCGGATGAACGCTCCTCGACGATAATATTACTCTGCAGCCTCCCCGGGTTGGATCGCCTCGTTTTAGGCGAAACTTCGTTGAATGTTAGATTTGAATCGCGGATATCCCTATATATCCTTCGTAATATAGCAGCGGTGGACCGATTAGATGGATGTCGATTATGATAGTCAGCGACTCACCCGCGCCCAAAATACACCTGCCGGGCGAAGTTTACTTGCGTTACTATCAAAAATTGCTCGGAAGGTCCGCTTCCGCCGAAGAATTTCGCGTTTTGGCGTTTCGAGCAGAGCCCGGGTTCGTACGGTGGTGCACGCAATTTCAGAGTGAGTTACGTTCACACCGCGGTCAAGCGTTGCGAGATGTGCCTCAACAAGTGCGACACTTTGACATTGCAAATTGGCTTTATGGTTAGCGAACGTTACCGAAGACGTTGCTGGAATAAACTGCCGCATTGTGGGTTTACGAATTGGGCAGAGGAAGCATGCGTCGCATCAGAATTGTCATCGCGGACCGGCACCCGATCGTTTTGGAGGGAATCAGCAGCGTCTTGGCGACGCAGCACGATTTTGCGATCGTGGCCTCATGCGGAGATGCTGCAAGCTGCATCGAGGCAATTCGACTTCTTGTGCCGGACATTGCGCTGGTGGATTTGGGCGCGCCTGAAATGAGCCGGTCTGACTTCCTGGCTCTGGCAAACACCGCGGGCCAGGGTACTCGGGTAGTTTTCTTCGTTGATACGGCTGGCGATGACGCGTTGCAGAAGCTGGTTGCCGACGGGGTCTGTCTCGTCCTCACGAAGCATGCGAAGCCGGAGACGTTAGTCGCCACCCTGCGGAAGGTTGTTCAGATCCGAGGATTGGCGTCACGGTCGCACAGCACTGGGCAGGTTGCTGAAGACTCTCGCGCAGGTGAGGAGAAGTCCCTGACCCAGCTGACGGACCGGGAGCGGCAGATCATGCGGCTCGTATCGGAGGGGCTATCGAATAAGGAAATTGGGCGTTGCCTGAACATTGCCGACGGTACGATCAAAGTCCACCTTCATCACATCTTTCAAAAACTGGACATCAGTAATCGGACAGTTCTCGCGGCATTGGCAATTTCACGGAATGAGCTGCATTCAGCGCCTCGTGAGTCGAGTGCTACCGGTCTTACACAGCGAGATCCCGCCAGCGCGAAATGACGAGGACGTTAAGCGCAACAACGCCTTTTCGACTCACGGGAATCGGGTCTGCCTCTCAAGGAGGTTCTCGGATGTCCAGGCCCGCGGCCCCCGCAATCCGAGCCACGCTTTTCAGCATGCCGCAGCAAATGAGCCGACGTGCTGGCTGGGCAAGTCAATGCGCTATGCATGCGCTGAAACGATGCTAATTTTCGGCTTTGGTCGCGCTCGAAACCCGAGTGATAGCGCGGTCGCAATCGGCCTTGAGCCTCTCTTCCTCTTCATCTGCGCAATCGACGCCGCCATATGCGGTCGGGCTTCCGGAGCTGCCGCCGGTCGCGAAAGGCCCTTTACCATTGCCTCCGGCACCAGCGGATCCGCCGCCAACGGGTGTCCCTGCAGCAGCATGAGGTGAGCTGGGCCGGCCACCGCCGGGTGCTCCACCCCCTCCGGATGATCCGCCGCTACTGGAGGTCCCCGACCTTACCGCGGAGGACCGGTCGTTGTCGAAGACAGACTGGCTCTTGTCGCCTTGCGTCGCTCCGTTCAGACCGCCCGAACGTGCAATGGCTTTCGAGGTCAGGGAGGTGGACAGAAGCAATGTCATGACCGGGGGCGTCACGGCCGCGAATCTTCCGCATGTCTTCAAAAATGCCCGCCGGTCGTCGTCTTCGTTGCCGTCCCGGGTCACGCTGCGCTCTCCTCGATTTAAATGAAATATAAAAGCATGGTATTATATATTATATTTTAAACAAGGAGTTTTCTTTGGAATGGCGGGAATTGCTGGGCGCGGCGACGTGGTTGCCGAACCATACCGAGAGGCGATGGTCCGAAGTGTGGTCGAGGGCGGGCTGCGGGCGCGGCATTCGGACCGCTGCCTTTCGCAGTCAGCATCGATTGGACCGGAAGCTATGCGGCCGTCCTCATCGGTTGTTGTGCTCTTTGCCTTACTTGCGTGCGGGGCTTGCGCTTTCGCGGTCCAGTGACCGTCCTCCGCGCGGCGAAATTAATAGCCAAGCGAAAGAGTGGGCGAGCGGGATCTCCGCTTCAGGGCGACCCGCGCAATAGTTGATCTCCTAGCGTCCGTCAGGGCGATTGTCCGCACTGGGTCAAAATGCGAAGAACTCAACCTGAGCAAATGTGGTTCGCCAATAGCATCAAGAGCGGCCCTTCACTTAGATGATCGCTGCGAACAGATCCCACCGGCCCGGAAGTCCCTTAAGTTCATGCGATCCGCGCTCGGCGAACCTCAAACCCGCGCCTGCGACGAGATCGGTGACGACCCGCGACACCAAGACTTCGTCAGGCTGCGACTGCGTCATAACGCGCGAAGCTGCATGCACGGCGACGCCGCCTATATCGCGGCCCCTGATCTCGATTTCGCCGGTGTGAAGACCCGCTCGGAGCGCCAAGCCAATCTGTTTTGCAGCTGTTCCAAGCGCGAGAGCGCAACGAACGGCGCGGGCTGGTCCGTCGAAGGTGGCGAGAATGCCATCGCCGGTGGACTTGATCAAAGTGCCGCGATGCTTCTCGACGATTTGCGACGCCAGTTCATCGTGACTGTCGAGCAATTTGCGCCATGCCCGATCGCCGGTTTCGGCGGCGCGGCGCGTTGAATCGACAATATCCGTGAACAGGACCGTGGCGAGAACGCGATCGATATCCTCCGGCGAGCCGTCGCGATGCCCCGTCATGAACTCTTCGATATCGCCAAGCAGCTCGTCGCGATCGCTGAAGCCGAAATATGGACTGTGGTCATCTCCGGCATACTCGATGAATCGCGCGCCGGGAATCCCCGCGGCTAAATCGCGGCCATGCTCGACCGGTACCTGCACGTCGCCGTGACGATGCAGCACGAGCGTCGGAGCGCGTACGTTCTCAAGCAGCTGACTCACGTCGATCGACGCATTCAGCAGGGCAAACTGCTTTATGGCTCCCGGACTGGCTGCAAGCCTTTCATACTTGGCGAATTGCGCTACGGCGGCAGGATCGATCGCGAGGCTGGGAGCAACTCTGTTGATCATCGCGCCCGTGCCCCACGACTTCATGAGCTGTATGGCCTGTTGCTCGCCGTCTCCGGGCAAGTCGCGTCGCCGTCGATAGCCGCCAAAGAGGATGAGTTTGGATACGCGCTCGGGATAGGTGGCAGCAAACATGACGCTCATCGCGCATCCCTCGGAAACGCCAAGCAGCGCGGCCTGGGTTGACCCGATGCTATCCATGACGGCGCGAACATCATCCATCCGCTGTTCGAGTGAAGGGGCTCCGGCTACCCTGTCGGAGAGCCCCTGGCCTCTCTTGTCGAAGGAAACCACGCGGGCGAAGGTCGAAAGACGGCGCATGAACGCGGTATAGCCGCGCAGTTCATGCAAGAATTCGACATGCGAAATGATGCCCGGGACCATGATGATATCGACGGGTCCGCTACCCAGCGTTTGATAGGCGATATTGACGTCGCCGCTGAGCGCATAGCGCGTCTCCGGCATGGCAAAATCGATCATCAGTCACTTCCTTGACGGCTAAGGTCCCCACCGCCGAAGCAAACAGGCGACATCGTTCGTCACCTGGTCGGCGCGCAGCGGGCATCTTATCGTACGGGCAGCTCAACAGGGCTAGAGCAATGGCCTCGAAATGTCGCAAAAGCAGCTGTAGAGGCCGAGCGAGACCGTGGTCCGGTTCGCCCGCCCCATCCGAACTTCTGCACCAGATCACTAGCGCGGGACATCACAGGGGGCTCCGTCAAAGCGGACGCGCGCGGCATGGATGTCGGAATAACGACGATCGGCCCAATCGACGAGGCTCGCCATCGGCTCCAGCAGGGATTGGCCTAGCGGGGAAAGGCAATACTCAACGCTCGGTGGTTTGGTCGGAAAGACATTGCGGGTGACAAGTCCGTCGCGCTCCAGGTCGCGCAGCGTCTGGGTGAGCATGCGCTTCGAGATGTCGCGGATGGCTCGATGAAGCTCGCTGAAGCGCTGCGGTCGCATCGCGAGGGTCATGATCATGAGTATGCTCCACTTATCGCCGATGCAGTCGAGTACGTCGCGCACCGGGCAGTGTACGGATTCTGCTGACTGGGCGTCGTCCGATTGATATCGGCTGAATCGCTCGATCGCGCTCAATGCGTCGCTCATGCCGGTCTCCTTTTTCTCTCCTGGTTACAAAAAACTGCCTCCTTACGGTGCAGACCTCAGGTCTCTATGTGAGACCTACCCTAGAACGTAGACCTTTAACACCGGGAGAATACGCATGTTTCTAGTCACGGGAATCACGGGAAAAGTCGGCGGCGCAACGGCCAGGCATCTGCTGGCCCAAGGTAAGAAAGTACGCGCGCTGGTTCGCGACCGCGCGAAGGCGGCAAGCTGGTCAGACCAGGGCGTGGAACTGGTCGACGGCGACTGGAACAATGCGGCCGCCATCGAACGGGCGCTCAAGGGCGTCGACGGCGCGTTTGTCATGTTGCCGGCGGTCTGGGCCCCCTCGCCGGACTTTAGGGAAGCCAAGGGGGTCATCGCGAACTATGTCGAGGCGTTGACCAAGGCCGCGCCCCCGCGGGTCGTCGGGCTCTCGTCGATGGGTGCGAACAGAACCAGCGGGTTGGGGATGATCACAGCCCTGTCGTTGCTGGAGCAGAGCCTTCGCAAACTGACATCGCCGACTGCCTTCGTGCGCGCCGGCGGGTTTTTCGAAAATTTCCTTTACGGCCTGCACGCCGCCCAGGGCGGCACGCTCCCCGTCTACTACAATCCGACCAACCGCAAATCGACCATGGCCGCGACGAACGACATCGGTGCCGAGGCGGCGACGCTGCTGACCGGGCCGGCGTGGTCGGGGCATCGCGTCATCGAACTTGGTTCGATGGTCAGCGCGGATGAAGTCGCAGTGCAACTGGGCGATGTCATGCAGCGCGAAGTCAGGGCGTTCGCAGTGCCGCGAGCCGAGTGGTCGGCAGCGTTCGAGCAGTTCGGCATCCCGAAGGGCCAAACTGGACCGGCTGAAGCGATGTTCGAGGCCGTTAACGCGGGCTGGATGGACCTCGGCGTAGCGGGCACGGAGCACGTCGCCGGCACAACGCTGCCCCGCGATGTCTTCGCGGCGGCCCAGAAGACCGCCACGGCGTAGGTCCGGATCAGCGATGAGATGCGACTTTCGAACCTGCTCCGGAAAGTCGCATCTCCTTCGGAATGAATGCGTCGCGGCCGCCCCTCCCTTGGCGGCCACACAAGTCCTCCGGCGCCCTCATCAGAAAAGGATAGACAAATGTCAAAGAGTTCCTGGAGCCAAGTCTCGGCCTTGGCGCTTGCTGTTTTCTTCGTCGTGGGATCGCTCAGCAACATCTTCGCTCCGGGGTCCATCTACGAGGAATATCTTCGGTGGGGATACCCACACTGGTTCCATTTCGTGACCGGATCGCTAGAACTCACGACCGCCGTTCTGCTGGTGCGGGCACGAACGCGGCTGTGGGGCTCGGCGCTCGGCTGCACAGTGATGTTGGCGGCGCTCGCGACCGTCACACTGCACGGCGAATACGGGCACGCGGTGGCGCCGCTTGTCGTCGCGACACTATCGATAGTCGTCGGCTGGATCGCCTCGCGGAAAGCGGCTCCCCGGCCCGGCATGACCGACGCTACTGGAGAGCCGAGGGATTGTCTGCGTGCGAACGTTCGCGGCTGAAACTGGATGTCCACCTACCAATGTTTGGCCCTAGCTGACCCCGCGTTTGATCGGCTGCTGCGTGTTCTGCAGCTACGGGTCGATCCCGTGTCCGCCGATCCAGTCCGGCGATGAGGACCGACAGTCCTGCTGCGGCTGAGATCCGGCAGGTTTGGCTGGCGAACATGTGAACCGGGCTGGCTTCCATAGTTTCACTTTCCGTGGGATGGTCGTGCCATGCATTTGCGGCGACTGCTCAAACTCGCTCTCGCGCTCTTTGTGAGCCTCGGCCTGATGCTGGCGCCTCTGATCACGCCGGCCGCCGCTGCGCACGCGCGATCGGCCGTGATGGCCAACATGTCCATGTCGGCCGACATGCCCTGTTGTCCGGAGGAGCAGAAGAGCAAGGACTGCCAGGACTGTCCGCTGGTTGCAATGTGCGTGTTGAAGACGGCCCAGGCGGGACCCTCTGAGGCCGCCGCCCTTCCGCTGCGGCACGCAATCCGGACCACCCACTCAGTGGCGGACGACGTGGTCGGCGACGGTTTGATCCGTCCACCTCCCGACCAACCCCCTCGAATCCTGGCCTGAACGGCGCTTGACGCCGATTACGTCCGTGCGCTTTGCGCCCGGATGGCGCACGCCGCCTCGGCGGCGAATTCAGGACATCGAGGACACACAACATGAAGACGTCTACCTTCGCGCGGGCCGTCCAGGCCGCGTTGATCGCTGCGACCATCGGCGGCACAAGCACGGCCGCATTGGCCGACATCAAGGACTACACGTTCGAGCTCGTCGACCAGTCGGTCCAGGCCGGGCCCGACAAGATCATCACCGTCAGGCTCGTGAACACCAAAACCGGCAAACCGGTGCCGGAGGCGGTGATCTTCGCCAGCCGTTTGGACATGGCTCCGGACGGGATGCAGGAGATGGCGACCAAGGTCACGGCCATGCCCGGGACCGAGCCCGGCACCTACCGCTTCAAGGCAAGCTTTGGCATGGCGGGACGGTGGCAGCTTTCGCTGGGCGCCAAGGTCCAGGGCGAGACGGGTAGCGTCGAGAACAAGCTCGTCATCACGGCGCACAAATGACCCGCCCCATCGCCACAAGCCTGGTCGCCGCGTTGATCGCGGCGGCCGGGATCGCATTCGTCATCGCCGGCCCGCAGCGGCCGGCGGCTCGAGCCGTGATCGGCCTCGCTGCGGCCGAGGAGAGCGGCGCCCCGATCTACTACCAGGATCCGGACGGCAAGCCGTCTTACTCGCTTGTGCCAAGAAAGACGCCGGACGGCCGGGATTACCGCGCTGTGCCCGCTGGCGCCGACGTCGGCTTCGACGACGACCAGCCGGCGACAACGGCCGGCGATTCCGGAGCGCGACGGATCAAATACTACCGCAATCCCATGGGCCTGCCGGACACCTCCCCGGCGCCGAAGAAAGATTCCATGGGGATGGACTACATCCCGGTCTACGAGGGCGAGGACAGCGACGACGGCTCCGTCAAGCTCTCCCCGGGGAAGATCCAGCGTACCGGCGTCAAGTCGGAGCCCGCAGCGAGGCGGGTGATCCGGACCGTCGTCAGGGCGCCGGGCACGATCGCCCTCGACGAGCGGCGGATTTCCGTGATCGCAATGCGGGCGGAAAGCTTCATCCTTAAGGTCGCCGACGTCACCACCGGATCGCATGTTGCCAAGGGCCAGCCCCTGATGGAGGTCTACAGCCCCGCGGTGTCCTCCGCGGCGGCCGAGTACCTGACCACCATCACCTCGAAGACGACCAGCGGCGACGTTCAGTATGGCCGTGGATCGCGGCAGCGCCTGATGAATCTGGACGTGCCCGATGCTGCGATCTCCGCCATCGAGAAGAGCCGGACCGTGCCGACCTCGATCGAGTGGACTTCGCCGCGCGACGGCATCGTGCTGGAGCGCAATGCCATCGAAGGCATGCGCGTGCAGCCCGGCGGCGTCCTGTTCCGGATCGCCGACCACTCCCTTGTTTGGGCGCTGATCGACGTCGCCGAACGCGATCTGGGCATGATCGCCAAGGGCCAGCCCGTCGCGGTGAAGGCGCGGAGCTTTCCGGGCCGGGAGTTCACTGGGCAGGTCCAGGTGATCTATCCCGAGATCAACAAGGAGACCCGGACCGCGCGCGTCCGCGTTGAACTGCAGAATCCGGACCTGATCCTGCTGCACGACATGTACATCGACGCCGGCATCGACACCGGTAGCGGCGAGGCCGTCCTCGCGGTGCCGGAGAGCGCCGTGGTGGACACCGGGAGCCGGCAGGCCGTTTTCATCGACAAGGGGCAGGGTCGGCTGGAGCCGCGCGAGGTCAAGCTCGGCCACCGGGGCGGCGGCTTCGTGGAGATCCGGCAGGGCCTCGCGGAGGGCGACGCCGTGGTGGTCTCGGCGAATTTCCTGATCGATGCCGAAAGCAACCTGAAGGCCGCCCTGAAGGGCTTTGCCGAAGGGGCGCGGCAATGATCGCACGCCTCATCGCCTGGTCCGCCCGCAACCTGTTGCTGGTCCTGTTCGGGACCGGCTTCGCCGCCGCGGCGGGACTGTACGCGCTTCTGCATCTGCCGCTCGATGCCATCCCGGATCTCTCGGATACCCAGGTGATCGTCTACACCGAGTACCCCGGCCAGGCGCCGCAGGTGATCGAGGACCAGGTCACCTATCCGCTGACGACGGCGATGCTGACGGTCCCGAAATCGAAGGTGGTCCGCGGCTTCTCGTTCTTCGGCGTCTCTTTCGTGTACGTGATCTTCGAGGACGGCACGGACATCTATTGGGCGCGCTCGCGCGTGCTGGAATTCCTCAATGGCGCCAGCGCGCGCCTGCCGGCCGGTGTCACACCCACGATCGGTCCCGACGCGACCGGCGTCGGCTGGGTCTACCAGTACGCGGTGATGTCGAAGGAGCTGAACCTCGCCGACACGCGGACCATCCAGGACTGGAATCTGAAGTTCGCGCTGGCCAAGGCCGAGGGCGTCGCGGAAGTCGCGAGCGTCGGCGGGTTCGTCAAGCAGTACAACGTGATCCTCGATCCGCAGCGCATGCGCGACCGGGGGATCACCATGCAAAAGATGCGTGACGCCATCCGCGCCAGCAACGCCGACGTCGGCGGGCGAACGGTCGAACTCTCCGAATTCGAGTACGTCATCCGCGGCAAGGGCTACATCAAGTCGATCAACGACCTCGGCGACATCGTGCTGAAGACGTCCGGCGGCACGCCCGTGCTGCTGCGCGACGTGGCAAGGGTCGAACTCGGCCCCGACGAGCGGCGCGGCATCGCGGAGCTGAACGGCGAGGGCGAGGTCGCCAGCGGCATCGTGCTGCAGCGCTTCGGCCTCAATGCTCTGGAGGTGATCCAGAACGTCAAGAAGCGCTTCCGGGAGATCGCCTCGAGTCTGCCGAAGTCCGTCGAGATCGTCCCGGTCTACGATCGCTCCAACCTGATCTACGCGGCAATCGACACCCTCAAGCACACGCTGTTCGAAGAAAGCGTCGTTGTCGCGCTGGTCTGCATCGTGTTCCTGCTGCACGTGCGCAGCGCGCTTGTTGCGATCCTGATGCTGCCGGTCGGCATCTTGATGGCGTTTGGTGCCATGAAGCTGCTGGGCCTCGGCTCCAACATCATGAGCCTCGGCGGCATCGCAATCGCGATCGGCGCCATGGTCGATGCGGCCATCGTCATGATCGAGAACGCGCACAAGCACCTCGAACGCGCCGAGCCGGGAAAGTCCAGGATCGACGTCCTGATTGCCGCCGCGGCCGAGGTCGGGCCGGCGCTGTTCTTCAGCCTGCTGATCATCACCGTGTCGTTCATGCCGATCTTCACGCTCGAATCGCAGGAGGGTCGGCTGTTCAGCCCGCTTGCGTTCACCAAGACGTTCTCGATGGCGGCCGCCGCGCTTCTCTCGGTGACGTTGGTGCCGGCGCTGATGGTGATCTTCGTGCGCGGGCGGATCGTTCCGGAGCACCGGAATCCGATCAACCGGTTCCTGATCTGGATCTACCGCCCGGTGATCAAGGGCGTCATGCGGGCGAAGACGCTGGTGGTCGTGCTCGCGCTCGCCGTGCTGGCCGTGAGCATCTGGCCGGCGCGCCAGCTCGGCACCGAGTTCATGCCGAACCTCAATGAAGGCACGCTGCTCTACATGCCGACCACGCTGCCGGGCATCTCCGTCACCAAGGCCGGCGAACTGATGCAGACCCAGGACCGAATCATTCGATCCTTTCCGGAAGTCGCCTCGGTCTACGGCAAGGCAGGGCGCGCCGCGACCGCCACCGATCCGGCACCGTCCGAGATGTTCGAAACCCTCGTCAACCTCAAGCCGAAGGAAGAGTGGCGCCCCGGCATGACCATCGACGGGCTCATCGCCGAGATGGACAAGGCGCTGCAGTTTCCCGGGGTGTCGAACGCCTGGACCATGCCGATCAAGGCGCGCATCGACATGCTGTCGACGGGGATCAGGACGCCTATCGGGGCCAAGGTGATCGGGACGGATCTCGTCGAGATCGACAAGCTCGCCAAGCAGATCGAGCAGGTCCTCAAAACCGTTCCGGGTACCTCATCGGCCTACGCCGAGCGCGGGATCGGCGGCTACTACCTCGAGGTCACGCCGGACAGGGCCGCGCTGGCTCGTTACGGCATCATGGTCCAAGACGTGCAGGACACGATCGCTATGGCGCTGGGCGGGCAGACGGTGACCACCACCGTGGAAGGCCGGCAGCGCTTCACCGTCAACATGCGCTATCCGCGCGATCTGCGCGACAATCCGCAGGCTATCGCCAACGACGTGCTGGTGCCGATGCCCGCCGGCGGCGCTGTGCCGCTCGGCGAAGTGGCGAAGGTCGCGCCGGCGCGCGGGCCGACCTCGATCCGGACCGAGAACGGGCAGCTCGCGACCTACGTCTACGTCGACATCCGCGACCGCGACCTCGGGGGCTACGTCGCGGACGCGAAAGCCGCCGTGCAGGCCAGCATCCGGTTTCCGGCCGGCTACTACGTGATGTGGAGCGGCCAGTACGAATACCTGGAGCGGGCCACCGCGCGGCTGAAGATCGTCGTTCCCCTGACGATGATGATCATCTTCCTGCTACTCTACCTGAACTTCCGCTCGATCACCGAGACGATGATCGTCATGCTCTCGCTGCCGTTCGCGCTGGTCGGCGGGCTTTGGCTGATGTGGTGGCTGGGCTTCAACCTCTCCGTTGCCGTCGCCGTCGGCTTCATCGCGCTCGCCGGCGTCGCGGCCGAGACCGGCGTTGTCATGCTAATCTACCTCAACCAGGCGCTGGCGGAGACTGCGGCGAGGCGTGCCGCCGAGGGGCGGGCCCTGACCCGCGGCGATCTCTACGACGCCGTCATGGAGGGCGCGGTGGAGCGCGTCCGGCCCAAGATGATGACTGTGGTCGCGATCATGGCGGGCCTGCTGCCGATCATGTGGAGCACCGGGACCGGCTCCGAAATCATGCAGCGGATCGCGGTGCCGATGATCGGCGGGATGATCTCCTCCACGCTGCTGACGCTGATCGTGATCCCGGCGATCTTCGGATTGGTGAAGGGCTTCGGACTTCCGCCCGGTGATCAGGGCAGGGCCCAGTCGGCAGATCAGACAAAGGAGCCCGTCAAGGAGCGAGTGCTGCAGCCTGCTAAATAAGATCGACAAGGCGCCATGCGCGAAGTCCTCGAGCCGGGCATGGCACGACTTAGACGATCGAACGGCGATCGAGCGTGGCCGATGCACCGTCAGGACAACGGTGCGGGCCCAACTTGCGTATGGACGGAGTTGATCCGAACTTCGCGGTACAATGGACCCCCAGCGATACAGATGAATGAACGATCGATCGAGCAGTATGCCGAGCACTGCAGCTTTAGGTAGGTAACGTGCGCGGTCGCGAATGGGATGCCGGCTCGCGGGGAAGGGCGACTTCACCCTTGCAACTCCAGGAGTTTCGCGTGGAGCTCTTTCCAGGGAGCTTTCCGGAAGGGAGTTTTGATGGCGTACGAAGTTCGGAGGGCGAGCGGCAGAACGAGTATGCGCGAGCGGCTTCGCTCAAGTAACGCAAACGGACGCGTTCGTCAGCCGGTGCCGTTCAGTCGTAGCTAAGCCGCTCGGATTCCTCGCGAGTGTAGTCTCTTGCGTGAATACGATCGGCGTATCTGGTGGAGATCGGCCCAAAGGCGGGCGGCAACGGGCCGTCGGTGAAGAGGTGGTGACAATCGTCGAGATGGCCGCCTCGCACCGTCGCGTTGCGACCGAACTTGGTCGTGTCGGCGACGAGCACCGCCGTGCGCGAATTGGCGACGATCGATTGACGTGCTTGAACCTCGTCCATGTGAAAATCCAGCAGCGCGCCGTCTTGATCGATGCCGCCGACACCGAAGATCCCGTAGTCGGCTCGAAAACCCGCGAAGAAGCGCGCGGCGGCCTCGCCAACAATATCCCGATCAAGCGGGCGGAGGGTGCCGCCGGCGATCGTAATCTCGACCTCAGGGTTTTGTGCGAATGCAGCAGCCACGTTCAGATTGTTGGTGATGACGCGCAGATCCTGACGACGGGATAGTGCCTGCGCAACGTATTCTGGCGTCGTGCCAAGTCCGATCATCAGCGATACTCCATCGGGAATGAACCTGGCGGTCGCATGCGCAATGCGCTGCTTGGCGACGGCGTTCAAACCTTGCCGGCTTCCATAGGCCAAATTCTGGTTCTGGACGGGAAGGCTGACACCGCCGTGGATTCGCCGGAGCAATCCTTGGTCGCAGAGCGCATTCACGACACGGCGAATGGTCTGCTGCGTCACCTCAAAACGCGTCGCAAGTTGCTCGATCGAGGCGAAGCCTTGCTCGCGCACGATCTCTAGTATGGGGGCTCGACGTGAGGTGGAGGTCTTGAGCATAATTGATCCGTTCCAACCAAAGTATCATTTGAACGCTTTAGACGCAATTTTCTGTTTCATATGGGGTCACACTATGTTCATATGAACATAATAATTGCTGCGCCAATGAAGTTGCGCGGTCTGGAGGAACGGCATGGATCGGTCTGCTTGGGGTGAGGAGCCTTTGGCTGCTCCGCGAGGGCAGGACAAAGCCGGTATGAATGGCCACGCCGGTGCCCGGCACCGAACCCGGCATTTGAGAGCGAACAGACCATGTCAGCGATTACGCTGAGCCACGTCTCCAAATTTTGGGGATCGATGCGCGCTGTCGATGACGTCAGCCTGACAGCCGACGAAGGCTCGCTGCTGGTGCTGCTCGGGCCCTCCGGATGCGGCAAGTCGACGACGCTTCGATTGATCGCGGGCCTCGAGGAGGCCGCCGTCGGCACGATCACTATTGGCGGCATCGATGTTACGCATCTCACTCCGGCGCAACGGAAGATCTCAATGGTCTTCCAGTCCTACGCCCTGTTTCCGCATCTAAGCGTGGCCGAGAACATCGTCTTCGGACTGCGCGTGCGCCGCGTGTCTCGCGCAGAGCGGGACGAGCGGCTCCGGCGCGTCGCCGACATTGTCGGACTCAGTGGTCTGCTGGAGCGCAAGCCGTCGCAATTGTCCGGCGGGCAACGCCAGCGGGTAGCGCTCGGCCGCGCTATTATCGCGGAGGCGCGCGTCTGCCTCATGGACGAGCCGCTTTCAAATCTGGACGCCAAGTTGCGGCACGAGATGCGGACGGAAATCCGCGCGCTGCAGCAGCGCCTCGGCATCACCATGGTCTACGTGACCCACGATCAGACTGAGGCGATGACGATGGCGGACCGCGTCGTGCTGATGCGCGACGGCCGCGTCGAGCAGAACGGCTCGCCGGAAGAACTCTACAATCGTCCGGCAACGGCTTTCACGGCACGGTTCATTGGCACGCCGCCGATGAATCTCGTGCGCCAGGGCGACAAGCTCATTGGCCTCAGGCCGGAGCACATCAGCATCGTCTCCGGCGGCGATCATGTTGTGCGCGTCAAGGCCGTCGAGCATCTCGGCGCGGACAGCATCATGCTGTGCGAGATGGGTGGGCAGCCCATCTCGGTGCGGCTTGACGGCTTCAGCAAGGTTCGACCGGGCGAGGATATCCGAATTGCCTGGGATGCGGATTACGAACACCGGTTCGATTCGACCACGGAAGTTCGGTTGGAGAGCATTGTCAAAGAGGGCCGTCTGGCAGCATCCGACCGATGAGGGCGGCGGTGTCAGGGCGGATAACGAAGGAGACTAGGATGTTTGCGCGCCGAACAATGTTGATGGCAGCTGCTTTCGCTGCGCTGTCCATGGGCGCCGCCCGTCCGGCGGCAGCGGTGGACCTCACGATGTACTATCCGGTCGCGGTCGGCGGTCCCGTCACCAAGATCATCGATGACATGGTCTCGCGCTTCGAGAAGGACAATCCGGACGTCAAGGTGACGGCGGTCTATGCCGGCAATTACACGGACACGATGACCAAGGCGATGACAGCGATGAAGGGCGGCCAACCGCCGCAATTGTCGGTGCTGCTGTCCACCGACGTGTTCACGCTCATGGACGAGAACGCGATCGTGCCGATCGACGGCCTCGTCAGCGACAAGGCGTGGTTCAAGGATTTTTATCCGGCGTTCATGGCGAACGGGCAGATCGACGGCAAGACCTGGAGCATCCCGTTCCAGCGTTCGACGATCGTGCTGTACTGGAACAAGGAGGCCTTCAAGGAAGCCGGCCTCGATCCGGAGAAGGCGCCGGCGTCCTGGGACGAACTGGTCGAGATGTCGAAGAAACTCGTCAAGAAGGACGGTGCCGGAAACACCACGCGCTGGGGTGTCGAAATTCCCTCGACCGGTTACGCTTACTGGATGCTGCAGGCGCTGGCCATCGAGAACGGCCAGAAGATGATGAACGAGCCCGGCAATGAGGTGTATCTGACCGCACCGAAGACGGTCGCCGCGCTTGACTACTGGGTCGATCTGTCGCGCAAGCACAACGTGGCGCCCGCGGGCAGCATCGACTGGGCCACACTGCGCACCGACTTCCTCGAAGGCAAGACGGCGATGATGTGGCACACCACCGGCAACCTGACGGCGGTCAAGGATGCCGCGAAGTTCCAGTTCGGTGTGGCCATGCTTCCGGCCAAGGAGCAGCGCGGATCGCCGACCGGCGGGGGCAATTTCTATATCTTCAAAAGCGCCTCCCCGGAGCAGCAGAAGGCAGCGGTCAAGTTCATCCAGTGGATGACGGCGCCAGACCGTGCAGCGGAATGGAGCATGAAGACCGGCTACGTGGCTGTGTCCCCGGCCGCCTACAAGACCAGTGCGATGACGGAATATGCCAAGGGCTTCCCGCAAGCGACCGTCGCGCGCGACCAGCTCGAGCACGCGGTGCCGGAACTCTCCGTCCACGAGAACGGCCGCATCTACAAGTTCGTCGGCGATGCCGTGCAAGCCGCGATCACCGGCACGCAGAAGCCGCAGGAGGCGCTCGCCGTCGCCCAGCAGCAGGCCGATCGCGTCTTGCGCGCCTACAAGTAAGGAAAAGGCGGGATGGCGGCTCGCCGCCATCCCGCTGATACAGGGATGTCCGATACCGTCGCCTCATCACAGGCTTCTCCGCGCCGCGCCGGCTCGCAGGCGTGGTGGAATGCCGTGAACGCCTGGCTGCTGCTGTTGCCGGCGGCAGTGCTGTTGATCGCGTTCACCCATTACCCGATCCTCGCGACGGTCCGGCATTCGCTGTTCATTACACGCCGCAACGGCACCGAGGTCTTTGTCGGCCTCGACAGTTATCAGGCTATGGCGGCCGACCCGATCTTCTGGAAGGCGCTGGTCAATAATTTCTGGTTCGCGCTCGGCACAGTTCCGACGTCGATCGCGCTGGCGCTGGTCATGGCGATCTGGGTCAATCGCAACATGCGCGGCCGCGGCTTTCTGCGTTTGGCCTATTTTACTCCGACCGTACTGCCGATGATCGCGGTCGCGAACATCTGGCTGTTCTTCTACACCCCGGACTATGGGCTGCTCGATCAGTTGCGCGGAAACTTTGGCCTCGCCGGCTGGAATTGGCTCGGCGATCCCTCGACGGTCATGGGCTGCCTGATCGTCATGGTGATCTGGAAGGAAGCCGGCTTCTTCATGATCTTCTATCTCGCGGCCCTCCAGCAGCTCTCGCCGGATCTCGAAGAGGCTGCGTCCATCGAGGGGGCGAGCCGATGGTACACATTCCGCCGGATCACGTTCCCGCTGCTGATGCCGACCACTCTGTTCGTCGCGATCAACGCGGTCATCAACTCGTTCAAGCTGGTCGATCACCTCGTCATCATGACCAAGGGCGGTCCTAACAACGCCAGCACGCTGTTGCTCTACTACATCTACGAAGTCGCCTTCACGTTCCAGGATTCATCCTACGCGGCGACGTTGACAGTGGTGCTTCTGGTGCTGCTGAGCGCCGTCGCGCTGATCAAGTTCGGCTATCTCGATCGCAGGATCCACTATCAATGAGAGGCCGGACACATCCCATCGAGGCTGTCGCCGCGTGGCTTCTGGCGCTGATCTGGCTCGCGCCGCTGGCCTACGCCTTCTGGAGCGCACTGCATCCGGCCGCCTATGCAACGTCGTTCAGCTTGTCCGCACCCTGGACGCTGGAGAACTTCGCCCGCGCCTGGAAGCAGGCGCCGTTCGCCCGCTACTATCTCAATACGATAGTGCTGGTGACGCTGGTTCTGGTCGGGCAACTCATCCTGTCGACGCTGGCGGCCTATGCGTTTGCGCGCTTCAAGTTCAAGGGCAGCGGCATCGCCTTCGCGCTTGTCCTGCTGCAATTGATGATCATGCCCGACGTGCTGATCGTCGAGAATTATCGCGCAATTGCCAAGCTCGGCCTGCTGGACACAATCCCTGCGATTGCGTTGCCTTATCTCGCCAGCGCCTTCGGCATCTTCCTGCTTCGGCAGACTTTTAAAAGCGTCCCTCAGGAACTCGTCGATGCGGCCCGGGTCGAAGGGTCTGGACCATTAGGGATTCTCTGGCGGGTCTATGTCCCGCTGGCGCGTCCGACCTACGTGGCATTCGGCCTCGTGTCGGTCAGCTACCACTGGAACAATTTCCTGTGGCCGCTGATCGTGACGAACTCTGTCGAAGCGCGCCCGCTGACCGTGGGCCTTGCGGTGTTCGGCGCGCCGGAGACCGGCGTGGACTGGTCGGTCATCACGGCGGCAACGGTGATGACTATGGCACCGCTGCTGATCGCCTTCCTGCTCTTCCAGCGGCAGTTCGTCCAATCCTTCATGCGCGCGGGAATTCGTTGATGCGGCTTCTTACCTGGAATATTCAGTGCGGCAAGGGTTGCGACGGCGTTACTGATCTGGCGAGGATCGTCGAGGTCGCAAGGGACACGGTGGATGCCGACGTCTTCTGCTTCCAGGAGGTGAGTTCGAACTTCTCCAGGCACGACGGGGGAGGGGATCAGAGCGCAGAGCTCGCCGCGCTGCTGCCGGGCTACATGGCGATATTTCGGCCTGCGATCGAAACCGTCGATCAGGCAGGCCAACTGCATCGCTTCGGCAACATGACCCTATCGCGCCTGCCGGTCGTGCAGATCAACAACCACATCCTGCCGTGGTCTGGCGCAGGCACGGTGCGCAGCATGCGGCGCCATGCCCTGGAAGTAACGGTCCAGACTGCGTTTGGTGCGATCCGTATCGTCAATACCCATCTCGAATATTATTCGGTCGCCCAGCGGGAGGCGCAGATCAAGCGTTTGCTGGACCTGCAAGAGGATGCATCGATCAGTCCCAAGGCACCGGCCGGAGGGCCCGTCGAGCCCTATGAAAGCCAGACGGTCGCCGCGTCCAGCCTGATGTGCGGCGATTTCAATTGCGACGTTGCCGATCCCCAGCACGCCATGATCGATCAATCGAATCGGCCGGGCCTCAACTATCGCGATGCCTGGACGGCTAGTCGTCCAGACCGGCAGCGGTCGCCGACCTGCGGGCTATACGATCACGCGCAATGGATAGCAGGACCTGATTGCCGAGATTTTATTTTCGTGACGGAGGATTTGGCCAGCCGTGTCCTTGGCGTCGATGTTAATGGCAAGACAGATGCTTCCGATCATCAGCCGCTCTTCATCGAATTGGCGGATTAGAGGGGCGGAGTCGAGGGTTCCTACTAAGCGTCCGCCGCTGCCCAAGAGCTTGAATGTGATTGCACTTATTTTGTCTCCATGATCACGCGAGCCAGCTCCGACGGATTCTCAACAGCTGAGAAGTGTCCCGTATTCTTCAGCGTCACGATCCGCGCGGTTGGAATGAGCGCCCGTGTGCGTTCGCGTTCATTGGGCCGAGACCAATCGCTGTCGCCATAAATGAGCGTCACAGGCGCCGAGATTTGCCGATAGTCATCGCGTGCCTTGCTCCAGGATCGCCAGCCCGCCAGCACCTTGCGTGCGATCCGCTTGTATCCCGGGCGGCGGGCCACTTCATCGAACTCAGCGAGCAGATCGGCCGGCAGTTTGCGCGGGTCGTGATATCCGCCGCTCATGATCTTGCCGAGGACCAGCTTGTTTTCGAGCGATGCATTCATCGCGCCGAGCAACGGGACCTGCAGGCTTCCGATGATGAAATTCGAGAACCAGTTGCCGCGTCGAATGCCGTCCCCGTAGCGGGTCTCGTAGTCGTAGGGGTTGATCGCATAGACGCGCTTCACCCGCTGCGGAAGCGACGCCGCCACCGTGAGGGCCAATGCCCCGCCGATCGACTCGCCAACGATCGTGACCTCCGAGAGATTAAGCTCCTCGATGAAGCGAATGACGGACTGCCTGAAGTAGGGCTCGTCGAAGCTCGCGCTCGGATCTATTGGTGAGTGGCCGTGGCCTGGGAGGTCAATGGCGTACACCGTGTGCGATCTGGCGAGGAGGGGCGCAAGACTGCGGAAATATTCGAGCTGGGTCCGGATCGTATGTATGAGGAGCAGCGGGGGCCCGCTGCCGGTCTTTTGAAAACGGACGCTCAGCGTATCCGATATCTTCAGCAGGCTTGGTTTAACTTCAGTCATGCTGAGCATTCGATCTCTCCGTGCTTCGAGGGGCGCGCGCTTTCAAGCGGCAGCGGCGTCGCGAACCTGTTCGGCCGCGGCATCCAAAAGCGCCTGAGCCAGCTCGGGGTCGTTGACGACGCGCGATAGCGTCACGGCGCCGACCATCGTCGCGAGAATGGCCATGGCCTTGGCGCGGTCGGCCTCGCCGCCAGTCTGGGCAACGAAGCGGCCGATCACGTCGAGATGCGCCTTGATCCCCGTTTCGAATTCCGCCTTCACGCCGGGGCCCTGTCGGGCGGCATCTGAACCGAGTGCCACGATCGGGCAGCCGTCCATCCTTTCTCCGCGATGGTCGCCGCTGAGGTAAAACGCGATCACCGTGCCGAGCGGATCATCGGGATTCTTGGCGGCCGCGTCCGACCATCGGCCGGAAGCGCTCTCCAATGCCCGCCTGGACGCCTCGACCGCCAAATCTTCCTTGGACTCGAACTGCTTGTAGAAGGCGCCCTGGGTCAGTCCGGCGGCCTCCATCAGATCCTTGAGGCCGATGCCATCAAAGCCGCGCTCCCTGAAGAGGCGACTGGCCACATTGATCACGCTCTGGCGGTTCTCCGCAGCTTGAATGCGACTTACCCGCATTTTGGACCTCCATTTGGATTTCGATTGACATCTATATGATAGATAGAGGTCGAATGCAATCTATCAAGTGGGCGGGATAGATTGGCACCGCAGAAAGGTCCCCGTACCGATTTCCCTTAATCACACTCCCGTGATAAGGCTTATTTAGATTGCGGATGAACTCTAATCCAATTATAGAGGTCAAACGAAATCTAAGCGGCATGGAGATGGCGATGAAAAAGAGCAGACTTGTGGTCCTGGCTGGTGTGCTGATCGCGGCGTCTGGCGCGGCTGTGCTTGCTACTCTTGCCATTCCCACTCATGAGGCCTCCGCGGCACGCGACCCGAGGCAGGATTCGCCGATGGTCAGCCTGGTGGCGGCTGCACGGGTGGCCGGAGCCGATCGCGGCTTCACCGGCGTTGTGGGCGCGAGAGTGGAAAGCAATCTCGGTTTTCGCGTTCCCGGCAAGATCGTCGAACGGCTGGTAAATGTCGGTCAGCAGGTCAAAGCCGGCGAGCCGCTGATGCGGATCGACGAAACCGATCTGCGCCTTGCGCTTACGGCGAAGCGCAACGCCGTGGCCGCAGCGCGCGCAACTGTCGTTCAGACGGATGCAGATGAGCGGCGATACGCCAATCTGGTCAACGACGGATGGACTTCCAAACAGCGCTACGAGCAGGCGAAGGCCGCGTCGGACACGGCCAATGCGCAACTCGCCGCGACCGAAGCGGACGCTCGCGTCGCGGAAAACCAGGCGACCTACTCCGTCCTGGTCGCGGATGCGAACGGAACGGTCATGCAAACGCTTGGCGAGCCGGGGCAAGTGGTCTCCGCGGGCCAGACGGTCGTCCGGCTTGCACAGTCCGGTCCTCGGGAAGCTGTGGTGGCGCTCCCCGAAACAATGCGGCCGGCGATCGGTTCGCTTGCTGAGGCGAGCCTGTATGGGAGCGATGGGCGCTTTATTGCGCATCTCCGGCAGTTGTCGGATTCCGCCGATGTCCAGACCCGCACCTATGAGGCCCGTTACGTGCTCGATGGTGAGGCCGCGGCGGCACCGCTTGGCGCGACGGTCACCATCCGGCTTGCAAGCCAGGGGACTCTGCCGGAAGTCCAGGTGCCGCTGGGAGCGGTGCTCGATGACGGCAGAAAGACCGGCGTTTGGGTGTTCGACAGCGGCACCTCGACGGTACGCTTTCAGCCCATCAAGCTTGTGCGTGTGACCAGCGAAAATGCCGTTATCTCCGGGCTGAGCTCAGGTGCTCGGGTTGTCTCGTTGGGCGCACATCTCCTGCAGGAGGGCGCTCACGTCAGGACTGCCTCCGAAAGCAGGAGTAACTGATGAGCCTCAATCTTTCAGCGATCGCCGTTGGAGAAGTCAAATGCTGTACAGTTACATTGTCAAAAAAGAAATCCGAAAGACCTTTGACCACGTCAACAACGCTGGGATGAAGCGGTGAAAGCAGTCGCGCCGCATGTCCATCACCGCGTTTCCGGCGCCCACGCGCTTGGTGGTGAGCGCCACGACAAAGAAGCCCTGCGCCGCTGGTTTGAGCGCCTCGGCCGAGTCCTGCCCACTCTCCATCTCACGGTCAACCACATCTGGGTGAAGGGCTGGCCGTGGCACACTACCGTGTTTGCCCGGTGGGACGCCACCGCAACGCTGCTCAACGGCGACGCGTCGTACGTCAACCGTGGTCTCCACGTGTTCACCCTGCGGTGGGGTAGAGTCTATGCACTCGAGGAATTTCAAGATTCACAGGAAGCGGCCCGTGGGCTTGCCGCCCAAGCGGCAGCTGGCCTCAAAGAAGCTGTCGCCGAACCGATTGTAAACTAGCAGAAGAAGCGCAGTCAGAGGCCCGCGTTCTTTAGGTAAGCGCGGTTCACTTGGTGCCCACCTGCTGCAGGACGGCGCGAGCGTTAGGACGAACGTCGAGGAAATAGGAGTGGCCAAATGATGAATTTCAATCTTTCCGCGATTGCCGTTCGCGAACGGGCCGTAACCCTGTTCTTCATCGTCCTGCTGGCGGCCGCGGGCGCCTACGCCTTCCTCATGCTCGGGCGCGCGGAGGACCCCTCCTTCACCATCAAGACCCTGACGGTCACGACGGTATGGCCAGGTGCGACGGCTCGCGAGATGCAGGACCAGGTCGCCGAACCCCTGGAGAAGCGGATTCAGGAGCTGACCTGGTACGACCGGGTGGAGACGACCACACGGCCGGGTTATGCCTACATGACCGTTACTCTGAAGGACAGCACACCGCCATCCGTCGTGCAGGAGGAATTCTACCAGGCCCGCAAGAAGCTCGGGGATGAAGCGCGCAAGCTGCCGTCCGGTGTGCTCGGCCCCTTCATCAACGACGAATATTCGGACGTGAGCTTCGCCCTTTATGCCCTCAAGGCGAAGGGCATGCCGATGCGGGAGCTCGCCAGGCAAGCCGAGACCATTCGCCAGGATCTCCTGCACGTATCCGGCGTCAAGAAGATCAACATCCTCGGTGAACGCCCCGAGCAGATATTTGTCGAGTTTTCCTATCCCAAGCTGGCAACCCTCGGTGTGTCGGCGCAGGATATCGTCGCCGCCTTGCAGCGGCAGAACACCGTTACACCGGCAGGCTCGATCGACACGAAGGGGCCCCAGGTTTTCATCCGGGTCGAGGGGGCCTATGACAGCGTCCAGGCAATCGCCGACACACCGATCGTCGCTGCCGGGCGAACGCTGAAGCTGTCCGACATCGCCGAAGTCCGTCGCGGTTACGAGGATCCTCCCACCTACCTCATCCGGCACCAGGGCGAGCCCTCCATCATGCTCGGGGCGGTCATGCAGGAGGGCTGGAATGGCCTCGCGCTCGGCAAGGCGCTGGAGGAGAGGTCCGCAGCGATCTCCCGGACGCTGCCACTCGGGATGACGCTGGCCAAGGTCAGCGACCAGGCCGTCAACATCTCCTCGTCGGTTGACGAATTCATGATGAAGTTCGCGATGGCGCTCGGCGTGGTGCTGCTGGTCAGCCTGCTCAGCCTCGGCTGGCGCGTCGGAATCGTTGTCGCGGCTGCCGTCCCTTTGACGCTTGCCGTCGTGTTCCTCATCATGCTGGAGACCGGCCGTTTCTTCGACCGCATTACGCTGGGCGCCCTTATCCTGGCGCTTGGCCTTCTCGTCGACGACGCCATCATAGCCATCGAGGTGATGGTGGTGAAAATGGAAGAGGGCATGGACCGCATCTCGGCGGCAGCCTATGCGTGGAGCCACACTGCGGCACCGATGCTGTCAGGAACACTCGTGACGATCGCAGGCTTCCTGCCGGTGGGCTTCGCGCGATCGACGGCCGGCGAATACGCCGGCAACATCTTCTGGGTCGTGGGATTCGCTCTCATCGTCTCCTGGATCGTCGCGGTGGTCTTCACGCCCTATCTAGGCGTCAAGATGCTGCCCGCGATCAAACCGATCGAAGGTGGTCACCACGCGATTTACGGTACGCCAAACTACCGGCGCCTGCGCGCGCTCATTACCTTCGTCGTGCGCCACAAGTTCGTGACCTGTGGCATTGTCGCCGTCGCTTTCGCGCTTTCCGTCGCCGGCATGGGTGGGCTCAAACAGCAGTTCTTCCCGACGTCCGACCGCCCCGAAGTTCTGGTGGAAGTTCGTCTGCCGGAAGGCACCAGCATCGAGACGACGACTGCCACCGTCGCAAAGCTCGAACGCTGGCTGGACGGCCAGTCGGAGGCCAAGATCGTCACGAGCTATGTCGGTCAGGGCGCTCCGCGCTTCTTCTTCGCGATGGCGCCGGAGCTGCCCGATCCGGCCTTCGCAAAGATCGTCGTGCTGACACCGGACGCGGAAGCGCGCGAGGTCTTGAAGCATCGGCTCCGACAGGCGGTGTCGGACGGGCTCGCGCCTGAGGCCAATGTGCGCGTCACGCAGCTTGTGTTCGGACCGTACACGCCATTCCCTGTCGAGTTTCGGGTCATGGGGCCCGACCCGGCGGAATTGTACGCTATCTCTGAGAAAGCGCTCGGTATCATGCGGGGCGTTCCCGATGTGCGCCAGGCGAACCGCGATTGGGGTGATCGCACGCCCGTGCTCCGCTTCATCCCGGATCAGGATCGGCTGAACCTGATCGGCCTTTCGCCCGCGGAGGTGGGCCGGCAACTCCAGTTCCTTCTCACTGGCATCACCGTGACGCAGGTCCGCGAGGACATTCGCAATGTCCCCATCGTGGCGCGCAGCGCCGGCGGCGAGCGGCTGGATCCGACGCGACTGGCGGATTTCTCATTGATGAGCCGAGACGGCCGCGCGGTTCCACTCGACCAGGTCGGCCATTCGGAAGTCCAACTTGAAGAACCGATCATGAAGCGTCGCGATCGCACCCCGGTCGTCATGATCAGGTCGGACATCAACGAGGCAACCCAACCTCCGGAGGTCTCCAAGGACATCAAGACGGCCCTTCAGCCGCTGATCGCATCTCTTCCGGCCGGTTATCGCATCGAGCTGGGCGGATCGATCGAGGAGGCAACCAAAGCCAACGACGCGTTGGCGACGATCTTTCCAGTCATGATTGCCGCCATGCTGATCGTCATCATGCTGCAGGTCCGGTCCTTCTCGATGATGGCCATGGTCGTGCTGACCGGACCACTCGGCCTTGCCGGCGTCGTGCCGATGTTGCTGATCTTTCACCAGCCCTTCGGATTCAACGCCATTCTGGGCCTGATAGGCCTGGCGGGCATCCTGATGCGCAACACCCTGATCATGACGGACCAAATCAAGGAGAACCTTGCCGCCGGCCTTGATGACTATCACGCCGTCATCGAGGCCACGGTGCAACGCACGAGGCCCGTGATCCTGACCGCGCTTGCCGCCGTGCTGGCGTTCATTCCCCTCACGCATTCCGTTTTCTGGGGATCGATGGCCTACGCGCTGATTGGTGGCACGGCGGTCGGCACGGTGCTGATCCTGCTGTTCCTGCCTGCGCTTTATGCCGCGTGGTTCCGGATCAAGCCGACAGCAGATGAGATGCATGAGGATTCGACGGCAGAGCCTGAATTGACTCCAGTCATGGCTGCCGAGTAGCTCTATGGGCGGAGCAGACGGCTCAAATTCTCGCCTGGCTGCGCTTGAGTTTAATAGCGAACGCTCATGCAGATTTCGAGCCGTCGAACGATTCTCAGGGTTGCGAGATCGAACGCCTCGCGCAGCTGAAGGTCATCTGAATTCGGGCCTCGGCGCGCGACTATTGTCGAGCGGCGATGGCCGTGATCTCGAGTCTGACGCCCGGACCGAGATCGGCCACGCCGATTGCGGCGCGCGCCGGCAGATGAGCTTCTGCAAAATGCGCCTTCCAGGCCGCATTGAACTCTGCCTTCTCCTTGAGGCTGGTCATGTAGATGGTCACCTGCAAGACGTTGGTCAGATCGGATCCGAGGGTCTTCAGTAGCTGCGCCAGCTGCCCGAGCACGTCGTTCGCCTGGCCCGACATATCGAGGCTCGTGTCCTCGGGGACGATCCCACCGATGTAAAGCACGCCATTATGCTCGACCGCTTCGTGGAGCAGACCTTCGTAGGGCAAGACGCGCTTGATCATGATGAGACCGATGTTGCTGTGGGATGGGCGGCATATCGCACATTTCAATGTCACTGTCGTTGCAAGAGATTTCGCAGTGCTTCCTAAGACGAATTGCACTGCTCGAATAAGGCTTGGTAAGGCGTTGAAAATAAAAGTAGAAAACTGGCCAACAAATCGCCGCCGGTCGTTCCCTCGAACGTCCGCCAAGCCGTCCTTGCACGAGCGCCCGGCATTTCCGCCGACCCTGATCCCGACGACATCGGGAAACGGATCGTTATACTGCCAACCGAATTGACACGGGACGGGCCGGGACCGTGCCACGCCCGGAACAAGGATCAGACGATGGACGATACGATTGGCTTCCCCGACCCCGGCCTCGACCTGTCCGACGGCTTCAAGCCGCACACTTCGCATTGGGGCGTGTTCTCGGCGCGGCAAAGCGAAGCCGGGCTCGAGGTCAGGGCCTATGCGGGTGATCCCGATCCGAACGGCATCATCGACAATTTCCCCGGCGCGCTCCGCCACCAGGCCCGCATCACCCAACCCGCGATCCGCCGCGGCTGGCTCGAACGCGGTCCCGGTCCCGACGATCGGCGCGGCCGCGACGAATTCGTCTCCGTCAGCTGGGAGAAGGCGCTCGATCTGCTCGGCGACGAACTGGCACGCATCCGTGACACGCGCGGCCCCGGCGCGGTGTTCGGCGGCTCCTATGGCTGGTCGAGCGCGGGCCGCCTCCATCACGCGCAGAGCCAGGTGCATCGCTTCCTCAACATCGCCTTGGGCGGCTATGTGCGTTCGGTGAATTCCTATTCCTCCGGCGCGTCCTCGGTGCTGCTGCCGCAGATCCTTTGCGGCTACGAGGACATCACCAAGCGCAATGTCACCTGGGAACAGATCGCTGCCGACACCGAGATCGTGCTGGCGTTCGGCGGCATGGCGCTGAAGAACTCGATGGTCGCCGGCGGTTCGATCAGCAAGCATGTCGAGCGCGGCGCGATGGAGGCTGCGCACCGGCGCGGCTGCGAGTTCATCCTGGTCAGTCCGTTGCGTGAAGACCTGCCTGTCGAGGCCGGCGCCGAATGGATGACATGCGTGCCCGGCACCGACACCGCGCTGATGCTCGGCATTGTTCATACCCTGGTCGCGGAAAACCTCCACGACCAGGGTTTCCTCGATCGCTACACCGAGGGCTGGCCCGTCTTCCTGCGCTATCTCAGTGGCGATAGCGACGGCCAAGCCAAGGACGCCGAATGGGCCGCAGCGATCTGCGGCGTCGATGCGGACAGGATTCGGCAGCTCGCGCGCCGGCTCGCCGGCAAGCGCGCGCTCATCACCGTCTCCCATTCGCTCCAGCGCGCCGAGCATGGCGAGCAGCCGGTGTGGATGGGCATGGTGCTGGCGGCGGCGCTCGGCCAGATCGGCCTTCCCGGCGGCGGCTACGCCTATTCGTTAGGCGCGATCGGCTATTACGGCCGCCGCGTCAACGACGTGCCGGGGCCGACGCTGGGGCAGGGCCGCAACGCTGTCCGCGATTTCATTCCGGTGGCGCGCATCGCCGACATGCTGCTCAACCCTGGAAGCACCTATCGCTACAATGGCGAGACGCGCACCTATCCGGACATCCGCCTCGTCTACTGGGCTGGCGGCAATCCCTTCCATCACCACCAGGATATCAACCGCCTGCGCAAGGCGTTTGCGAAAGTCGACACGCTGGTCGTGCACGAGCTCGCCTGGACTGCCACGGCCCGGCATGCCGATATCGTGCTGCCCTCGACGATGACGCTCGAGCGCGAAGACATCGGATATTCCAGCAACGATCCCCTGATGGTCGCGATGCACCGGATCGCCGAGCCGTTCGGCCTTGCGCGTGACGACTACGAGATCTTTGCCGATCTCGCCGACCGGCTCGGCGCGCGCGAACCCTTCACCGAGGGGCGTACGTCACGTCAGTGGCTCGAATATCTTTATGAGCCGACCCGTGCTTCGCTCGAAGCGCGTGGTTTGCAGGCCCCGAGCTTCGAAGAATTCTGGCAGCGCGGCAGCCTGGTCGTGCCGCAGCAGCCCGACGACGGCGGCCGGCTGCGCCGCTTCCGCGACGATCCCGTCAATCACGCTCTGCCGACGCCGAGCGGCCGCATCGAGATATTCTCGCAAAAGATCGCGGGCCATGGCGATGCGGATTGTCCCGGTCATCCGGTCTGGCTCGACAAGACCGATATGCCGACGCCCGGCGCACCGTGCTTCCTGGTCGCCAACCAGCCGGTGACGCGCCTGCACAGCCAGCTCGATTTCGGCGGACATTCGCTTGCCGCAAAACATCGCGGCCGCGAGGTCGCGCGCATGAATCCGCGCGACGCCGACGCGCGCGCTATCAAGGACGGCGACATCATCCGTCTGTTCAACGAACGCGGCGCCTGTCTCGCCGCGGTCCACGTCACCGACGAAATCGCGCCGGGAATCGTGCAGCTCCCGACCGGCGCCTGGTACGACCCGATGGACCCCGAAGAGGACGCGCCGCTCTGCGTGCACGGCAACCCGAACGTTCTTACCCGCGACATCGGCACCTCGTCCTTCGCGCAGGGCTGCACCGGCCAGCTCACGACGGTCGAGGTCGAGAAGTTCACCGGCAATCTGCCCCCGATCCGGGCGTTCGATCCGGTGTAGGTCCATGAAGAAAAAGAGGCCGCCCTGTGTGGGTGCAGGGGCGGCCCCGAGTGACTCGCGGGCCCGGGAGGAGGAGGGCGCGAGCCTGTGCGTTACGCGGCTGCGCTGATCCAGTCGCTCTCCAGAGAACGACGGCGCGGCGGCAGCGCTTGCATCTCGTGCCGTTGTCCCTTGCTGGCGAGGCGCCAGCGTGCCGGAGACTGATCGCTGATGCGCTTGAAGACGGTCGAAAAATGCGCCTGCGTGCTGAAGCCGACGGCAAGCGCGATCTCGGCCAGCGGCCGCTCTGTGGTCGCGAGCAGCGTCTTGGCATGCTCGACCCGGTGATTGAGCAGATACTCGCGGGGACGGTAACCGGTCGCAGCGCGGAATTGCGCCGCGAAGTGCATTCTTGACAGGCCGGCGACATCAGCGAGCTCGGACAGGCTGATGCGGCGGTGGAAATGATCGGCGACATATTGCTCGACGCGCCGCAGCCGCCATTTCGGCAAGGCATTGACCCTGGCGCGCGGCGATTCCAATCGGGTGAGATGCATCGCAAGGGTCTGGCCGATGCAGCGCGTAAACTGGTGGTCCGCGGCGTCGCCGTGTTCGATTAGTGTCTTGGCAAGCTCCGCAGCGAGCGGGTCGCGCAACAGGACGAGGTCATTCAGTCCGTCGGTCCCGGAAAATTGCGCCGGAAAATGATCCGCGGAGATGTGAAAGTGCAGGAAGGCGCAGGGCGACTGGAATTGCACGCCGAGACGCTTCGACGGCGCGGTGAGATACAGCGTGCCCGCAGGCATGGTGCCGTCGAAAATGATCTGGCGCTCCCGGGTCAATTTGGCGCGCGTCGTCTTCAGGGCGATGCCGACGAAGTAACAATCCTGAGGTGTCGTCGCGTCGTGCGACGACGTGCTCCGCGCGTCTTCCCATCGCGAGATCGCGACGTCCTCGACGGCAGCCTCGGGGCCGCGATCGATCTGACGCCAATGGCTCTCCCGAGTGATCGCCTGGGTTGCTCGGGGGATCTCGCGATCCTCCGGGCTGGCCGGAAAATCGATCCAGGAATGCGCCGCCTGCAAATTGGTCAACATCGCTCGTCCTCTCCCGAGTTTGCCGCTGCTTGCGACCGGCAAGCGCGCCAAACCCACGTTTTCCATGTTGAGAGGATAGGCGTGAGCTGGCCAGGAAGCCCGTTAGGGGTGATTAGGATCTGTTAGTTTTTGTGGGGGCGCATCAGGTGTGCGGCAGCTCGTCACAGGAAGCCCTGTTTGTACAATTTGTCAGATATTCGCGCAGCCCCGCCCCAACTCTGGAGAGCGCAGGCCACCGTTCAGGTACTGCACGAAACCATTGCACGGGTCGGGCAGGTTCGAGACCGCCGATCTCAGGGCGGCACAGCGCATACTGAACGAGCCTACTGCCTGGATCACGCGCGATCGGCTTGCCCTTCAAGGCGGCGAGCGGCGCGTTCGCGGTCGGACCAGACGAGTGCGGGTTCTGGCCCGTGATCAGGAGGCCGTTGCTGACGACGAGCGGCGTCCAGTTGGCCCTTTTCGAGAAGGTGGCGCCGAGGCGCAGCATCTCGTCTTCGACCAGGAACGGCACCACCTTGGTGAGGCCGACCGCCTCTTCTTCGCCGTTGGTGAAGCCGGTCACCTCGTTGCCCTCGACCAGCGGCTTGCCGTCCGGCGTCTTGACGTGGCGCAGCGCCGCTGGCGAATGACAGACGATCGCCACATGCTTGCTGGCGGCAAAGAACGACTCGATGTCGCGCGGGCCGCTACTCGAAAACGGCGTCGAAGATCTCGACGTCCATCAGCACGGGCTTGGCGACCACGGTTCCGTCGGGCCGCAGCGTCTGCGCACGTCGAAGCGTCGGCACCACGATGCCGCCGAAGCTGTCATGAGCCCAGGAATAATGCGCGACTTTCATCCCGAACAGATCGTGATCGTTTCGCCGTTGCAACGCGTTCTCGTCGAAATAGAAGATCTGCTCGGGCGCGAGCGTGATCAGGCTCGGCGGGAACTGCGCCCGCAGCCGCCGCCATGACTCCGTGTTCTCCTGCCACGGTGGCAGTTCCTCCACCACCACATCGGGATGGGCGAGCAGGAATGGATTGGTCAGATAATTCCAGATCGCGACGCCGCAGAAGAAGACGAGGTGCAGTTCGTCCGCAAGCGCAGGCGAGCCGACCTCGGTGAACGCAAGGCTCGGGTTACGCCAGGTCCGCAGCACCTCACCCTCCAGGCTCTCGATCGTGATCGCATCGGGTTGAAAGGATCCGGAGTGTTCGCCGCCGGTGATGCCGGTAAAGCGGACCGATTGCGTCCGGGTCGAACCTTCCGCCGTCACGTCTTTGAATTCCCTGGCATGTCCTGCGTTGGAGAACAGCGTTCCGCTGACGGAAAGGTGGAGCGTGAACCGGTTCAAGCTGTTCCAGCGGGCCAAACCGCCGCTGGCATCAATTACATCGTCAAGAAGCGCCATGTCCCGCCATATCCACCATGAAGTGCCACCACCATGGCGGGGCGGACGCGGCTTGGCGTGTTAGAAGTTGTTAGGAGTTGCGAGCGGATATTCTTGCGGTATCCCGTTGAAGATACTCTCAATTCAGGCCGCCCAGGAGCTCCCTCGCGGCGACCAGATCGCGGCTCTGGAGGCCCTCCTGGTACCGCGCGACGAGAGGGGTGAGCAGGGCGCGTGCGTCGACGGCCTTGCCGGCCCCCTCCCAGAGGCGGCCGAGGCTGATCGCTCCGCGGAGCTCCCAGCCGACCGCGCCTTGCCGCCGCGCCAGATCGAGCGATTTGTCCAGATAGCTCTCGGCCTCCGCAGCGTTACCCGACCGCGCAAGGATGTCGCCCTTGATCCTGAGCATCTCCGGCATATCGAAGGATTCGCCGTGATCGGGGATCTGGGCGATGGCCTCGTTGATCGTCTGCAACGCTTCGCCGGCCTGGTTCTGGGAGGCGAGGCCCTCGGCGAGCGCCGTCGCAAACACCGTCGTCATGATCCGGTGTCGCGTCGCGTACAGCGTGGCCTGGCTGCGGCGAAGGTGCTCGATGCCGCCCGCGACGTCGCCGCGGCGAAGCAGCAGCTCACCCTTCTGGCCGATGCCGACCGCGTGATAGGGGCCGAGGAAGTGCCGCGCGGAATGCTCGATCAGCCGCTCGATCAGGATTTCGGCATTGGCCCAGTCGCCGACCCAGAGGAACACGTAGATCGTCCAGATCAGGGAAATACCGAGAGTGAGCGGCTGTTCGAGCAACTCGGCCTCGCGAACGGTGTATCTGGCCGCCTCGATCGCACGATCGGGCCGGCCTGTGAGCCAAAGCCCGCGCGCCAGCGCCACCAGTGCGACAATGCGGTCGTCATAGCCGAGATGCCCGATATTCAGCCGCTGCGAGCCGGGATTGTGCACCATCGCGCTCTCGCAGAACTGCACCGCCTTGTCCTGGTTGCCGATCAAATGATGTGCGACGCCCAGCATCCATTCGACGTTCAGCGTGCTGGCGGAATCGTTCAGCTTCCGCGCGACGCTTTCGCTCTGTTCGCCGGTCCCGAGCGCGCCGTGAAAATCTCCGACCCTGGTCAGGTAGATGTGCAATCCGCGCAGCAGCCAGAGCTGCCAATGCAAATCCTCGAGCTCCCGGGCAAGCTGGAGACTGCGCGTGAATGCCGACCGGACCGTTTCGGTGTTGCCCTGCGTGAACATCGCGGAGACGCCGAGCGCGGCCTGCAACGTCATTTCATGGCGGCTGTCGATCGAATTCGTATCGAGAGGGACAAGTGCCTGCTGCGTCCAGCGATAGCACTCCGTCAGCAATGTCAGTTCGAGGAAGAACTGGGCCGCCGACGCTGCCAGATCCACGCCGATCGTTCGGTCTCCGCCCTCGGAAAAACTCCAGGTCAGTGCCGCCCGGACATTGGGCAGGTGGTCGGCATAGGGAAGGAAGCCGCCCGCCGTCTGCATGCCCGTGGATTTGAGCGCAATGTCGCGCAGGAAGTCGCGGTAATATTCGGCGTGGCCGCGTGCGGCGCCGCCAGCTTCCCCGTTCTCGACAAGCTTGTCCGCGACGAAGGCGCGCGTCGTGTCCAGCAGGCGATAGCGCAGCCGGCGCTCCGCAGGCGAGGTCGCGATCAGCGATTTGGAGAGCAGATTCGAGACCGCCTCGACGGCTTCCGGCTCGCCGATGCCCTGACAGGAGGCGACCGCAAGCGCGGCTTCCAGGGTGAACGGCCCGACGAACACCGACAATCCACGCAGCGTTGCGCTTTCGGCTGCCGGCAACAAATCGTAGCTCCAGGCGAGCGCTGCGCTCAGGGTCTGGTGCCGCGGGACAGCGGTGCGCCGCCCGCGCCATAGCAGCGAGAAGCGGCTGTCCAGCAGCGAGGCTGTTCCGGCAATGCCATAGGCGTTCACACGCCCGGCCGCGAGCTCGATCGCGAGCGCAATGCCATCCAGCCGCCGGCAGATATCGGCAACGAGCGGCGCATCTTCCTCGCTGAACTCGAAATCGCCCATGCTCTCGGCAATGCGCTCCACGAAGAGCTGGCTTGCGGGATAGGCAAGGATATCGGCGATACCGAGTCCGTCGCGCTGTGGCGGGCAATCCAGCGGAAACAGCCGATGGACCCGCTCACCTTCAGTGCGGAAGGATTCGCGGCTGGTGGCGAGAATATGCAGCTCGGGTGCTTCCCGCACGATGCGCTCGGCCAGGGGGGCGAGGTCGTCGAGGATGTGCTCGCAGCTGTCGAAGACCAGCAGCATCCGCCGGCTGCGCAGGAACGTCAGCAGCCCCGGCCTCGGGTCGTCGGAATTGACGGTCAGGCCCAGTGCGGCCGCAATCGTTCCAGGAACGAGCCGGGCCTCCGTCAGTGCGCCGAAATCGACGAAACACACCTGGCCGTCGAACGCCGGGAGCTCGCCATGCGCGACGGCCAGTGCGACCGAGGTCTTGCCGATCCCGCCTGGGCCGACGATGGTGACGAAACGATGCTGCGCCAGCTCGGCGGAAATTCTCTCGACCGCATCGTTCCGCCCGATCATTTTCGCGAGCGGCGAGGGCAGTGAGCGAGGTGAAGCCGCGGGCAGGCTGATCCGGCTCTCCAACGGGGCAGCCCGGAGCAGCGGGGCCGCGAAACAATAACCGCGTCCGGGGACGTTGACGACGTAGCGGGCGCCTTCGCCGGCATCGCCCAACGCCTTGCGCAGCGTTGTGATGTGGAAGCGCAGGCTGCCTTCATCGACGTTCACGTCGGCCCAGATGCGCTTGATCAACTCCCGCTTGTCCACCACCTCGCCGGCGCGCTCGGCGAGAAAAACCAGGATGTCGAGCGCACGGCCGCCGAGGTGAATCGGGGCGCCGTCCTTCTCGAGCAGCCGCGACTTTGCGAACAGCCGGAATGGACCGAAAGCGATGGCCGAATCCTGGTCGTTAGTGTCCGGCACGGGCCAATGATTCCAGTGAAAGGGCTGACATCCGCACTTTGATCTACCAGAACGGAACCCTGAGTAAACTGGTCGAAAGTGGCGAAATCGGGTGGCGGCTGCAATTGGCCGGTTGCGCGACAATCCGTAGCAAATTTTGCTCAAACGCAGCATTTGCGAAGTGATCGGGACAATTCGGCAGCGTGCTTGGCCGCCGAACTGACAGTTCGGAGTCCGACCGTCGTACCGCCGATCATAACAAAAACTTGCAACGTCTAACGAGCAAAGCGCGCGAACTGCATCCAGTATGGCCTCCGAGTTACGCGCTATTTGCAACGGGGAGGCTATGATGTCCGGTATCGGTGCTCGGCCGAACGACCATGTCGTTCAATCTCAATTTGTCGCCAGTCTTGAGGATCAGTCGCGTGACTGGGAGCTCGTGCTGCGGGAATCCCACCATCGGATGAAGAACACGCTGACACTGCTGGGTGCGTCAGTTCGCCGCGATTTCACGCGGGCAGGCACCCGGGACGTGTCGCTTGCCGCGGACCGGCTCGAGCGGCGCATCGTCGCCTTCGGCAGGCTCTATCAACTCTTGTCCGACAATGGCGAGCATACGGCGATCCCGGTCGAGTCCTTCTTCGAAAACCTGTGCGCAGCGATTTCCGAGGCCGTGCTGGAGCCGGCGGGCATCCGCTGTGAGGCTGCCATTGCAAGCGGGACGCTGCCCGCATCGCAATGTCATAGGCTCGCGCTGATGCTGACGGAGCTGGTGACGAATGCGGCAAAGCATGCCTTCACCAACAAGAAGGATGCACTGATCCGCATCGACATGGTCGTTCGCGACGGCGCCTGGTTCTGCACGGTGGCCGATAATGGAATCGGCGCGACCGGGCCGCTTCAGGGCACCGGCAGCCGGATTCTCGAAGGACTCGCACGCAGCATCCGCGCCCGCCTGCACGGCGAGGCGGGAGAGGGCGGCACACGCGTGACCATCGTGATGCCGATCGCCGCTTGAAGCTCGTTTTAAATTCAATCAGGGAGTTCGAACATGGCTACCAACGAAATCGAACGCGACGCCGCGGCCAAGGGTTCTGAATCTCTCGGCGTTGATATGAGGCTCGAGGTGGTCGTGATCCCCGTGTCGGATGTCGACCGCGCCAAGGCGTTCTACACGCGTCTCGGCTGGCGACTGGACGCCGATTTTGCCTCCAGCGATGACTGGCGCGTGATCCAGTTCACGCCGCCGGGCTCGGCCTGCTCGGTGATCTTCGGCAGGAACGTGACGGCGGCGGCGCCCGGCTCGGTGCGGGGCCTGTACCTGATCGTCTCCGATCTGGAGGCGGCCCGACAGGATCTGCTCGACCGCGGAATCGAGGTCAGTGCTCCATTCCACGGTGCCGGCGATATTCACGCCGGCCACGACGAGCCATATTTGTCCGGCAGCGTTCGGGTCAACGGTGCTGACCCGAAGCGCGGCAGCTACAGCTCATTTGCCGCGTTCAGCGATCCCGATGGCAATGGCTGGCTGTTTCAGGAGATCACCACGCGCCTGCCCGGACGCATCGCGGGCGACGGCACGACATTCGCTTCGCAGGCTGCGCTGGCCGCGGCACTGCGCCGCGCGGCGGCGGCCCATGGCGAGCACGAAAAGCGGACCGGCGGGCACGACGCGAACTGGGCCGATTGGTACGCCGACTATGTCGTCCGCGAACAGGCCGGCGAGCCGCTCCCGTCCTGAGTTGCAGCGAACGTAGCTCCTGGCTTGGCCGACACGGCGCGCGATGACCTGGTCGTCGCGCGCCGTGTCGCATTGGTCTTGCGCGTATCGTCGTCTTCGCCCGCCTTGCATCGCGCGGACTCGCAACGGCTAACGCTCTCTAACAATCTATAACGAGCAAATGGCCGATGCTTGGGTCACTGTGTGGACAACGAACCGACGCATCGATTTGAATTCGGTCAGCGTCACCGACCACAGCAAGGGAGATCCAATATGACTAACCAAGCACGCACCGACATTCTCAATCCCGACCGCCGTCAACTGCTGACGCAGGCCGCGATGACCGCTGTTGCCGCAAGCGTATCGAGCTTGCTGCCGCTGCATCCGGCGAAGGCTGCTGCAAGCGGCGCCATCCGGCCGTTCCAGGTCAACGTGCCCGAGGAGGATCTGCTGGACCTCCGTCGTCGTCTCGCCGCAACGCGCTGGCCCGACCGCGAGATCGTCGCCGACCAGTCGCAGGGCGTGCAGCTGACGACGGTGCAGCAGCTCGTGCGCTACTGGCAGGACGGTTACGACTGGCGCAAGATGGAGGCGCGGCTGAACGCCTTGCCCCAATTCGTCACCGAGATCGACGGCGTCGACATCCACTTCATTCACGTCCGCTCCCGCCACGAAAACGCGCTGCCGATGATCGTCACGCATGGCTGGCCGGGCTCGATCATCGAGCAGATGAAGATCGTCGGCCCGCTCACCGATCCCACCGCACATGGCGCGAAGGCGGCGGACGCCTTCGATCTCGTGATCCCTTCGCTGCCCGGGCACGGTTTCTCCGGCAAGCCGACGGAACTGGGCTGGGACCCGCAGCGCGTCGCGCGCGCCTGGATCGTGCTGATGAAGCGCCTTGGCTACACCCGCTACGTGGCCCAGGGCGGCGATTGGGGCAACGCGATCACAGAGCAGATGGCGGTGATCGCGCCGCCGGAGTTGCTTGGTATTCACACGAACATGCCCGCGACGGTTCCTGACGAGATCGCCAAAGCGCTTCAGCCCGGCGGATCGCGGCCGTCCAACCTCTCGGCCGACGAGCGCTATGCTTACGATCAGCTCGACGATTTCTACAAGCACGGTCTCGGCTATGCGATCGAGATGGCGAACCGGCCCCAGACGCTCTATGGCCTGGTGGATTCGCCGGCAGGTCTCGCATCCTGGATGCTCGATCACGATGCGCGCAGCACTGCGATGATCGCGCGAGTGTTCGACGGCAAGACGGAAGGGCTGTCGCGAGACGACGTGATCGACAACATCACGCTCTACTGGCTCACCAACACCGCGGTCTCGTCGGCGCGACTGTACTGGGAGAACAAGCTGGTGTTCTTCGAGCCGAAGCACGTGAAGATCCCGGTCGCCGTCAGCGTCTTTCCGGACGAGATCTACGCCGCGCCGCGCAGCTGGACGGAAAAGGCCTATCCGAAGCTGATGCACTACAACCGCCTCGACAACGGCGGCCACTTCGCGGCCTGGGAGCAGCCCGTGCTGTTCTCTGCAGAAATGCGCACCGCGTTCCGCCCGCTACGTCAGTCGATCTGAAACGAGCAGGGACGCGCATTCCGCGCGTCCCTGCTTGCCCCAACATCAGGAATCATAATCATGAATCGTCCCGAACGAAATTTCACGAGCGGCGAGATCCGCCTGGAGCGCCGCTTGCCGTCGTACTGGCGCGTCACCTTCGACATGCCGCCTGTGAATATTTTCGGCCCGAAGCTGCTCCCGCTGCTGGGTGACATCATCGCTGAGATCGAGACCGATCCCGGTGTGAAGGTCGTGGTGTTCGACAGCGCCGTCGAAGGCTTCTTCATCACGCATTACGACTTCCTCGCGCCGCTGGAGGATTCCTTGAATATCCCGCCCGGGCCGACCGGCCTCGAGGCGCTGCCTGATATGCTGGTGCGTCTCAGCCGCGCGCCGGTGGTCTCGATTGCGTCGATCAGGGGCCGCGCGACCGGCGTCGGCAGCGAGCTGGCGCTCGCGAGCGACATGCGCTTTGCCAGCCGCCAGAAGGCGATCTTGTCGCAATGGGAAGTTGGCGCGGGCCTCGTGCCTGGCGGCGGGCCGATGGCGCGGCTGCCGCGCCTGATGGGCCGTGGCCGCGCGCTCGAAGTCCTGCTGGGCGCCGACGACATCCACGGCGATCTCGCCGAACGTTACGGCTATGTGAACCGGTCGTTGCCGGATGCCGAGCTCGACGGCTTCGTCGAAGCGCTGGCCATGCGCATCGCGTCCTTCGACAAGGAGGCCATTGCCGAGACCAAGCGTCTCGTCGACGTCGCGAGCCTGCCACCGGATGTCGAGATCAAGCCGGAATGGGACGCGTTCCTGGCTTCGCTCGGCCGCCCCGCAAGCCAGACCCGCATCAAGGCGCTGATGTCGCGCGGCTTCCACCGCGCCGGTGACGTCGAGAATAGGCTGGGCTTCCACGTCGGACAGATCGGCAGCTAAAGCGCTTTCGAGCGAAGTGGATACCGGTTCGCGTCAAGAAAACGTGCCAGAACAATAATCCAGAGCCCCGTTCCGATTCCATCGGAACGGGGCTGTGACGGAACCGCTGCGGTGCTCGACCGGTTGGAGAGGCGACAGGCGGTAATGCCAATGTCGCCTTCCTCCGGTGCGGAGCGCCGGAGCCAAACCAAGCAAGGAGAGATGACATGATCCGCAAGGCAAAAGCAGTTTGGAAGGGCACAGGCCGCGATGGCACTGGTCAGCTATCGAGCGAATCCGGCGTGCTCGCCGAGACGCCCTATTCGTTCAAGACCCGCTTCGAGAGCGAGAAGGGCACCAATCCCGAGGAATTGATCGCGGCGGCCCATGCCGGCTGTTTCACCATGGCTCTGGCCTTCGGCCTGCAGCTCGCCGGCTTTACGCCGGACGAACTCTCGACAGAAGCCGCGGTCACGCTCGAGCCCGAAGGCAAGGGCTTCAAGATCGGCAAGTCGGCCCTGACGCTGCGCGCAAAAGTGCCGAACCTCAACGAGGCGGACTTTGCCCGCATCGCCGGGGAGGCCGAGAAGAACTGTCCGGTATCGAAGGTGCTCAACGCCGAGATCACGCTCGACGCCAAAGTGACGTAGGGCGCGCTCAATTTATGTCCATCTGGTTCTGGTTGGGAAGCTGAGCTCGTCGAAGCTTTGGCCTCCGCGAGAGGAACCGGATGGACAAATGCCCGGCTTTCGGCTGGGCCGCCAAAAGCATAGTATGCGACGGATGCAGAACGGACAGACGGATCAATTGGGAGCGGAGATATGACAACGGAACGCGCAGTTTTGGCCGGAGGTTGCTTCTGGGGCATGCAGGATCTGATCCGCAGGCAGCCCGGCGTGATCTCGACTCGCGTCGGCTACACCGGCGGCGCGGTGAAGAACGCCACCTACCGCAATCATGAAGGACATGCCGAAGCGATCGAGATCGTCTTCGATCCTGCCAAGACCAGCTTCCGGACCATGCTGGAGTTCTTCTTCCAGATCCACGATCCGACCACGCTCAACCGTCAGGGCAACGATTTGGGCACGAGCTACCGCTCGGCGATCTTTTATACGAGCGACGAACAGAAGCGGACCGCCGAAGACGCGATTGCTGACGTCGAGGCGTCCGGCTTGTGGCCCGGCAAGGTGGTGACGGAGGTCGCGCCGGCCGGAGAGTTCTGGGAAGCCGAGCCGGAGCATCAGGATTATCTCGACCGTTACCCTGACGGCTACACCTGCCATTTCATCCGGCCCGACTGGAAGCTGCCGCGGCGCGCGACGGCCGCGGGAAGCTGAGCCCGTCGTAGCGCAGTCAGCGCGTACGGTCAGGTTCGCAATTGCGCGATCAGGTCGCGCGCGATGCGCATATCGGCGAAGTCTGAGCCCTCGGCAAAGGCCCCGCAGACATTGTCGAGAACGGCCAGAGCGTTCGCGCTCTGGCCGGCCCCGATCATGGCTCGTGCGAGGCTGATCGCGCATCGCAGCTCCCAGAAGCGCGCGCCTTGCTGGACGGCAATGCCCATGGCTTCGCGAAAATGGGCCTCGGCGTCCCCTGCGTACCGCGCGCTCCTGAGCATCAATTCACCCTTGATACGGGTCAGCTCCGGCAGATACCAGAGTTCCTGCCGGTTGTTGCAGCGGGTCAGGACATCCTCGATCACGTCGAGGCCGCGATCGACCTGGTCGGCCTCCAAAAAGCATGCGGCGAGCTCGCCGAGCAGGGGAAGAAACCGTGGCAGGAAGCGCGCATCGCCGGCGCGATTGAGCTCTTCACTCAACAGCGGCAGTCCCGTCGCGACGTCGCCTCTCTTGACGATAACCGCGGCGTTGAAGGCACGCGCCCACAGCCCCCACAGCCGGATCGCGTGGCGATCGGTATGTTCGAGCAGCTCAGTGCCGTGACGCTCCGCGGCGTCGAAATCGCCGGCCCAGTACGTGATCGGGCAGGCGGCCTGTCCCAGCACGCTACAGAAGGTCAGCGCGTGGCCGTTGGCGCGGCCTTCCTCGATGTTTCTGGCGGTGAGAGCCTGGGCCTGATCGGCCAGGCCCTGAAGCCACAGAATGCGGGCCCGAAAATATTGCGTGGATATCCTGAGGTCGAGCGGGAAGATTTTCGGCTTCTCCGCCAGCACATGCAGCGATGCATTGACCCGGTCGATGCGCAGCCGTGCCTCGTTCTGGTCCCCGAGATAGTGCAGCGCGACGGCCGTCAGCCGATCGCCCAGCATGACATCGGTCCTGTCGGGCGAGTTCGCCGCGGCGTTCGCAAAGCGATCGGCGAGCGTACGGGCCTTGCCGAACTGTCCGTTGTTGAACTGGTCGATGCACAAGCCCCAGAGCGCGCGCAGCCGGAAGTCCTTGTCGTCGAGCCTGTCGGCCAGCTCGAGGGTCGTCTCGAGGATCGGCCGCGCCTCGCGCGCGCGGCCCTCGCCATACATCAGCGACCAGCCGAGCGCCGACAGGAGCTGCATGCGGATGCGGTTGTCCTCGGCGGTGTCTCCGAGCGCTGCGAGCGCCGTTCTGCTGCGCTCACGGCATTCGGCGAACAACGAAAGACGCACCCACAGCGTGACCGCGGCCGCCGTCAGCGCGATACCGAGTGTCGCCTCGCCGTCGGGCCCGAAGGCCCAGTCCAACGCCGCGCGCACATTATCCAGCTCCGCGCCATAGATGCTCAGCCATTCGGGCAGCGGCGTCGAATTGTCGGCCTCCGCGCGCCCGAAGAAATCGCGAAAATGTTCGGCGTGGCGGCGCGCGAACTGCCTGGTTTCGCCGAGCTCGTTGAGTTTTCCGTGCGCATAGGTGCGCGTGGTGTCGAGCAGGCGATAACGCAGCGTCCGCGAGCCGGACGGCGAGATCAGCGACTTGGTCACCAGGCTGTCGATCGCTTCGAGAGTCTCCGATGCGGTGACGCCGTCACCGGACGCGACGGCGGCAGCCGCCTCCGGCGCGAAAGGTCCGGCGAAGACCGACAGGCGTCGTAGCGTAGCGCTCTCCGCAGCGGGCAGAAGATCGTAGCTCCAGTCGAGAGCCGCGGCGAGGGTCTGGTGCCGCGGCACGGCGGTGCGCCGCCCGCGCCATTGCAGCGAAAAGCGGCTGTCGAGCAGGGATGCCGTGCCGGCGATGCCGTAAGCATTGACGCGGCCCGCCGCGAGCTCGATCGCCAGCGCGATGCCGTCGAGACGCCGGCAGATGTTTGCGACGAGGGGCGCCTCTTCTGCGCTGAGCTGGAACGGACCCGAACTCTGCGCGATACGCTCCACGAAGAGTTGAGCGGCGGGATAGGCAAGCACCTCGGCGACAGCAAGCCCTTCGCGCTCGGGCGGACAATCCAGCGGGAATAGCCGGAAAATCCGCTCGCCTTCGCTCCGGAACGACTCGCGGCTGGTTGCGAGAACACGAAGCTGCGGCGCCTCGCGAACGATGCGCTCGACCAGCGGCGCCAGATTATCCAGCACATGTTCGCAACTGTCGAAGATCAGCAGGGCCGGGCCGGTCTTCAGAAATGTCAGCAGGGCCGGCGTCGGATCCTCCGCACTGATGGTCAGTCCGAGCGCCGAAGCAATGGTGGTAGCGATGTGGCTGGCATCCCTCAGCGGGCCGAAATCGACAAAGAAGGCACGTCCGCCGAAATCCTGGGAGCGGCGATGCCCGACGGTGACGGCGACCGCGGTCTTGCCGATGCCGCCCGGTCCGACCACGGTCATGAAGCGATAGAGCGAAAGTCCGTTCGAGATTTTCTCGATGACGTCTTCCCGGCCGACCATCTTGGTAAGCTGAGCGGGCAGAGAGCGGGGAGCAGCGATTTCGGCCGGGGGAGGGGCGGCCGGCGGGGCTGGTTGAGCGAACGAGGCGACAAAGCAATAGCCACGGCCGGGCACGTTGACGACATAACGGGCCGACTTGCCGGTGTCGCCGAGCGCCTTGCGCAGCGCCGCGATATGGAAGCGCAGGCTGCCCTCGTCGACATTGACGTCAGCCCAAATGCGCTTGACCAGCTCTCTCTTGTCGACGACTTCACCCGGGCGTCCGGCAAGGAAGATCAGAATGTCGAGCGCGCGGCCGCCGACATGAAGCGGCGAGCCCTCCTTCTCCAAGAGCCGGGACTTCGGAAACAGTCGAAATGGCCCAAAGGAAATGGCCGAGTCTTCGTTACGATCTGGCACGCGCCATCGCCCCCTCGAAGGGAGTCAAAAGGTATTACTTTCTCGTCTATCAGAACGAGGCGTACAGTAAACTGGCGGAAAGCAGTGGGCAGGGCTGAAAGCCCTGCGCGGACGGTTTAGGTGGACTGTAGTGCCAAAATAATGCTTGCAAAGCAAAGAGTTAGGCCCACGTGACTATGTCATGATGCCGGGGCTGATCCGGATGTCGCATTGACTGTGGGCGCGGATTGCTGCGATGGCAGGCCGGGAGCCGGTCCCGCCACCACATTGACTGCCGACTTCCGGAATTTGAACATGCCTTCCTTCACGCGGCGACAATTCGTGCATGCGTTACCGGGCGCAGCGGCGCTCGCCGCGCTTCCCCGCAGCGGACAAGCCGGCGACTACCCGTCTCGTCCCATTCGTCTCGTGCATCCGTACGGGGCCGGCGGAGCGGGGGACCAGATCGGGCGTCCCTGGGTCGACAAGATGTCATCGCTGCTCGGGCCGACCTTCGTCGACTATATCGGCGGTGCCGGCGGCGCGATCGGGACTGCCGCGGTTGCGCGCGAGGAGCCCGACGGCTACTCGCTGCTGCTCGGCAACGGCAGCACGCAGGTCATCATTCCCCTGACCTCGGCAAATCCCGGCTATTCCGTTGACGATTTCCGCGCCATCTACCGTCTGATCAGCACTGCGCTGGTCTTCGCCGTCCATCCGTCGTTGCCTGCCGCAAATCTGCGCGAGTTGATCGCCTACGCAAAGGCCAATCCGGGAAAGCTGTCCTACGGGACGCCCGGCATCGCCACCGGAAACCATCTGGTCGGCGAATCCTTCAAGCAACAGGCGGGCGCATTGGATATCGTCCACGTGCCCTATCGGGGGATGTCGCAGGCGGCCAACGACCTCGTCAGCGGCCAGATCTCGCTCATCATTGGCGTGATGTCCGTCCAATTGAAGGAGCTGAGCGAGGCCGGGAAGGTCAGGCTGCTGGCGGTCACCACCGAAAGGCGGCTGAGCGGTGCACCGGAGATTCCGACTGCCGTCGAATCCGGCATGCCGGATCTTCGCTATGAGGGATGGTTCGGCATCTTTGCACCCAAGCACACCGACGATGCCATCATCGACCGGATCGCGCAGGCCACGCGGCTGGCCATGTCCGATCCGGCGCTTCTGGCGAGCTATCGCGCCCAGGGCATGGAGCCGGACAACGATTCAAGCCCCGACAAATTCCAGCGCATCGTCGAGGCCACATCCGCAAGCCTGGCGCCCGTGATAAAATCAATCGGGCTGAGCAATTTGTGAGGCCGCTCAGCCGTCTGCGCGCGTAACAATGCGCGCCGACAGCGTGACGAGGCCCATCAGCGCAGCCAGGAGCCAGAACGCCATCGGCAATCCGCCAAGACGTGCGGCGAACCCGACACCGGCGGGACCGACGAGGACGCCGGCGTAGCCGGCGGTCGTGATCGCCGCGACGGCGAGCCCCGTGGGCATCACCTTCTGCCTCGCCGCCCGGCGGAACAGCACCGGCACGAGGTTTGATGCGCCGAGGCCGATCAGCAGGAAGCCGCCGACGCCGACCACTGCTACGGGAGCCGTGAGCAGGACTGCGAAGCCCGCGATCGCAATGAGGCTGCCCCAGACCAATGTCGTGCGGTCTCCGATGCGCGCGACGATGGCGTCGCCGCCGAGCCGCCCCATCGTCATTGCGATCGAGAACACGATGTAGCCGATCCCGCCTTGCGCCTCGGAGACGAGGCCCGCGCCGATGACGAGTAGCGCGCCCCAATCGAGCATCGCGCCTTCGACGAGGAAGGTGATGGCGCAAAGCAGCGCGAGCAGGAGCACGGAGCCATGCGGCAGCACGAACAGAGGCCCCCCCTGCACCTGCACGGAGCGAAGCAGGCGCGGCCAGGTCGCCAGCATTGCGATCAGCATCAGGACGGAGCAGATCAGCGTGCAAGCGAGCGCACCGAGTCGCAGCGAGAGCAGCGCGGTCATCAGCGCGGCTCCGGCAAAGCCGCCGATGCTGAACAGCGCGTGGAAGCCGGACATCAGCGGACGTCCCGCGGCGCGTTCCACCTCCACCGCGTGGATGTTCATGGCGACATCGATGGAGCCGAGCGCGGCGCCGAATGCGAACAGTGCCAGCGCCAGCGTCGCGGGCGCGCTCGCGATTGCCAGCAGGGGCAGGACGAAAGCGAGACCGAGCCCGCCCGCAATGATGATCGGCTTGCTGCCATGGCGTGCGCTCATGATGCCGGTCAGGAGCATCGCGACGACCGAGCCGATGCCGAGGCTGAGCAGGAGCAGTCCGAGGATGCCGTCATCGACGGCGAGCCGCGCCTTCGCGAACGGTACCAGCGGTGCCCAGCACGCGATGCCGAAGCCCGCGACGAGGAAGGCAAGCCTGGTCGCAAGGCGTGTCGCCGGCGTGTCGGCAGAAGGCATGGGAACTCCGGGGGACGCGGGGCGGGGGTGAATCGACAAGCCCTGCGATTGCCGCGCCTTTATGTCCGCAGCGTGCCCGAATTGTCGCAGGCAGCCATCGCCAGCTGCAAGTGGACGCGCAAGGCCTTGTGCCTTGTTTCGCCGCCCCGTCAACCCCACCGCGCAGAAATATTCCACTTTACCGAAATTCGGAATTGGCGTATGTGTCGCCCATCCCGGCTCACCCTTGAGGGGCGACCATGTGTCGTGATGGTCGTAGAGCCGGGCTTGCGGTGGACGCGACAGCGTCGGGTGCGAGAGGCGTGGGCAGGGCGGATTGCTCTCCGTGAGCCCGAGGCTTCGTGTCGACGAGCGGCGCTGTCAGGTTCGTCTCGCCAGCATTCTTCCGGTAACGTCGACAACGCCGGGAGATAATGCGGCGAGCAGCGAACCGTGCGTACGGCAAAACCGTGTGGTCCTGGCCGTCGTTGCTACGGTCAAGCCTTGGCGGATGCGGCACTTGCGTCAACCGGCGCGGCGTCGTGACTTTCGCTGGGGTGAGGGAGGCCAAAACGAACTCGGCTCCCGGGAGAGCACGGCATAAGCCGTAAAGCCACTGCGCAGGGAAGGCCGAGTGATTTGGCGACACCTGTATGCTGCTGTGCGGTTCTTTTGCGCTACATTTTCGCGCGGCGGACCGCAGGTGCCAGCCGGCACCCGGCCTTCCCTGCGCCCTCTTGGACAAGAGGGTGAAGCGACCAAGCAAAGCTCGGGCGAATTGCGCCGCGACGCTGCGAAGGTGTGACTGGAAGGCAAAGATGAATGCGAGGAAGAACCGCTCCTGTGCCCCGGACGCCGCGCAGCGCCTTGCGGTGCGCTGCGGAGCCGGGGCCCATGTCTCCGAGCAATCCGTGTCGCCCTGGATCCCGGCTCTGCGCAGCAGCGCAAGAGCGCTGCGAGCGTCCGGGCCACAAGAGTGGGCGGCGGCACGTCGTTCTAGCCGCCGAGTATCCTCCGGCAAGCGTCGACAAACACCTGCGCGCCCGTGACGATGTCAGCGTCGGCGGTGTTCTCGGTCCAGTGATGGCTGATGCCGCCGATCGACGGTACGAACAACATGCCCGCGGGCATGACGGTCGCCAGCATCTGCGCGTCGTGGCCGGCGCCGCTGGGCATGCGGACGGACCGTCCGTCCGCCAGCGCCTTGCTCGCGGCCTCGATCGCGTCCTGAATGCCGGGGTTCATCATGGCGGGTACACCGGTGCGCAGCTTTTCCACGGTGACGGTGCAGGGGCCGTTCGCGCTGAATTCATCCGCCATGCTCCGCAGCAGTTCTTCCAGCCGTGCGATGACGGAAGGATCGTCGTCACGGATCTGGAACAGCATCTCCGCGCCTCCGGGGATGATGCTGGGCGCGCCGGGATCGAGCGTGATGCGGCCGGTGGTCCAGACCGTGCGAAGACCGCACGCGGCAGGAAAACGCCCGTCGATGGCCACGCAGAATTTTGCGAGCGCGAGGCCCGCATCCTTCCGCGCTGCCATGCGGGTGGTGCCGGCGTGATTCTGCTCGCCGACAAAATTGATCTGGTATTGCCAGATGCCGACGATGGAGGTCACGACGCCGACCGCAAGGCGTCCGCTTTCGAGCGTGTCGCCCTGTTCGATATGCGCTTCCAGATATCCGACGTGCCGACCCGGCTCTGCGGTAGCGCGCGATCGTCCAGCGAACCCCATGTCGGCGAGCGCGTCCCGCATGGTGCGGCCACTGGTGCGGTCGCGAGCCGCGTCAATATCGGCCTCGGTCACTTGCCCGACATAGGAGCGCGAACCGAGGAAGTGCCCGAAGTGTCCTTCCTCGTCGCACCAGGCGGCAACTTCGACCGCGCCGCTGAACGAGGGATCGGCATTGAGCACGCGGGCCGCTTCGAGCGCGTAGACGACACCGAGCGGGCCGTCGAGCCAGCCGGCGTAGTTCTGGCTTTCCAGGTGCGATCCCGCCAGCAGCTTGGATCCGCGCTTTGCGCTGCTGCCGAAGACATTGCCGATGCCGTCAATGGCGGCGGTGAGGCCCGCGTCGGGCAGCTTCTGCACCAGCCAGTCCAGCGAAAGCCTGTGCGGCTCGGAGAAGGTCGGCTTGTGCACCCCGGTCTTGTAGGCTCCGATGGCGCGGAGCGCATTGAGGTCGGCGAGAACCCGTTCGCCGTTTGCGCGCGAGAAAGTGTCAGGCATGTTCGGCAACCTTCAGCGCCTCGGTACGGATCTCCTCGACCAGCCGTTCCTTCAGCTGGACGAATTCGGGCGTGGTCTTGATCTTGTAGGAGCGCGGATGCGGCAGGTCCACATTGATCTCGGCCTTGATGCGGCCGGGGCGTGCGCTCATGACGATGACGCGGCTGCCGAGGAAGATCGCTTCCTCGATGTCGTGGGTCACGAACAGCACGGTCTTCTGGTCGCGCTCCCAGATCCCGAGCAGCATTTCCTGCATCAAGGCGCGGGTCTGGTTGTCGAGCGCGCCGAAGGGCTCGTCGAGCAGCAGGATCTTCGGATCGTTGGCGAGCGCGCGGGCGATCGCGGTGCGCTGCTGCATGCCGCCGGAGAGCTGTTTCGGCCAATGGTTCTCGAAACCGGACAGCCCGACCTGGCGGATGAAGGTATCGGCGATCTTGTGGCGCTCCGCCTCGGACACGCCACGCTCGCGCAGGCCGAAGGCGATGTTCTCGCGTACGGTCAGCCAGGGAAACAGCGTGTAGGACTGGAACACCATGCCGCGGTCGGCACCCGGGCCGGTCACCTCGCGTCCGTCGAGCATCACACGTCCGCCGGTCGGGCGATCGAGTCCGGCGACGATGCGAAGCAGCGTGGACTTGCCGCAGCCGGAGGGGCCGAGGATGGTGACGAAGTCGTTGTTGCCGATCACAAGATCGGTCGGCTCCAGCGCCCTGGTCGGTGCGTTGCCGTGGCGCGCGGGAAAGGTTCGCGAGACCTGTTCGATCTTGAGGGTCGTCATGCGAGCCTCCAGGGAAACAGCCACGCGTTGAACGCCTTGAACAGGAAGTCCGAGACGAGGCCGATCAGTCCGATCACGATGATGCCGAAGATGATCTGGCCGGTGTTGAGCAGCGCCTGGCTGTCGGTGATCATGTGGCCGATGCCGGAGGAGGAGCCGATCAGTTCGGCGACGATGACATAGGTCCAGGCCCAGCCCAGCACCAGCCGCAGGATTTCGGCGATCTCCGGTGCGGAGGAGGGCAACAGCACGCGGCGGATGATGCCGCGGTCGCTGGCCCCTAACGTATAGGCCGCCTCGACCAGATCGCGCCGCGTCGTGCCGACGGTCACCGCGATCATCAGGATGATCTGGAACACCGAGCCGATGAAGATGACGAGCAGCTTTTGCAGTTCGCCGATGCCGGCCCACAGGATCAGGAGCGGGATGAACGCGGACGCCGGCAGATAGCGTGCAAAGGAAACGAAAGGCTCGAGGAACGCCTCGACCGGCTTGTACGCGCCCATCACCACGCCGAACGGCACCGCGATGATTGCGGCCAGCGCGAAGCCGCCGACGACGCGCCAGATCGTCATGCCGATATCGAACAGGAAGCCCTGTTTGGCGATCAGATCGACGCCTTCCTGCACCATGGTGAGCGGGTTGGCGAGGAACACTTTCGACACGTGGCCGCCGAAGGTCGCCCAGGACCAGAGGGCGACGAACACCACGAAGAACGCAAGGCCGTAAGCCACGCGCTGCTTTGACGTCACGGGATCGAGGGGACGCATCAATGGTCTATCCGAGCGGTGAACAAGTTTACCGGCCCCGCCGAGAGACGGGGCCGGCGGCTCCCAGGAGGTTTACTTGATGTAGCTCGCGTCGAAGAGGTCCTCCACCTTCGGCGCGGCCTTGATGATGCCGATCTCGAGCAGGAGGTCGGCGGCCTCCTTGTTGAAGGTCAGGAAATCGCCGGCGAAGAATTTCTGGTTCGCGGCCTTGTCCTGCCAGCGCAGATACTTTGCCGAGTTGCCGAACGCCTCGCCGCTCTGCTTCACGTCGGCGCCCATGATCTCGTAGGCCTTGGCCTGATCCTTGGCGATCATGTCGAGGGCCTCGAAATAGCTGTCGGCGAGCGCCTTGGCCGCCTTGGGGTTCTCGGTGAGGAATTTCGGCGTGCAGCCGAACGTGTCCATGACGATCGGATAGTCGAGCGTGGTCGCGATGATCTTGCCCTTGTCGGGCGCGGCACGAACCGTCGACAGATACGGCTCGTAGGTCATCGCGGCGTCGTTCTGGCCGGAGACGAAGGCTTGAGCGGCAGCGGCCGGCTCGAGGTTCACGACGGTGACGTCCTTCACCGACAAGCCGTTCTTCTTGAGCATCCAGGCCAGCGCGAAATAGGGCGAGGTGCCGGGCGCGGAAGCAGCAACCGTCTTGCCCTTCAGGTCCTTGATCGCGGCGAAATCGTTGCGCACGGCCATGCCGTCGGCACCAAAGCTCTTGTCGAGCTGGAAGATCTGCTTGGTCGCGACGCCGTTGGCGTTCCAGGAGATCCAGGTCTCGACGGTGGTCGCCGCGCACTGGACGTCACCGGAGGCGATCGCGAGATGGCGGTCCTTCTGCGGAATCTTCTTGATGGTGACATCGAGGCCGTTCTTCTTGAAGATGCCGGCTTCCTTCGCCAGCGTCAGCGGTGCGAAGCCGGTCCATCCGGAGATACCGACGCCGACCTTGATGTCGTCGGCGAGCACGGGAGTGGAGGCCGTAAGCGCAATGATTGTCGCGAATACTTTCGAACTACGCATGATTGTCGTCCTCTTGCCGATCGATGGATTGACTTCCTGTGGATCACTGTCGGCCCCTATGGACCGCTGCCCGAAGCGTTGCACGATTTGTGCCGACATCGTCCTCTCAGCCTCCCTTGAATCGGGCGACAAGGCGGTGAGAGTCACCGGGATAGAGCAGGCGCACCGCGGTGATCGTGCGCGCGCTGCGCCAGGTATAGCGATCGATCACGAGGCAGGGTGCGCCGACGGCGATGTCGAGCGCGTCCGCCGTGCGATCGTCCGCAACGATGGCGCTGATCGTATGCTCGGCCTCTGTCCATGGAACATGGTGAAGCAGCCACGAGCCGGGCGGCTCACGCGAGAAATCCGCGGTCCCAGCGTCCGGGACCGACGCAAGATCAATCAGCCTGTCCTCGACGGCAAAAGGCACGTTGTCGGCGCTGTGCCGGCAGGTGATCGCAACGACCTTGCCGGCTTTCTTGACGCCGAGACGCTCGCGGTCGGCAACGGTCGCAGCGCGCAGCTTGCGGCCGATCAGCTCGTAGCCGTAGCCGCGGCCGAGCGCGGTGATCTCGGCGCGGATGTCGGCAATCTTGAGCACGGCAGATTGGTGTTGCGGCCGGCGGACGAAGGAGCCGGCACGTCGCCGCCGCTCGATCAGGTCGGCTTGCGCGAGCTCCGACAGCGCCTTGTTTACGGTCATGCGCGAGCAGCCGTAACGCGCGACCAGTTCGTGCTCGAACGGAATGCGATGCCCCGGCGGCCACTCGCCGGTCAGGATACGCTTCTCGATATCGGCGCGGATCCTTTTGTAGAGCGACGGCTGGTCCGCTGTATCAGTGGCGAGGCTCATGCCACGAGCCTCCACACAGACGCGTTGAAGTGGTCGCGTGCGACCTGGCGCAGTCTGTGCCGGCCGCCCTCGACGACCTTGTCGCCACCGGCCCAGACGCAATCGATTGCACCGCTGCCCGCGGCAAAGATCCAGCCGTCGATGGCGGCGTCGCGCGCGCGCCCCGCCAGCGAGGGATGCGTGGTGTCGAGCGTGACGATGTCGGCGCGCGCACCTGGCGTGAGGCCGACTGACATCTGTGCCAGCGCCTGCGCACCACCGGTGAGCGCATGATCGAACAGGGCGCGTCCCGTCGAGCGGCCTGCGCCAGCGGAGAGCACGTTGCGCTCGCGGTGCTTGAGCCGCTGGCCGTATTCGAGCTGGCGCAGCTCGTCGGCGACGCCGACCAGCACATTGGAATCGGTGCCGATGCCAAAGGCGCCGCCGGCACCGACGAATTCGCGAGCCGGAAAAATGCCATCGCCGAGGCTCGCCTCGGTGATGGAGCAGAGGCCGGCGACGGCGCCGGTCCTGGCGAATGCAGTGACTTCTTCATCCGTCGTGTGAGTCGCGTGGATGAGGCACCAGCGTCGGTCGACCGGCGCGTGCTCCAGCAGCCATTGCACCGGACGCTGTCCAGACCAGGCCAGGCAATCCTCGACCTCCTTCACCTGCTCGGCTGCGTGAATATGCACCGGCCCGCGGTCCGCGAGCGGAATGATCGCTGCAAGCTCGTCAGGCGTCACCGCGCGCAAACTGTGCGGCGCAATGCCGATGTTGGCACCCGGCAATTTAGCGATCGCCTGGCGCGAGGCGCCCATCAGCGCGGCGAACTGATCGACCGTGCAGATGAAGCGGCGCTGGCCGGCATGCGGCGCTGCGCCACCGAAGGAGCCGTGGGCATAAAAACTCGGCAGCAGCGTCAGCGCAATGCCCGAGGCTTCGGCGGCCTGCGCAATGCGTGCGGCCATTTCGCCGGGGTCGGCGTAATGCGAGCCGTCGCGATCGTGATGCAGATAATGGAATTCGCCGACGCGGGTAAAACCCTGCTCCAGCATTTCGACATAGAGCAGCGTCGCGACGGCGGCGACGTCATCCGGCGTCATCGCCAGCGCGAAGCGATACATCGTCTCGCGCCAGGTCCAGAACGTGTCAGTGCTATCGCCGCGCAGTTCTGCGAGTCCCGCCATGCCGCGCTGGAACGCGTGGCTGTGCAGGCTCGCCAATCCCGGAAGCGCGATTTCGTGGCGCTCGTCGCCGGAAGCCGGCGCCACGCCCGGCGTCACCTCGGCGATCGCGCCGGCGGTGATCACCACCTGCACGTCATTGGCCCAGCCCGAGGGCAGGAGCGCGGAGGCGAAATGCAGTCGTGTCATGTTTCCATGGCGGCTGGACAGAACCGCCCCACGATTATATGTCTAGACATATAAGTCAAGCATCCCACGTGAAGGGACAGTTGCATGGCAGAGCGCTTCGACCGGATCTGGCATAAAGCCCGGCTCGCCACGATGCGGGCCGACCATCCCGATCTCGGTGCGATCGAGCATGGCGTGATTGCCGCGCGCGACGGCCGTGTCGTCTATGCAGGTGCGCGGACCGATTTTCCGGCGAATGCCGATGCAGCCGACCGGATCGATTGCGAAGGGCGCTGGATCACGCCCGGCCTCGTCGATTGCCACACTCATCTGGTCTATGGCGGCGACCGCGCCCATGAATTCGAGCTGCGCCTGAAGGGCGCGAGCTACGAGGAGATTGCGCGCGCCGGCGGCGGCATCGTCTCGACGGTGGCCGCGACACGCAAGGCGAGCGAGTCCGAGCTCGCAGCACACGCGCTGCCGCGGCTCGATGCGCTGATCGGCGAGGGCGCCACCACCGTCGAGATCAAGTCCGGCTACGGCTTGGACATCGAGACAGAGATGCGGCAGCTTGCCGCCGCGCGCGGCCTCGGCCGCCAGCGGCCGGTTACGATCCGCACGTCGTTTCTTGGCGCGCATGCGCTGCCGCCAGAGGCCGATGGCGACAAGGATCGCTACATCGATCTCGTCTGCAAGGAGATGTTGCCGGCGATAGCAAAGGCAGGCCTCGCCGATGCCGTCGATGCCTTCATGGAAGGTATCGCATTTTCCGGTGAGCAGACGGAGCGGGTGTTCGAGACGGCGAGGCGGCTTGGACTGCCGGTCAAGCTGCATGCCGACCAGCTCTCAAACCTCGGCGGCGCTACGCTTGCCGCGAAATTCTCGGCGTTGTCGGCCGATCACCTCGAGCACACCGACGAAGCCGGTGCAGCGGCGCTGGCGAAGGCTGGAACGGTGGCCGTGCTGCTGCCCGGCGCCTTCTACTTCATCCGCGAGACGCAAAAACCGCCGGTCGAGGCATTCCGCATGCACGGCGTTCCCATGGCGCTGGCGACCGACAGCAATCCGGGCAGCTCGCCGCTGACTTCGCTCCTGCTCGCCATGAACATGGGTGCGACGCTGTTCCGGATGAACGTGGCCGAATGCCTGGCCGGTGTCACCCGTGAAGGCGCGCGCGCGCTCGGCGTGCTGAACGAAACCGGCACGCTCGAAGCCGGCAAATGGTGCGACCTCGCCATCTGGGACATCGAGCGTCCCGCCGAGTTGGTCTATCGCATCGGCTTCAATCCGCTGCACCGCCGCGTGTGGAGGGGACAGTGACGGAGCAGAAAGCAGCGATCGTCGTCAAGCCGGGGACGGTCAGCCTCGACGATCTCGTGCGCGTACTTGCGGGGGAATCCGTGGTGCTCGATCCGTCGTTCTGGCTGCGTGTCGAGGCCGCTGCGGAGATCGTCGCGAAGGCCGCGCGGGCCGATGCGCCCGTCTACGGGATCAACACCGGCTTCGGGAAGCTGGCGTCGAAGCGGATACCGCCGGATCAGACCGCGCTGCTTCAGCGCAACCTCATCGTCTCGCATTGCTGCGGCGTCGGCCTGGCGACGCCCGAGCCGATCGTCCGCCTGATGATGGCGCTGAAGATCATCTCGCTCGGGCGCGGCGCCTCCGGCGTGCGCCGGGAGGTGATCGAGCAGTTGCAGGACATGCTGGCGCGGCGCGTCTATCCGCTGGTGCCGCAGCAGGGTTCGGTCGGCGCTTCCGGTGACCTCGCGCCGCTCGCGCACATGACCGCAGTGATGATCGGCGAAGGACAGGCGATCGTCGACGGCAAGCCCGTATCGGGCAGCGACGCGCTCGGCGCAGCCGGCCTGACGCCACTGACGCTCGGCCCCAAGGAAGGGCTCGCACTGATCAACGGCACGCAGTTCTCGACCGCCTATGCCGTCGCTGGCGTGCTGCGCGGATTTCGCCTGGCTCGCGCCGCGCTCGTCACCGGAGCGCTGTCGGTCGATGCGGCGATGGCCTCGACGGCGCCGTTCCGCCCCGAGATCCAGGCGCTGCGCGGCCATTCCGGACAGATCGCGGCTGCAGCGACCTTGACGGCGCTGCTCGACGGCAGCGACATCCGCCTGTCGCATCTCGAAGGCGACGAGCGCGTGCAGGATCCCTATTGCCTGCGCTGCGAGCCACAAGTCGCGGGCGCGGCGCTCGACCTGATCATGCAGGCCGCGCGCACGTTGATCGTCGAGGCCAATGCCGTCACCGACAATCCGCTCGTACTGATCGAGACCGGCGAGATCGTCTCCGGCGGCAATTTCCACGCCGAGCCGGTCGCCTTTGCGGCGGACACCATCGCGCTGGCGCTGTCGGAGATCGGCGCGATCAGCGAGCGGCGCATCGCGACGCTGGTCGATCCCGCGCTCAATTTCGGCCTGCCGCCGTTCCTGACTCCAGATCCCGGTATCAATTCCGGCTTCATGATCGCCGAGGTGACGGCGGCCGCGCTTTATGCCGAGAACAAGCAGCGCGCGGCCGCCTGCTCGATCGATTCGACGCCGACCAGTGCCAACCAGGAAGACCACGTCTCGATGGCTGCGCATGCTGCGCGACGCCTGTCGGACATGGCCGACAATCTTGCCGCCATCCTCGGCATCGAGCTCTTGGTCGCGGCCCAAGGTATCGCGCTGCGCGCGCCGCATGCGACGAGCGCGCCACTCGTTGCCGTGATCGCCGCACTGCGCGAGCAGGTGCCGGCGCTCGGTGCCGACCGCTACATGGCCGGCGATCTCGCCAAGGCTGCAGCGCTGGTCGAAGCCGACGCGCTGCCGGCGGCGGCGCTCGCCGTGCTTTCGACTGACCCGTTTCCGACACTTGCTTGACGAGGTGTTCCGCATGAACCGCCGACTGGACAATGACCGCACTATCCGCGCGCCCCGCGGCAGCGAAATCAGCGCGAAGAGCTGGTTGACGGAAGCGCCCTTGCGCATGCTCATGAACAATCTCGATCCCGACGTTGCAGAACGTCCGAGCGAGCTCGTCGTCTATGGCGGCATCGGCCGCGCCGCGCGTGACTGGGAGAGCTTTGACCGGATCACGGCGGCCTTGCGCAAGCTCGAAGCCGATGAGACGCTGCTGGTCCAGTCCGGCAAGCCGGTCGGCGTGTTCCGCACCCATGCCGACGCGCCGCGTGTCCTGATCGCGAACTCCAACATCGTGCCGCACTGGGCGACGCTCGACCATTTCAATGAGCTCGATCGCAAGGGCCTGATGATGTACGGCCAGATGACGGCCGGCTCCTGGATCTATATCGGCAGCCAGGGCATCGTGCAGGGCACTTACGAAACTTTCGTTGAGGTCGGACGCCGCCATTATGGCGGCAGCCTCGCCGGCAAATGGATTCTCACAGCCGGTCTCGGTGGCATGGGCGGCGCGCAACCGCTGGCTGCAACCATGGCCGGGGCTTCAATGCTGGCGGTCGAATGCCAGCCGAGCCGCATCGAGATGCGGCTGCGCACCGGTTATCTCGATCGCCAGGCCGCGACGCTCGACGAGGCGCTTGCGATCATGGCGGAGGCGGCGACGACGAAGAAGGCGGTCTCGGTCGGCCTGCTCGGCAATGCCGCGGAGATTTTTCCCGAGCTGGTCCGCCGCGGCGTCAGGCCCGACATCGTCACCGACCAGACCAGCGCGCACGATCCGATCAACGGCTATTTGCCAAAGGGCTGGACGCTGGCCGAATGGGAGACCAGGCGCGCCGCCGATCCCAAGACCGTGGAGCGCGCCTCGAAAACCTCGATGGTCGAGCACGTCCAGGCCATGCTGGATTTCCATGCGCAAGGCATTCCGACGCTCGACTACGGCAACAACATCCGCCAGATGGCGCAGGACATGGGCCTGAAGAATGCCTTCGATTTTCCGGGCTTCGTTCCCGCCTATATCCGTCCCTTGTTCTGCCGCGGCGTCGGGCCGTTCCGCTGGGCCGCGCTGTCGGGCGATCCTGAAGATATCTTCAAGACCGACGCCAAGGTGAAGGAGCTGATGCCTGACGACAAGCATCTGCACAATTGGCTCGACATGGCCAAGGAGCGCATCAAGTTCCAGGGCCTGCCGGCGCGGATCTGCTGGGTCGGCCTCGGCGATCGCGATCGCCTGGGCCTCGCCTTCAACGAGATGGTGGCGCGCGGCGAATTGAAGGCCCCCATCGTGATCGGCCGCGATCATCTCGACAGCGGCTCGGTGGCGAGCCCCAACCGTGAAACCGAGGCGATGAAGGACGGATCGGACGCCGTGTCCGACTGGCCCTTGCTCAACGCGCTGCTCAATTGCGCCAGCGGCGCGACCTGGGTCTCGCTGCACCATGGCGGCGGCGTCGGCATCGGCTATTCCCAGCATGCCGGCATGGTGATCGTCGCCGACGGCACGCCGGAAGCGGCGAAGCGGATCGCGCGCGTGCTCTGGAACGATCCTGCCAGCGGCGTCATGCGCCATGCCGACGCGGGCTACGACACCGCGATCGAATGCGCCCGCGACAAGGGTCTCGATCTGCCGAGCTTGGCGAAGTAGCTGGGACTCAGGCCACGACCTTGGCTCCGGCGCCGCCAAGGCGCCGGCGTTCCTTTGTGAGATGACCGTCGATTACGTCGGCAGGCATGGGCTTTGCGAAGTAGTAGCCCTGGATGAAGTCGCATCCCAGCCGGCGCAGGGTGTCGAGCTGAGCGCGAGTCTCGACGCCCTCGGCGACGCAGGCGCAACGTATTGTCGCACCGACAACGGTGGGGGCCGACATGCCAGCTTCACCTCTCCCCCAGAGAAGGAGAGGTGAAGATAGCGCAAGACGGTCGCTATTTCTTCTCGAGCGCCGCCGTCTGCTTGGCAAGCTGCTTGTCGAAATCTTCCGACAGGCTGGTTGCGTAGGTTGCGAGTTCGCCGGGTTTGACGAACGGGTTCGGTGCGCCGTCCTTCATCTCCGCGCGCTTGGCCTGCATGCCATAGACCTCCGGATGCGGCCCGAGCAGCACGTCGATCTTCATCGCCTTCACCTTGGCGAAGGTCGCGCGGTAGTCGTCCACAATGCCGGCATGGGTCGGCTGGCCGACCAGCCTGTTGAGAGCCACCGTGCCGCTGCAGAAAAACAGCACCTCGCGATCCTGGCTGCCGTCCTTGACGGTCATCTCCCAGCTCGTACAGCCGGGCGAGTGGCCAGGGGTTGAATGCGCAGTCAGCGTGGTGTCGCCGAGCCTGACCTTGTCGCCTTCCTTCACGGCGCGGTCGACCTTGACCGCGGGGAAGGCGAGGTCCTCGTTGTTCTCGTCGCCGGGATAGTAGCCGCCTTCGAGCAGCGGCTTGTCGCGTTCGCCGGCGATGAGCTGGGCGCCGGTCTCCTTCTTGATCTCGGCGAAGCCGCCGGTGTGGTCGAAATGCGCGTGTGTGTTGAGAATGATCTTGATGTCAGAGACCTTGAGACCGAGCTTCGCAATATTGTCCTTGATCATGCCGGTCGACTGCGGCAGCGCCGTATCCATCAGGATCAGGCCCTGCGAGGTCTTGATGACGTAGACGGCGATACCATCGGTGCCGACATAGTAGATATTGCCGATCAGCTGGAATGGCTCGAACGGCGTGGTCCATTTCTTGGTGACCGCGGCAATGAAATCCTTGACGGTCTGCGCCTGCGCGCCGGTTGCGAGGAACGCCAGCGCGCAGAGCGCGGCCGTGAGCTGCTTCATCGTTTGTCTCCCAGAGTGTTCTTGCAGAGTGTTCTTGTCGTTTTGATCGAGCGCGGCCGTCGCGCGGCGCGGCCGGCCGGCAAGCTACGTCGTGCGAGATGCGGCAGCAACGGCCACGTGTCCGGAAAATTTCGTGGCATGCGCGGAATAACGGTGCCTGTCCGGTTTAAGCATGGCGGCAATTGCTGCAACGCGGCCAAGTGGGGTTTGACCGCGCGCAGACAGCTCGCCATACTTTGCGTCAAGACGAGCCAGAAAGACTCGTCAGCACCGGGAGCTGAAATGACCAATTCGTTGTCCGTCCTTGCGGGGACGCTGATTTCCCTCGTCTCCTTCACTTCGATTGCCGTCTCGCAGCCGGCCTGCGTCACCCAGAACATGGCTGTGCCGCTTGGGGCCAACAGCACCGACAAGGCGGCCCCGTTCTTCATTGATACGACAGGTCTCGACTTCAAGACGACGCCTCCGACGCGTGATCCCTCCAATGCCCGCTACCCGCGCGCGACCGAGTTGCCTGACGGAACGCTGCCGGCACCTGGGGCTGAGGGCAATTTCATCATCGGTCCCACCCACAATCCAGCGCCGGAGACGATCGCAAAGGAGGGCGTGCCGCGCGGCACCACAAAATCCTTCACGCTGTCGTCGAAGGAGAGCACGATCTACAATCCCGGCCTGATCCGCGACGACGCCGCCGGCTGCACCAATTCCTCGATCATGACGACCGTCACGGCGCCTGGTGATAAGTCGCACATGATCGTCACCACCAGCCACCCAGGTATCTGGTCGCGTACCATCGACGTCTATGTGCCGGCGCAATATGTGCACGGCACCGAGGCGCCGTTCATCGTGGTCGGCGACGGCGGCTCCAACGCCTACAAGGATCTCGGCACCACGCTCGACAATCTGATCGCGCAGCGCCGCGTGCCGCCGATGATCGCGATCCAGATCGGCAATGGCGGGCAGGACGCACAGGGCAGCCAGCGCGGCCGGGAATATGACGCGGTGTCAGGTGCCTACGCGCAGTTCGTCGAGCGTGAAGTGCTGCCGCTGGTCGAAAAGAACGCCGACGTCAGGCTGACCAAAAATCCCGATGGGCGTGCGACCATGGGGCTGAGTTCGAGCGGCGTGGCAGCTTTCACCATGGCGTGGTTCTATCCCGAACTCTATCACCGCGTGCTGGCCTTCTCGCCGACCATGGTCAACCAGCAATGGCCGTATGATCCGTCGCTGCGCGGCGGCGCCTGGGAATATCACAGCGCATGGACGGGGCCGGCCACACCCAACCTCATCTCGAAGGCCGGCGTGCTCACGCCGGCTGAGCCGCCTGGCGCACCGCTGATCGCCGCCGCACCGATCAAGCCGATCCGCTTCTGGTTCTTCGGCGGTGATCAGGACCTGTTCTATCCGAACCCCACCATTCCCGACGGCATGCACGACTGGACCCTGTCCAACGCGCTGACGGCCAAGGTGCTGGCGGAGAAGGGCTATCATTATCAGTTCCTGTTCGTGCGCAACGCCAAGCACGTCGACCGTCCGACGATCGCGCAGACACTTCCGTCGGCGCTGGAATGGGTCTGGAAGGGCTATCCGATCCCCTGAGCGCGAAGAAGCCTAACGCCCGACCGTCACGCCGGCGGTCGAGCGCATGGCGTCCTTGAGGCTCGTCGCGTTCTTGTCGTCGAGGACCTGACGAGTCAGCACGGTGGTCTGGCCGGGCGTGTTGAGGATCGTCTCTCCGCGCGAGGAAGAGAGCCGGTCGGCCTTGTAGGGTGCGGCCGGATCGGTGGCGGGCGCTGTAGAGGACGTGTGCTGCGGCCGTTTACCGGACGCGGCTAAGGCTCCCTGCGAAACGAAGAGGGCCGCGATCACGACCAGTCGCAATGATTTTGCCGGCATGCGATCTCCCATATTCGGGGCGTCAGCCTAGCATATGGGCGCGTCGTCGCAGAAAGGTAAGGGTCAGGCGAGAGCCGCCCGGCGTTCCCGCATCGGTTCGCGGACCCGGTCGGGTTTTCCGGGCTCGGCGAGCCGCGTAAAACTGCGCTGGCTTGCATGCGCGGGTGCTTCGACAATCACGCCCTCGCAGGCGATCTGTCCGCCGAGCATCCGGAATTCCAGCTTGTCGTAGCGCGGCATCGTCTCGCCGGGCGCGGGCGGCAACAGCCCGACGCTCCCCTGGATGTTCAGCGTGGCATCGCCGGCGCCGTGAAGCCGCGGATTCCACATCCTGATCCCGGTCTCCGCCCAGCGCTGCCGGATCAGCGCGGCGCGGTCGGCGGGTTCTGCGATTTTTGCACGAGTCTTCGGCGCGCTGGCGATCTCCAGAGCGGGAGCCTCGGGGGCCAGCTCCGGCGCGACGTCCGCGACGACGCTCGGTGTGGGGACGGCAGACTCGTCCGCGGCGATCGCTGCAGCCGGAGCCGGATCGCTTGCGGGGACCGGTGCGATCTCCATCGCGGCGTCGACAGACGAGACCGGAGCCTCCTCCGCGTTGACGAAGTCGACGCCCGTCGAGATTTCCGTGAGCGGATCGTTGCTGATGAGGTCAGCCGCATCAACCGGCTCGCTCTCGATCTCGACCGGCGAGAGAGAAGCCTCTTGCCCGACGATTGGCTCGACCTGCGTCGGCGTCTCCCGGGATGAATCGTCGCTGCCGCCGACATCGGTTGCCGCTGCCGACGGGCTATCCGCGATGACAGAGATAGCAGTGTCGTCTTCGATGGCCGGAGCCGCGACCGCGGCGTCGCAGCGCGACGGTTCCGCGCTGATGCTGGTCTCAAGAGGCGGAGCGGCTTCTGCAATTTCGGCAACAAGGGCGGGCGAAGCGTCTGCGCTATCAGGCGCGACGTCGATGCTGCCGCCGTGAGGCAACGGCCGAAGCTTCGTGAACGCCCATTTCACCGCGGGGATGCGGCGCAGCAACGATATCAGTCTCGAAAGCACTGGGAGTTGTCCAAGAGGTACTCGGCGTGAGGCAATCGCTGATTCGCCAGCAATGTAAAAAAATGCCCCGGCCATCACACTGATGTCAATGTAAGTGGGACCAATTGCAGAACATCCACACCCATCGCGCGCAGGCGGTGATTTCGCCCGCGTGACTGTAACCTCAGTGCAGCCCCGCCCGCACCGTGACCTTCGCGCATACCATCGGCGACGACAAGCTTTGGCTGCATGAAAACTTTTGGAGAGGGGACGATCGCCCCTCTCCAGATTTCCGATCGATGCCGGCCTATTTTCCGGAGCCCGCGCCGCCGCCGGCCTGGCTGCCCATGTTATTGGTGTTGCTGCCGCCGGCCGAAGGGGTCTGCTTGCCCTTGCTGTCGCTGGCCTCGTTCTGCATGTTCGACGACGCGCCGGTCGTCATGCCCTTGGTCGCGGGGCCCCGCGACGAGGGGCCGACGTCGCCCTTGCCGGATGCGCTTGGGGCGGGTTGTGTTTGCGCAAAGGCGCCGCCGGTCGCCAGCGCCATGATGCACGCAGATGCCAAAATGAACTTCTTCATCTGGTTTCCTCCTGGGTTCACCTCCGGACAACCTGCGCGCGGGGCGGACGTTCCCAATTGGCAGCGCCGCGAGAATCGCACCAACGCGCGTTGACGAAATGTCGGTGTTCCCCTGCACGGCCCTATCGACGGTAGAGTTTGGAACATCCGGCTTCTGGTGTAAGGACGAGGCATGAAGAGGATAATGACCTTCGGAGCGGTTTTGCTCTGGTCCACGATCGCATTCGCGCAGGATCACACCATCACTGTGGCCTCGACGACGTCGACGGAACAGTCGGGGCTGTTCGGCTATTTGCTGCCGCTGTTCTCGAAGGCCAGCGGCATCGATGTGAAAGTGGTTGCCGTCGGCACGGGCCAGGCGCTCGACATCGGGCGGCGCGGCGATGCAGACGTCGTGTTCGTCCATGACAGGCCTGCTGAAGACAAGTTCATGTCCGAAGGGCACGGCGTGAAGCGCTTCGATGTCATGTACAACGACTTCGTCATTGTCGGGCCGAAGAGCGATCCCGCGAAGATCGCCGGCGGCAAGGACGTGGCCGAGGCGCTGCGCAAGATCGCGGCCGCGAAGGCGCCGTTCATCTCGCGCGGCGACAAGTCCGGCACGCACGCGGCCGAGCTGCGGCTATGGAAGGAAGCGGGCGTCGACCTCGGTGCCGGCAAGGACGGCTGGTATCGCGAGATCGGCCAGGGCATGGGGCCAGCCCTGAACATGGCGTCGTCGTCGAATGCATATCTCCTGTCTGACCGCGGCACCTGGTTGTCATTCAAGAACCGCGGCGAGCTTGCCCTCCTGACCGAAGGCGACAAGCGGCTGTTCAACCAGTACGGCGTCATGCTGGTGAATCCGGCAAAGCATTCGAACGTGAAGGCGCAGGACGGGCAAGCCTTCATCGACTGGCTGATCTCTCCTAGGGGACAGGAGGCCATCGCCGGCTACAAGGTCGGTGGCGAGCAGCTATTTTTCCCCAACGCGTCCCACTAGCAGGAAGGCGACGGTTGATACTGCGACGCTGAGCGCGAGCAGGATCAGCCCGAGCCCGAGCGCCAGCGACAGGTCGCCCTTGCTGGTCTCCAGCGCGATCGCAGTCGTCATCGTGCGTGTGAAGCCGCGGATGTTGCCGCCGACGATGATGATGGCGCCGACCTCGGCGATCGCGCGCCCGAAGGCTGCGAGAAAGGCCGTCAGCAGCGAGGTTCGGCCCAGCGCGAACAGCAAGCCGATGCTGCGCAGCACCGACAGCCCGTCGATTCGCGCCAGGTCGCCATACTCCGCCCACAGCAGGCTCGCCGGCCGGTGCACCAGTGCGACGACGATCGGTGTTGCGAGCAGCGCCTGCGCGATCACCATCGCCGCCGGCGTGAACAACAGGCCGGCCACCCCGAGCGGGCCGGAGCGCGACAGCAGAAGATAGAGCGCGAGCCCAACCACGACCGGCGGAAGACCAAGCAACGCATTGGTCAGGACGATGATGACCTGCCGCCCGCGGAACCGGGTGATCGCAAGCAGGGCCCCGAATGGCGCCCCGATCAGAAGCGCGACGATGCTGGCGGTCAGGCTGACGCGCACCGACAGTCCGACGATGCCCAGAAGCTCTGCGTCGGCCTCGCCGATCAGCATGAATGCGGCGCCGATGGATCGCGCGAAGTCGTTCATCCGTGCCTGAGCGTCGGCGCCCGCCACGATGTCTCGGGTGCGTCGATTTCGGGACTGCGGAGGTGATTCACGTATATTTCCCTGAGGGTATCGTCGTGCAAAGCAGCGGCGGAGCGGTTTGGTAACCCGAATTTGACCGGAAATCAAAAGCCGCGGGCGGCATGGCACGAGGCCGCATTTGGCAGCATCGTTTGACGCTGGCCGACGCCGCGACCGTCGGGGCTCAGATCAAGCCGCGCAGCACTTCAACAAGCCGGGCACACTCGGCCTCCGTTCCTACGGTGATGCGCAAGAAGTCCTCGATGCGAGGCTTTCCGAAATGCCGGACCAGAACGCCACGCTGGCGAAGCGCTGCCGCAAGATCTGTTCCGCTCCGGTTTCGATGGCGCGCGAAAACGAAGTTTGCGAGCGACGGCAACACTTCGAAGCCGAGTTGTCCAAGCTCGCGGGCCAGCGTTTCGCGGTTTGCGATGATACGGGCGCGGGTCTTGCGGAACCAGCCGTCGTCCTCGATCGCGGCGACGGCGCCCGCGATAGCGAGGCAATCGACGGGATAGGAGTTGAAGCTGTCCTTCACGCGTTCCAGCGCTTCGATCAGCGGTCGTTGACCGATGGCAAAACCAACCCGCAGGCCAGCGAGCGAGCGCGATTTCGAGAAGGTCTGGATGACCAGCAGATTGTCGTGGCGTGCAACCAGCGGCACGGCGCTCTCGGCGCCGAAATCGACATAGGCCTCGTCCACCACCACCAGCCGGTCCGGTTGTTCGGCAAGCAGCGATGCGATTGCGTCGCGCTGAAGAGCGATGCCGGTCGGGGCGTTCGGATTGCAGAGAAGGATGGCGCTCGATGGTCGCCTGTAGTCGGAGATATCGATTCTCATCGCGGCATCGAGCGGCACCTCGTCGTGCGTTATTCCATAGAGGCCGCAATAGACGGGATAGAAGCTGTAGGTGACGTCGGGAAACAGAAGCGGCATATTGTGCTTCAGAAGAGCCTGGAAGGTGTGGGCCAGAACCTCGTCGGAGCCGTTGCCGACGAACACTTGCTCGGGCCTCACATCGCAATGCGCCGCGATCGCCTCGCGCAGGCGCGTCGCACCCGGATCGGGATAAAGGCGCAGCCGCTCCGCAGCCGATGCGACGGCCGCCAGCACGCGTGGCGAGGGCGGGTAGGGATTCTCGTTGGTATTGAGCTTGACGATGCCGTCCTGCTTCGGCTGCTCGCCGGGGACGTAGGGCGAAAGCGTGTGGACGACCGGACTCCAGAAACGGCTCATGATCTCCAATCCGAATTTGATCGCGGCACAGTACGGTATGCGGGACCTCCGCGGAAGTGCGCTTGCATTCGGCATTCCAGGCAAATCCGCACCAGCCTCACGGCCGGAGGCGTTCCCGCCCGCGCGACCCCTGTGCTAGGGTCATCGCGAAACCGCCCAGAATAGAAAACAAGAACGAAGGCCGGTGCGCCCAAGGCGCAGAACAGCCGCAAAGAGAGGAACACATGCCGGGTGCAGCCCTTCCCACCGCTCCCTCGATTCCGACCGCGCCCGTGACGTCAGCTATGCTCGACCGCTTGCGGGCAATCGTGGGCGACAAAGGCCTGATCCTGGACGAGCAAGACAAGCAGCCCTTCGTGACCGACTGGCGCGGCGAACTGGCGGGGCAGGCCGCGGCGGTCGTGCGTCCGGCCAGCACCGCGGAAGTCTCCGCTGTCGTCAAGCTCTGCTACGACAACGGCATTGCCATCGTGCCGCAGGGTGGCAACACCGGCTTGATGGGCGGTGCCACGCCATGGCCTATGCACCGCGGCATCGTGCTGTCGCTCGGTCGCATGAACCGGGTGCTGAATGTCGATCCCGTCGGCTACGCCATGACCGTGGAGGCGGGCTGCGTCCTCCAGACGCTTCAGGACACGGCCGCGCGGCACGACCGCCTCTTTCCGCTCAGCCTGGGTGCTCAGGGCTCGTGCATGATCGGGGGCAATCTGTCCACCAATGCCGGCGGCGTGCAGGTGCTGCGTTATGGCAATGCGCGAAATCTGGTGTTGGGTCTCGAGATCGTGCTGGCTAACGGCGATGTCTGGGACGGCCTGCGCGCACTCAAGAAGGACAACACCGGCTATGACCTCAAGCACCTGTTCATGGGCGCCGAAGGGACACTCGGTATCATCACCAAGGCGGTGCTGAAGCTTTGGCCGGCGCCGAAAGACGTGTGCACGGCATGGCTTGCGATCCGCGATGCCAAGGCAGCCATCGACCTCCTGTCGGAGGCGCATGCCGCTTCCGATGACAATGTCGGCTCCTGCGAACTCATCAGCCGTGCGTGCACCGACATGGTGCTGCGCCACGTTCCCGGAACCCAGGATCCTCTCAAGGCGGAGACCGAGTGGTATCTCCTTCTCGAATGGTCGTCGGCCCGGCCCCGGCAAGACGGCGGCACGGGCATGTCGGACAGGATGGAGCATTTTTTGGCCGACCAGCTCGAGGCGGGCCGGGTGCTCGATGCGGTGATCGCGCAAACCGAAACGCAGTCGCGCAACATGTGGCGCATTCGCGAGAGCGTGGCCGAGGCATCTCGCACCGAAGGGCCGGGCTTGAGCTACGACGTGTCGGTCGCCATCTCCAGGATTCCAGAGTTCATCGACAGCGGTCTCGAGGCCGTACGCGCAATCCTGCCGACGATCCGCCCCTACCCGCTCGGCCACATCGGAGACGGCAATTTGCACTTCTCCTTCATGGGTCCGAAGGGCATGGACCGCGCTACGCTCAAGCAGTATTCCGCGGCGATCTCACGGGCCGTCAACGACCTCGTCACCTCCATGGGCGGCTCGATCTCGGCGGAACACGGCATCGGCATCGAGAAACTCGACGAGCTCCAGTACTATCGTTCCCGGACCGAGCTCGACATCATGCGCACGATCAAGCGGGCGCTCGATCCCAAGAACATCATGAATCCGGGCAAGGTGCTTCGTCTCGATTGAGGCGCTCCCCGCCTCGGGCACGGTCCTCCCGGACCCTCGGCGCTCTTGGGGGAGGAAGCCGCAGATAGCTCGGGCCTAACAGGCCAGGAGGCGCCGAATCATGCGGTTTCGCGGCCGAATGGCGGCTTTATTCCCGCGTTGGATGCTTTAAGGAAGGGCAGGATCAGGTCGCACCCGCCCGGTGGCGGTGCTAGACCCTGATGCAGGAGCAATGGGGCGGTGCCGGTATGGCACGTCCGTAAGGATGAAGGATTTGAGGCAATGATCCAAACCGTTGGAATTATCGGGGCAGGGACCATGGGGAACGGCATCGCGCAGATTTGTGCCGCGGCCGGGCTTTCGGTCGTGATGGTCGATATTTCCGATGCGGCGGTGAACCGCGGGATTTCGACCGTCGGCGGCAGCCTCGAGCGGCTGGTCAAGAAGGAGAAGATGTCGGCGGGCGATCGCGACGCGACGCTCAAGCGCATCACCGGCACCACCGACCGCGCGAAGCTCGTCGGTTGCGACCTCGTCATCGAGGCCGCGACCGAGAACGAGGAGCTCAAGGTCAAGATCCTGAAGGACCTCTGCGCGACGCTGTCGCCGCGCACGCTGCTCGCGACCAACACCTCCTCGATCTCGATCACGAAGCTCGCCGCGGCGACCGACCGCCCCGACCGATTCATCGGCATGCACTTCTTCAATCCGGTACCGGTAATGGCGCTGCTGGAGCTCATCCGCGGCTTGCAGACCTCCGACGACACCCACGCCAAAGCGCTCGATTTCGCCAAGCGCATCGGCAAGGTGGCGATCACCGCCAAGAACAGCCCCGGCTTCGCCGTCAACCGCATCCTGTGCCCGATGATCAACGAAGCGATCTTCGCGCTCCAGGAAGGGATTGCGACGGCGGAAGAGATCGATGCCGGGATGAAGCTCGGCTGCAACCACCCGATCGGGCCGCTGGCGCTCGCCGATCTCGTCGGGCTCGACACCATGTTGTCGGTGATGGAGGTCTTTTACAAAGGCTTCAACGACCCCAAATACCGTCCGGCCCCCTTGCTCAAGGAAATGGTCGATGCCGGCCATCTCGGCCGCAAGACCGGGCAGGGCTTTTACACCTACAGCGCCTGACAATGGCGCAGGCGGCGGGCAATTGGTGCTCGCCGCCAGACCCCGCAATTTGCGCTGCGACAAAGACGCCGCGCGCAATTGAGCTCACAATGTCGAACGGGCGGCCTGCGGGAACAACGGAACGGATAACGAAGGACATGTCGGATCGATTGAAGGCCGAGCGCGAGGCTGCGGCCGAGCGGCGGAACCTGCTGACCCAGGACGCGATCAAGCGCACGGGGATCACCGAAGAGATGATCGGCGAACTCGTCACCCGCTTCTACGGACGCGTGCGCGAGGATGCACTGCTGGGCCCCGTGTTCGCGAGGGTGCGGAATTGGGACGAGCATCTCGCCAATCTCAGGGACTTCTGGTCATCGGTCGTTCTGATGAGTGGCCGCTACCACGGCTCCCCGATGCGGGCCCATATGCCGCTGAGCCTGGCCGGCGATCATTTCGACCGCTGGCTGGATTTGTTCGAACCGACCGCACACGAAATCTGTCCGCCCGCGGCGGCCGCGCTGTTCATCGACAAGGCGCGCCGCATCGCCGACAGCTTTGAGATGGCGTCGGCCACCTTGGCGGGTCGGATTGCCGCGCCGCGTCACGTGCTCAGGTCCTGACGACGATCGGTCTGCCTGCAGACATACAGCGACTTGTTTCGCCTTCGCGTGCGTAACGGGTAGGGCGGTGCACCAATTCCGATATCATCGGGCTGGTCTGCAAAATCATCATGCGAAGCGCGTGATGTGACGTTGAAATTGCGAAATCCGTTCGATTGCTTTCATTCTTGCTCAATCAAAGCGAGCAAAGCCATATTGATGCATTGCGGCGCCAATCCTTGGCCTTGTTTTCGGCAGAGTTCCAGCGCCTCCTAATTGCATGTCCAGCGCATCGTTCATCACCCATTCCTCATCCTCCGAGAATGTCGCGGAGCCTGACGTCGACGCGGGCATCGAGCAGACGCGGCGAACGCTTTTGCTCGGTGCGCTCGCCACCACTGCTTGCCTTGGCTGTGCCTCGCAGGTGCATGCAGGAGAGGATCCGCCCGGCTCGGACGAGCGGCCGCAGAAGGGCGATGTGCTCGTCTTCTCGGAAGGCGATCGGGAAGGGAAACTCATTACCGCGGCCGATCTGTCGGTCGGCGGACCGCCGGTGCAAGCCTGGCCGAAAGACCCAAAGACGTCGGTCGTGCGCAGCGCTTCGCGCCTCAACGAGATCCTGATCATCCGGCTCGATCCCGCCGAGCTCGATGAGCAGACGAAAGCACGAGCCGTCGACGGCATCATCGCCTATTCGGCAATCTGCTCGCATGCCGGCTGTCCCGTCACTGCCTGGGTGAAGAGCGATGTCGGCGACAAGGAGGTGTTCAAGTGCATGTGCCACAACTCCGAATACGATCCTCGCGCGGGCGCGCAAGTCGTGTTCGGGCCAGCGCCGCGACGGCTCGCGGCGCTGCCGCTGGCGCTCGCTGACGGTACGCTCAGCGTAGCCGGGAACTTCATGGGAAAGGTAGGTGGCGTGCAGCCAGGATGATGGACGGTGCGGGTCGTATCCGCGTCACGAGAGGCCGCATCCGCCGATGGGCGGACGACGGGACGAACGACAAGAATTCAAAACAACAATCCAAAATAAGAATTCAAACGGATGAAAAAGGGGAACGTCCATGACCAGGAAGCAATGGTTACTGTCCGGCTTCGTCGCCTTCACGTGTCTTGCCTCGACCGCCGCCGTATCGGGCCCGGTCGAGAACTATGCACCGGTCACCGCGCAGCGATTGGAAAACCCGGAGCCCGCCAACTGGATGCTCTACCGGCGGACCTATGATGGGCAGGGCTACAGCCCGCTCGACCAGATCAACACCTCGAATGTGAAGAACCTCACCCCGGTCTGGACCTTCGCGACCGGCGTCGTCGAAGGCCACGAGGCGCCGCCGATCGTCAACAACGGCGTGATGTTCGTGGCGACCCCGATGGGGCAGGTGATCGCGCTGAACGCCAAGACCGGCGACGAATATTGGCGCTACAAGCGGCAGCTCCCCGACGATCTGTTCCAGTTGCATCCGACCAGCCGCGGCGTCGGCCTCTGGGAGGACAAGCTCTATCTCGCCACCACCGACGATCATGTCGTCGCGCTCGACGCCAAGACCGGCAAGGTGGTGTGGGACACCAAGGTGCAGGACTACAAGAAGGGCCAGTACATGACCCTGATGCCGCTGATCGTCGACGGCAAGGTCATCGTCGGCGGCTCCGGCGGCGAGTTCGGCGTGCGCGGCTACGTCGCCGCCTATGATGCCAAGGACGGCAAGGAGCTGTGGCGGACTTATACTATTCCTGGCGAAGGCGAGCCCGGCCACGACACCTGGCAGGGCGAGGACTGGAAGAACGGCGGCGGCTCGGCCTGGATGACCGGCAATTACGACAAGGACACCAAGACGATCTATTGGGGCGTCGGCAACGCCGCGCCGTGGCCTGGCGAGATGCATCCCGGCGACAATCTCTATACCTCGTCGGTGCTCGCGCTCGATCCGAACACCGGCAAGATCAAGACCTATCACCAGTATCACCAGAACGATTCGTGGGATTGGGACGAGGTCGAAGCGCCGATGTTGATCGACCTGCAACGCGACGGCCGCACCATCAAGAGCCTGGTTCATCCGGGACGCGATGCGATCTTCTGGATACTTGAGCGCACGCCGACCAAGATCAACTACATCGCCGGCTGGCCGTTCGTCTCCACCGACGTCTGGAAGGGCATCGATGCCGAGAGCGGCAGGCCGATCCTCGATCCCGCGCACAAGCCGATGGTCGGCAAGCGCGTGGAGTTCTGTCCGTCGCTGTGGGGCGGCAAGGACTGGCCGTCGGCGGCCTACAGCCAGAAGACCGGCCTCGTCTACGTGCCCGCCAACGAGAATTTCTGTGGCGGGTTCACCGGCGAGAAGGTTCCGCTCAAGCCCGGCGAACTCTGGCTCGGCACCAAACCGGAGGACATCGGCCTGAAGACGAAGCCTGGCGCCGATCATTTCGGCGAGCTCCAGGCTTGGGATCCCGTTACGGGCAAGAAGATGTGGCAACACAACTTTCCCAAGTCGCAGCTGTTCGGATCGGTGACGGCGACGGCAGGCGATCTCGTCTTCGTGGGCGGCACCAACGACCGCAACTTCCGCGCCTTCAACGCCAAGAGTGGCGAGCTGCTGTGGGAGCAGAAGACCAACTCCGGCATCATGGGTATGCCGGTGTCCTATGAGATCGACGGCACGCAATACATCGCGATCCAGTCGGGATGGGGTGTGGATGCGCAGCGCATCCAGGATGCACTCGTGACCAACAATATCGGTATCGAAGCCAACGTACCGCAGGGCGGCGTCATCTGGGTGTTCGCGCTGAAGAAGTAAGCTCCGCTGGCGGATCGAAAGAAGCGGAGTGTCAGGGCGCAAATGCGGCGGACGGCAACGTCCGCCGCATTTTGCGTGACGGGATGGGATTGCTGCCCGCGCCACGAAGTCGTCATGGCCGGGACAAGCCTGGACAAGCCCGGCCATGACGATGCGGTCGCACGCGACGCCAGATCGCTACTTCCCCTCGCGCTCTACCTTGCCCTTTTCCTTCTGGTTCATTTCCTGAACCTTGGGATCCGGATTGTGCTGCCCGGTGGTCTGGGTGGTCGAGGGCGGCGGGGCATTGGCGTTGGGCAGGGAGTTCTGGTCCGGCGTGCTGGGGCGCGTGGCCGTGGTTGGCGGCGCCGTGTTGTTCTGGGCGAACACGCCTGTGGTCGTCAAAAGAAAGGCGCTCGACAGCGAAACTGCGAGCGCCTTCGAAATATGGGTCATCGATCTGCTCCTGTCAGATCGATGGAAACGGCGCGAAGCCGCTTTGTGTTCCCGAGCGCGATAGACTTCTATCGCGCTCTTTCCTGATTGAGCATGGTCTGTTCGGAAAACCGGTGTCCACTTTTCCGGACCAAGCTCTCACGCCTCCAATTGCTTGCCGAGCGGAAGGTTGCGGATGCGCTTTCCGGTCGCGGCGAAGATGGCGTTCATCAGCGCCGGCGCGAACGGCGGGACACCGGGCTCGCCGACTCCGCTCGGTGGCGTGTCGGGTCCGGGCGGCACGATGTAGACGTTGGTCACCAGCGGGGATTCATCCATCCTGAGGACCTGGAAGTCGTCAAAGTTCTTTTGCTCCACCTTGCCGTCCTTGAAGCTGATCTCGCCGTATTTGGCGAGGCTCAGCCCCATGATCGCCGCGCCCTCGATCTGCGAGGCGATGCGCTCGGGGTTGACATAGGTGCCGCAATCGATCGCGGTGTCGACCCGCGGCACCGTCAGCTTGCCCTTGTCGTCGACGGCGACCTCGACGATAGTCGCGATGTAGCTGACGAAGCTGCGGTGTACGGCGATGCCGAGACCGTGGCCCTTGGCGACCGCGCGGCCCCATTCGCCCTTCTCGGCGACCAGGTCGACCACCTTGCGCAGGCGCGCGGTGTCGATCGGATAGCTGTCGAAGGGCTCACCGTAGTTCCACATGTCCTTCACCGCCGGCTTGACGATGCGCGGGCTGCCGATCAGCGCCAGCAGCGTCTCCTTCTGGTCGCGGCCGGTCGCATGCGCGATCTCGCCGACCATCGACTGTACCGCGAAGGCGCGCGGGATGTTCGAGACCGAGCGGAACCAGCCGATGCGGGTGAACGCCGCGGCTTCCGGGTTCTCGCAAGAGATGTTGGCGATTTCGAACGGCATATCGACGAGGCCCATGCCGAGCTCGAAGGGCGCCTCGTGATTTGCACCGGCGGCGAAGGTCGAGGCGATGCTGGGAGCCACGCTGCGGTGGCGCCAGGCGATCACCTTGCCGCTCTTGTCGAGGCCCGCTTCGATCCGTTCCACGGAGACCGTGTGCAGGAAGTCGTGGCGGACGTCGTCCTCGCGCGTCCATTGCACCTTCACGGGCGCGCCGAGCTCCTTCGACAGCAGCGCGGCCTCGAGCGCAAAGTCGCACTTCGACTTGCGGCCGAAACCGCCGCCGAGCAGGGTGACGTTGACCGTGACATTGCCCTCGGGGATGCCGAGCGTCTTGGCGACGTCCTCGCGTGTGCCGCCCGGGCTCTGCACCGGTGCCCAGATCTCCGCCTTGTCGCCCTTGACATCGGCGACCGCCACCGGCGGTTCCATGCTGACATGGGCGAGATGCGGCAGATAATATTCGCCGACGATGATCTTGTCGGCACCCTTCAGGGCAGCATCGGCGTCGCCTTCCTGGCGCACGACGAGGCCCGGTTTGCGTGAGGCTTCCTCGAGCTCCTTGCGGTAGGCGATGGAGTCGTATTTGCCGTTGGCACCGTCATCCCAGGTGAGCTTAAGTGCGTCGCGGCCCTTGATCGCCGCGCCGGTGTTGCGCGCGATCACGGCAACGCCGCCGAGCGGCTGGAATTTCGACGGCCACGGCCAACCGCGCACCTGCATCACCTTCTCGACGCCGGGGACCTTCAGCGCCGCGTCCGGATCGAACGAGACCAGTTTGCCGCCTGTTACCGGCGGGCGCGCGATCACGGCATACTTCATGCCAGGCAGCCGCACGTCGGCGCCGTAACGCGCCTTGCCGGTGGTGATGTCGTGGAGATCGACGATGCCGACCTGGCCCTTGCCGAGATAGCGGAAGTCCTTGGGGTTCTTTAGCCTGAGGCCTTCGATACTCGGCACCGATTCCTTGGCGGCATCGGCTGCGAGCTCGCCGAAGCCGAGCTTGCGGCTCGTCGCGCTGTGGACGACCTCGTGATTGACGGCCTTGACCTCGGTCGCCGGCACGCCCCAGCGCTTGGCCGCGGCCTGTTCCAGCATGGTGCGGGCGGAGGCGCCGATCTGGCGCATCGGCATCAGATAATGCCGCGTGCTGCGCGAGCCGTCGGTGTCCTGGTTGCCGAACTTGACCTCGTCGCCGTGAGCCTGCTGCACTTTGACTCGCGACCAGTCAGCTTCCATTTCTTCCGCTACGATCAGCGGCAGACTGGTGCGCACGCCGGTACCCATCTCGGCGCGGTGGGCGAGGATGGTGACGGTGCCGTCGGGCGCGACCGCGACGAACACGCGCGGGTCCACCACGACGCCATGCGGCATCTTGCCGGCGCCGGTCTCATAGGCGAACGCCTGGCGCGACATCACGGGGGCAGCGAGCACGAAGCCGCCGGTGATGCCGAGCCCTTTCAGGATGCTGCGGCGCGAGACTTTCTCGACCTTGATGTTCTTTTCGAAGCCACGAAGCTTCCCCGGATTGTCGATGAAATTCATGTCACACTCCCGTCGATGCGAGATGGACCGCGTTCTCAATGCGCTGGTAGCAGCCGCAGCGACAGATGTTGCCGGCCATCGCTTCGCGGATCTGATCGTGCGACGGCTTTGGGTTGTCCATCAGTAGCGCCGCCGCCTGCATGATCTGGCCCGCCTGGCAGAAGCCGCATTGGGGTACGTTGACCTGGCGCCAGGCCTTCTGCACCGCGTGATCGCCGTTCGGATGCAGTCCCTCGATCGTCGTGACCTCGCGGCCGGCGACGTCGTTGATCGACGTGATGCAGGAGCGCACGGCTTCCTTGTCGACGATGACGGTGCAGGCGCCGCAAAGGGCCTGGCCACAGCCGAACTTGGTGCCGGTCAGCCCGGCCTCGTCGCGCAGGAACCAGAGTAGCGGAAGATCCGGGTCGCCGTCCCAGCTCTGTTCCTGGCCGTTGATCTTCACCTTGATCATGATCGTCCCTCGCTCTTCATAAGCTTGCCGATTTCAAATTGTCTCGACGTCGGTCGGCGCAATGCCTGCTGCGTCGTGTCGTCGCGTTCCGGCCGTCATCCGGCGCGGGCAGATCCCGGCAGGAAGCAGGAATGCGAGTGTCATGTCCGGATGTGCTCGATACCTCCGTCTTGTTCTTGATTATTGAATTTCGCGCGGCATCGTGACGACGCAATCGTAGCAGAGATCGCCTCGGTCCGGCGTTCACAGCCAAGTGTTCTCTAGTCAGCTGTATCGACGGGAAAAGATTGCAACGAAGGTTTGTCAAAAGCAGGGCGCTGCATCACGCAGCGCGCCTCCCGAAACGGGCACAATGAAAAAAGCTTCGTCCGCCAGAAGAACTGTGCGGACGAAGCAGGATGCCTCAGTCGAGGGAGGGAGAAACGCAAGCGCTGCGGACTTCAAGCAGGAAGCCGGCGGCCCTGCGCAGTCATTCAGAGACCAGGACTGAGGGACCTGATGGCCCTCGTATACGCAGAGTGGAGAAGCGGGGCATCGCCGTGATTGGTCCCGGGGCCGGACCCGTCCGCTCGCTGGCGAGAACCAGCGAGCGGACGGGCAAACGTCAGGCGGCTTGGCTCAGGCGGCTTTGGCCTTCGCCACGTGGGTCGCGATCGCGTCCATCAGAGCCGGCGACAGGCAGTCATAGGGCTCGAGGCCGATTTCCTTCAGCCGCGAACGAATACCGGGCATTTCCTCCGGCTTCACGCCCGATTCGATCACCGAGGAGACGAAGGCGGCGAATTGCGGCGCCTGCGAACCCTGTTCCTGGAACAGTTCGGGGTGAATGAAGTCGAGGCCGTAGAACGGGTGGCCCTTGTTCTCGATGCGGCCGTACATGTGGGTGCCGCAGGCCTTGCAGGCATGGCGCTGGATCACCGCAGAGGGGTCGACGATCTGGAGCTTGTCGCCGTTCTCGATCACGCTGACGTTCTGGCGCGGCACCACGGCGACGACGGAGAAATTCGCGCCCTGCGGCTTCCAGCACTTGGTGCAGCCACAGGCGTGGTTGTGCGCGACGTCGCCCTTGACGGCGACCTTGACCTGATGGTCCTTGCATTTGCATACGAGCGTGCCGCCGGCAAAGCTGCCGCTGCCCTGTTTGAGGCCGTTATCGATCGAGGGATGGAGTGCAACAGTCATGGGTCGATCCTCCTTGGGGGTGACGCTTTTCGAACTAGAACACGACGACTGAACGGATGGATTTGCCCTCATGCATCAGCTCGAAGCCTTTATTGATGTCTTCGAGCTTGAGCGTGTGGGTGATCATCGGGTCGATCTGGATCTTTCCGTTCATGTACCAGTCGACGATCTTCGGCACGTCGGTGCGGCCGCGCGCGCCGCCGAAGGCGGTGCCCCGCCAGTTGCGCCCGGTGACGAGCTGGAACGGGCGAGTGGCGATCTCCTTGCCGGATTCGGCAACGCCGATGATGATCGAGGTGCCCCAGCCGCGATGGCAGGCTTCCAGCGCCTGGCGCATCACCGTGGTGTTGCCGGTGCAGTCGAAGGTATAGTCGGCGCCGCCGTCGGTCAGGGTCACGAGATGCGGGACGATGTCGCCGGTGATCTTCTTGGGATTGACGAAATCGGTCATGCCGAACCGCCGGCCCCATTCTTCCTTGGAGTCGTTGATGTCGACGCCGATGATCTTGTCGGCGCCGGCCATCTTGGCGCCCTGGATCACGTTGAGGCCGATGCCGCCGAGGCCGAACACCACGACGTTGGAGCCCGGCTCGACCTTGGCGGTATTGACGACGGCGCCGACGCCGGTGGTGACGCCGCAGCCGATGTAGCAGCTCTTGTCGAACGGCGCGTCCTCGCGGATCTTGGCGACCGCGATCTCCGGCAGCACGGTGAAGTTCGAGAAGGTGGAGCAGCCCATGTAGTGGTAGATCGGCTTGCCCTTGTAGGAGAAGCGGCTGGTGCCGTCCGGCATCACGCCCTTGCCCTGAGTCGCGCGGATTGCGGTGCAGAGATTGGTCTTCTGGCTGAGGCAGCTTTTGCACTGCCGGCATTCCGGCGTGTAGAGCGGGATGACGTGGTCGCCCGGCTTCACCGAGGTCACGCCAGGACCGATCTCGCGAATGATGCCGGCGCCCTCATGGCCCAGGATCGACGGGAAGATTCCTTCGCTGTCGAAGCCGTCGAGCGTGTAGGCGTCGGTGTGGCAGATGCCCGTCGCCTTGATCTCGACCAGGACTTCGCCGACCTTCGGTCCTTCCAGATCGACCTCCACGATCTCGAGCGGCTTCTTGGCTTCGAAAGCGACGGCGGCGCGTGTCTTCATCGTAAACTCCTCAAATTCTAGCAGGGCGCCAGGAACCAGGTCCTGGTCGGGCTCCGCACGTTCACTTCTTGTTGCCCATGCACGAATCTTCGTTCTTGGTATAGGCGTCGTTCTTGTCCTCGTGCTTGCCAGGTCGGGTGCGGCCCCAGGCCTCGTTGGAGCGGGCGCGCAGATAGACGTAGAGATCGTCCATGTAGCAGGCGACGTTCGGGTTATCGCCGAAGGCCGGCATCACGTTCTCCTGGGCAGTCGAGATGTTCTTGCGGCCGGAGGCGACGACGCCGAGAAAATCCGCGTAGCTCATCGTCTTCAGCGAATCCTTCAGCGCCGGGGCGTAGGTCGAGCCCATTCCATCCGGGCCGTGACACACGTGGCAGTCCGAGTGATAGCGGCGGTACCCGGAATAGGTGTACCAGTCCACAGAGCCCTCCGTGATCCTGTAGGTTGGGTTGCCTTCCTTGTCGGACCATTCGCCGGTTTCGTTCTGCTTGACGGCGGTCGGATCACCTGAGCCGTCCGCGACGGCAATTCCCCCGGACGCAATCAAAAACATCGCAGCGATGGCAGAGCAGATTTTACGCAAGAGATTTTCCTCGGAAGGCATTCTGTGAGACGAGCCGGCGCGTGGAGTAGATCCACGCGCCGGAGCGATGCTGAGAGGCCTAGTTGGGCAGCGAGAACACGGTCAGCGTACCGCCGAGTGCCGTGTAGCTGCTGAGCGCCGCGTAGCCACCTACTGCGCCGAGACCTGCGGTCGGATCGGTCAGACCCGCCGCCAGACCGATACCGGCCCAGCCACCCACGCCGGAGAGGACTGCGATATACTGTTTGCCGCCGTTCTCGTAGGTGGTGACGTTGCCGATGATACCGGAGGGAGTCTTGAACTTGTAGAGCTCCTTGCCGGTCTTGGCATCGACTGCCTTCAGGTAGCCTTCGAGCGTTCCGTAGAACACCACGTTGCCCGCGGTTGCGAGTGCACCCGACCAGACCGAGAACTGCTCCTTGTTCGACCAGACGATCTTGCCGGTCTTGCCGTCCCAGGCGATGAAGTTACCCATATGGGTTTCACCCTGCGGCGGATACATCGAGAGCGTCGCACCCACATAGGGCTGGCCCGCGGTGTAGCTCACCTTGAACGGTTCGTAGTCCATGCAGACGTGGTTGGTCGGAACGTAGAACAGCTGCGTGTCCGGCGAGTAGGCTGCCGGCTGCTCGTCCTTGGTGCCGAGCGCGGCCGGGCAGATGCCCTTCACGTTGTGGTCCTCGCCCGCCTTGTCGGTCGAAGCTGTGTCGAGCACCTTCGGACGGCCATAGGTCGGCGAGTTCTTGTCCATGTCGACGCCGGAGGTCCAGTTGACCTTCGGATCGTACTTTTCGGCGACCAGAAGCTCACCGTTGACACGATCGAGCGTGTAGCCGAGGCCGTTACGATCGAAGTGCGTCAGCAGCTTGCGCGGCGCTCCGTTGATCGTCTGGTCCGAGAGGATCATCTCGTTGACGCCGTCATAGTCCCACTCGTCGTGGGGCGTCATCTGATAGACCCACTTGGCAACGCCCGTATCCGGGTTGCGCGCCCAGATCGTCATCGACCATTTGTTGTCGCCGGGACGCTGCTTCGGATTCCAGGTCGAGGGATTGCCGGAGCCGTAATAGACGAGGTTCAGCGCGGGATCGTAGGAGATCCAGCCCCAGGTCGCGCCGCCACCGATCTTCCACTGATCACCTTGCCAGGTCTTGAGGCTGGAGTCCTTGCCGATCGGCTTGCCGAGTGCTGTGGTCTTCTCGGGGTCGACCAGAAGCTGATCATCCGGTCCTTCCGAGTATCCACGCCATGCCAGCTTGCCGGTCTTGATGTCGTAGGCGGACATGTGGGCCTGAACGCCGAACTCGCCGCCAGAGATACCGATCAGCACCTTGTCCTTGACGACCATTGGAGCCGAAGTGCCGGTCTCGCCCTTGCTGGCGTCGCCATTCTTCGCGGTCCATGCCACCTGACCGCTCTTGGCGTCGAGTGCGACGAGCGTGGTGTCGGCCTGATGCAGGAAGATCTTGCCGTCGCCAAAGGCCAAGCCGCGGTTGACCGTATCGCAGCACATCACCGGGATGACATTCGGGTCCTGCTTCGGCTCGTACTTCCAGACGATCTTGTTCTCGTTGGAAAGGTCAATAGCGTAGACCTTGTTCGGGAACGGCGTGTGGACGTACATCATGTTGCCGATGATCAACGGGCCGCCTTCGTGGCCGCGCAGCACGCCGGTCGAGAAGGTCCAAGCGACCTGGAGCTTGCCTACGTTTTGTGCGTTGATCTGGTTCAGTTTGGAATAGCGGGTATTGGCGTAGTCGCCCGTCGGCATCACCCAGTCTTTCGGGTTCTGCGACATCTTGAGCACTTCATCGTTGGCCGACGCGCTGCCGACGGCGAGAGCCGCCGCGGAGCCAAGATAGGCCGCCAGTAGTACCTTGCGCATAGTCATTCCTCCATTGGTCTCGTTTATTGTTTCCGAAGCATTGCTTAATCACCGGGCTTTTTCGTCCGGCGTCTGCTCGTGCAGGGCGGTCACGATTGGGACCAGAAACGATGCGGTGGTGTTACCTCCTCCTGATGAGAGTCACGGGTCCACGTGCAGAGCGGCCCGTTCTTGTTGTTCCTGCCGCAATTCGTAACGACTTCGTAATCGGGAAACTTGCCCAAGAGAGAAGCTGGTTTGCTTGACAGCGCACGGACACGAAGATTTTGATTTTGCAGTAGCGAATTCAGCAGCTTCCGCATTGCTTTGGGGCCGTCTTCAACGCTCAGGTTCCCCTTGACGGCGCTGCGACTAAGGCGGAGGATTAACTTTCAAGGGTGACAATGGAACGATGGCGCTCGTTCTAGAAGATCGCTCAAATCGAGGTAAACGTCACGCAATCATGGCTGAGGGCTCCGGCAGCGCTGGTTGCGATTCGTATCGAATCTCCGGATCAAACCAGTGGCTGGATTAATGTCCGACACAATACACACGCTCTCGACGACGGGAATGACGCCGAAGCGGCAGATCCAGAGCTGGATCGATGGGCTGACGAGCCTGTGTGGGCATTTCGACGTGGATCCGCTGGAGGCGTCCTCGCTCGAAGGCCGCATCGACTACACCTCCGTCTCGCGCTTGAAGCTCTGCCAGATCGAGGTCAGCCAGCACCGCATCGCGCACACGCTGGCGCGCGCCAAGGCCAATGAGCACCCGTACATCAAGATCCACTTCCAGACTTACGGTGTGTCCTATTTCGAGCAGGATGGCCGCCACATCGAGCTGAACCCGGGCGACATCATCGCCTATGACGTCTCCTGCCCGCATTCGATCATCAGCCCCGCTTTCACGCGCCACGACGTGGTGATCGTGCCGAAGGCGCTGCTGCGCGACCGCGGATTCCCGTCGCAGCGAATGCCCGCCTGCAAATTGACGTCACGCACGGGGACGGGGCGGATCGCCCATGATTTCGTCCATGCGACCTTCGACGAGGCGGCCAAGCTGTCGGCGAACAGTGCGGTCGGCGTCGCCGATTCACTGATCGACCTTTTGCTGCTGCCGCTGCGCGAGGCGGACACGATGCTCGATCGCGTCGGGCCCGAAGCGACGTATGTGCGCGCGCAGTTCTTCATTCGCGAGCATTTGCGCGATCCGGATCTGTGCATCGACCAGATCTCCGCCGAGCTCGGCTGCTCCAAACGCTATCTGCACATGTTGTTCTCCGAGCGCGGCACCACGGTGAGCGACTACATCTGGCAGGCGCGTCTTCAGAATTGCCGCCAGGAACTCGAGACCCATGCCGGCAAGACCATCACCGATGTCGCGTTCTCCTGGGGCTTCTCCAGCTCATCGCATTTCAGCCGCGTGTTCCGGAAATATTTCGGCGTAGTGCCGTCCTCGATCCACAAGGCGCAACAGGGCGCCGTTGCCGCGGACGAGCATTAGGCGAACGCCAAGCTCGGCGGTCGCCGACAGCAAATGACCGTCACACGTCCGCGATGTCTCTCACGCCGATAGGGCGACGTAGGGAATACCGGCCACGAGAGCGGCGAGCAGCACCGCGTTGCCCAGCATCCCGCTCCAATGTAACCGGCGTAATCGGCGTGGGGCTTCGGTATCGCCGGCGTCTCGCGCGCTGAGCTGGTCGTCGATCCGCCGCATGAAGCCGCGACGTCCGTAGATCGCCAGGGCTGTAACCAAGCCAACGCCCATCGCAGCGAGCAAACGACCGTCGAGCAGGAAAGCGACCGTTCCGATGATTCCGGCAACGCGCATCACCAGAAAATGGGCATTGAACATTCCGCGCAAAAGCTGGGCGACGGGTTGGATATCCAGCTTCACCAGCAGGAAGGCGGGCGAAGCCAGCGTGAAATAGCCCATCGGAAAGAGCAGAATGATCATGACGGCTATGGCGACGCCATCCGGTGTGACGCCATCCGGTGTCATGGGATCGGCCTTTCTCGTCGGCGCCGGGGAGATCTTCCGCCAGCGTGACACAATCATAGCGCGAAGATGCGTTTCCGACACTAGGCTTTGGTCGGATGTCGGCGAAGGCACCTCGCCTCGAGGTTCAGGCCGGCTCCAGGCCGCCCGCGAAGGCGGGCGATCCAGTGTGGTCGCATGTCAGGCCATCTCACCGCTGAATGATCTTCATCCAGACGTCGCCGAGGATCGCAGGCTCTCGCGGCGGCAGATAGGTCAGCCCTGCCTGCCTGCCGAATTCGGCGATCTTGCCCTCGGCAGCAAGCCCGCTCAGCGCCGTGTTGACGGCGTCGATCAGTGCGGGATCGCCGGCGAGCCCGACATAGCCGCGGTTGGCGCCGATCGGATAGTAATAGCCGGATGCCGTGATCGCCGTGTCGGGATGCGCGGCGCGATGGGCATCGAAACGGCCGAGGTCGATCAGCGTCGCGTCGTAGTCGCCACGAGCGAGCGCGCCGAGGAGATCGTCGCGACCGGGGACGAGATGGGTGATGTTGTCGATCAGGCGCCCCTTGTCGAATGTCATCAGGACGGCATCGCCCAGCGAGCCACTCTCGATGACGAGGCGAAGGCCTGAGAGGTCGCCGATATCGCCGATCTTGCGGCCCTGCGCCTTCGGCCCGAGCACAACCGTCATCGGCGAGTAAACATAGGGCTGGCTCGGTGCGAGCACGCCGAGCGCGACGCGGCGGCGCCGGTCGTCACGGGTGGCGCCGGCAAAATCCGGCAAGCGTGCCGTCTTCATGCCGGGCTTGACGAGCGAATCCGTCGTCAGCGCGTAGCCGCCGACCAGCGAGCAGCGCCCGTCGGACAGCAGCGCATTGGCCTCGAGCTGCGGGCTCGAATCCTCATCCAGCTTGCTCTCGAACCACTGGATCGTCAGAGGCCGTCCGAGCCGGTCGGCGAGCGCCTGCGCCAGCCGCACGTCGAAGCCGGAGTCCGGCTTGCCCTTGTGATGCACCGAGAGCGGCGGCCGGTCCTCGTCGAGACAGATCTTGAGTGGATCGTCGGCTGCATGCGCAGCCGTGGCCGTCGCCGCGAGCATCGCGGCAACGCTCCACGCGACGAGCCAGGTTTTCATGGCTTCCTCCGGCTCGAGATGAAGGCCCAGAGAGCCCCGATCTCGTCGTCGTTGAGGATGTCGGCCCAGGGCGGCATCTTGTTGTTCTTGCCGTTCTTCACCGTGGTGACGAAGCGCGTCTTGTCGTCGGGGAAGGCGCGCAGATCCGGCGTGATGGTGCCGGGGTTCATCATGTTGGGGCCGTGGCAGTGCGAGCATTTTTCGGCATAGGTCGACTCGCCGTGGTCGATCTGTGCCTGCACGGGATTGCCGGTTGCGTCATCCGCGGCACGAATGGTCGCCGCAAGCGCGACCGTGAGCACCGCGACGGCGGCGAGGATCGCCGCCGTCTTGTGAGATCCGTCTTTCAGCATCGCGCCGTGGTTACTGCTTGACCGCAAAGACCCACAGCGAGCCGCCGGGCGGCACCTTGGCAAGCCGCTCGTCGCCGGAGAACAGCGAGTAGACACCGCCATAGCCGCTGGTGACGGCGACATACTGCACGCCGTCCTGCTGCCATGTCACCGGTTGTCCCTCGATGCCGGAGCCGGTCTGGAACTGCCAGAGCTTCTTGCCGGTGTCGGCGTCGAAGGCCTCGAACTCGCCGGTCAGCGCGCCCGAGAACACGACGCCGCCCGCGGTCGACAGCACGCCCGAGAAGCGCGGGATGTCGCTCGGCGCCTCCCACTTCGCCTTGCCGGTCATCGGATCGATCGCCTTCAGATGACCGCGCGGGCCGTCACCCCACTCCCAGAGATCGGTGAGGTCCATGCCGAGATACCATTCACCCTGCTTGAAGGTGACGGGTTCGGTCTTGTACCGGCCACCGAAGGCGAGCGTGTTGGCGTAGGCCAATCCGGTCTGCGGATTGAACGACATCGGTTCCCAGTTCTTGCCGCCGAGGATCGACGGATAGACTGTCACCTTCTTGCCTTCCCGAGCACCTGTCGTGACGTCGGTCTCCATCGGCTTGCCGGTCTTCATGTCGATTCCGGTCGCCCAGTTGACCTTCACGTAAGGATTGGCCGCGAGCAGCTTTCCGTTGGTGCGGTCGAGCACGTAGAAGAAGCCGTTGCGGTTGGCGTCCATCAACACTTTGGTCGGCTTGCCCTCGACGTTGATGTCGGCGAGGACCATCTCGGCCACGCTGTCATAGTCGAACGGATTGTTCGGCGAGAACTGGTAGTGCCACTTGATCTTGCCGGTCTTGGGGTCCATCGCCAGCACGGAGCAGGTGTAGAGGTTATCGCCGGGGCGCACCGCCGAATTGAACGGTCCGGGATTGCCGATGCCCCAATAGACCGTGTTCAGCTCGGGATCGTAGGAGCCTGTGATCCAGGTCGAGCCACCGCCGAGCTTCCAGGTATCGCCCTTCCAGGTGTCGCCGCCGGGCTCGTCGGGGGAGGGGATCGAATGGGTACGCCACAGGTGCTTGCCCGTCGCCGGATCCCAGCCGTCGATGAAGCCGCGGGTGCCGAACTCGGCGCCGGAGATGCCGGTGATCACGACGCCGTCGGCAACCAGCGGCGCCACCGTCATCGAATAGCCTTCCTTGATGTCGGCCGCCTTCTGCCGCCACAATTCCTTGCCGTCCTTGGCGTCGAGCGCGATCACGTTGGCGTCGAGCGTGGTGCGGAATACCTTGCCGTCGTAGAGCGCGGCGCCGCGATTGATGATGCCGCAGCAGACGATGCGCGGCGTCTCGGCCGGATACTCGATCTTGCTCTTCCAGATCTGCTTGCCGGTCTTGGCGTCGACCGCCATGGTCGCGTTATGGGAGGTCACGTAGATCACGCCCTGATACACCAGCGGCTGCGATTCCTCGCTGCGATCGTCGTTGAAGGAGTAGTTCCAGACCGGGACAAGGTTCTTGACGCTGTCCTTGTTGATCTGGTTCAGCGTCGAGAAGCGCTGGAGATTGTAGCCCATCCCGTAGTTGAGAACGTTCGATGTATCGGTCGCGCCCTTGACCAGCTGCTCGCTGGTTTGTGCATTTGCACAAGTCGATGCAAGCATGACGAGGCTCGCGGCCATCGCAAAGCGTTTCATCCGTTCCTCCCAATATGCGCGCCTGTTGACGCTGCGACAGCAACACTCCGCCCGAATGCAAAACGCGTCAATACGAAAGTCGAAGGCGCGCTGCCGATATGTTGGATGCCAGACGCCGGTCACCTGACGGAAACCTTACAAACGACTCTCAACTTGTGCGCAGGCGCTGAAGAAATTCCGCGGCACGAAGCAGAGCCCATGCGGGGCCGCCGCGCCCGGGCCGTCGGGTTCTGCGGGTGTGCAGTGCGCATGTTGCAATTCGGGGCTTGAACGGAAGCTCGCTTGTGGACTTATGTCATTACGATCCGGCTCCCAATCGGAGCTCTCGGTCAGGGAGATTTTGATGATATCGCGTCGCTCTGTTGCGCTTGCGCTCACGATTGCACTGCTGTCCAGTCCGGCCTGGTCGGCATCCGGCGGCGCCGTAAAAATGCTCGATACCGACAATGACGGTACGCTCGATCTTGCCGAGGTGAAGAAGGCGGCGGCCGCATTGTTCGCCAAGCTCGATCCCGATCACGACGGCACGCTCGACGCCCGCGAATTGCGCGGACGGTTAACGGCGAAAGAACTCGCCGCCGCCGATCCCGATCGTGACGGGACCCTCACGCTCGACGAATATCTCTCGGTGGTGGAGCAGCGTTTCAACGCGGCAAATCCCGACAAGGATGGAACGCTGGATGCGAAGGAGCTGAACTCGCGCGCCGGCCGCGCGTTGCTGCGATTGTTGCGCTGAGAGAAGCCGCGCTTGCCTGGGAGCGAAGGCGTTTTGCCCGAGAGGGAAATTCGCGAGCGCGATGCGGCAGTTCGCGGTATTCGTCGTCTGATTCCGGACTTGCGCTGTCGCTGACGCAGCCCTAGGTTTTGCCCCGCGCGATGTCGCGCTCATCCCTTGGGAGACCCCCGAATGGCCTGGAAAGCTCCGAAGATTGTGGAAGTGCCGGTCGGCATGGAAATCAACATGTACGCCTGCGCTTTGCGCAAGTAAGACTGACGACCTGTCGCGGCTTCGATGGCAAACGCCGTCGAAGCCGTGGTAGTGTCAGGAATGCGCGCGAGAGCCCATATATTCTGGACCATAGCCGCCTGCACAGTCGCGCTCGTACCGGCGTGCGTCAGCGCCGAAGAGGGCTTCGATACCGAGCACATCTTCGGCTTTTTGATCGGCACCGATGTCGGCAATCCCGGCGAGCGCGAATTCCAGACCGAAACGACGGGGCGATTCGGCAAAGGCGGAGGGACCTATCGCGCCCTCTCGCAGGAAGTCGAGATCGAGATCGTGCCGCTGCCGAACTTCCGCATCGAGGTCGGCGGCATCGCTAGCTTGCACGACATCACCGGCGTCCCCGATATCGATGATCGCCGCCAGTTCAATTTTCAGGGCGCCTCGCTCGACCTGCGTTATCGCCTGCTCGACCGCGAGCACGCGCCGTTCGGCTTAACGGTTGCCGCCGAGCTTCATGGTGACCGCATCGATGAGACCTCTGGCGCAAAAGGCCGGATGTACGGCACCGATTTCACACTCGCCTTCGATCGCGAACTGATCCCGAACTTCGCCATCGGCGCGCTCAATTTGATCTATCAGCCGGAATGGGCGCGCTTCGAGGTGGCGGGACTGTCCGAAAAGAGCTCGACCATCGGCGCGGCCTTCGCCGGCATGGTGCGTGTGCGGCCCAATGTGCTGCTCGGCGGCGAGATGCGCTACTTCCGGCAGTACGAAGGCATCGGCCTCGGCGAGCTTGCCGGCCAAGCCCTGTTCGTCGGTCCGACCGCCTGTTTCCAGCTTTCCGAGCGCTCGCGCCTGACCGTGAGCTGGAGCATGCAGGCCTGGGGCCGTCCGGCCGGATCAGGTGCCAATCTCGACCTCGTCAATTTCGAGCGCCACCAGGCGAGGCTGGTGTTTGGGGTTAACTTCTAGGAAGGCGAGTTCCCCGCGGCCTCTCTCACGGCCGGATTGAAACTTCCCGCTCCTCGGAACGTAACCTTTTGTGCTAATCTTGATCGCCTCTGCGAGGATCCCGGCATGAACCCGATCGACCTGGTAGTGACTGTATGTGCGTTGCTCTCGCCTGCGACCTGCGAGGAGCAGCATCTGGTATTCAACTACGCCGGCTCGCCGACGCAGTGCGCGATGGCCGCGCCGCCCTATATCGCGCAATGGATCGGCGACCATCCGAAGTGGCAGGCGGTGCGATGGCGCTGCGAATATCCGCACCCGCACGACAAGGCGTGAAGCGTTGCGCTGCCTTACTGGTCGAGATTGGCTTAGGTCCTCATCCTGAGGAGCTTGCGAAGCAAGCGTCTCGAAGGATGGCCACAAGGGACAGGCGGACAGGCGGCCCTGCATGGTTCGAGACGCGCTTCGCGCTCCTCACGATGAGGGGAAAACGCCAGTAACGCAGCCACGTTACTTGTTGCAGTCCTTCAGATCCTTGTCGGCGATCGAGAACACCGCATCCGGCTTGATCTCGATGTCGCGGACGATGCACTGCCGTGCACTGGGATAGCTGACCTTGGCGTCGTAGCGGCCGGGCTCGATACCGGTGATGCGCAGCCGCTCGTCGTGGTCGACCTCCTTGTCCTTGTCGTTCAAGCACTGGTTCGGTCCCCACTCGGTCTTGCCGGCCGGCGAGAGCTGGAAGCCGGAGATCGTCTCCGTCGTCAGATTCCAGAGTCGGATGCCCTTGCCCTTGGCCTGCGCGAGCGCCGCGCCCGGCATCGCAACCAACAGGATGCCGATCGCAATCAATTGACGCCGCATGGTGAACCTCCCGCGAAGATTTCGTTGGTCCAGTTGACCATGAGTTCTCATTTCGATTCAAGCTGCAGCGCCGCGAGCTCGGCCCTGATCCTGCCGAGCTCGGCCTCGCTGCGCTGCGCACGTGGGATGGCAATCGGCACCTCCCGCACAATGCGCGCCGGCCGCGGCGACAGCAAGAACAGGCGATCGCCGAGGCGGATCGCGTCATCCAGGCTGTGGGTGACGAGCAACGTCATCACCGGACGGCGCGCCACCAGCGTGGCGATCTCGTCGCGCAACCGGCCGGCGAGTGCGTCGTCGAGCGAGGCGAGCGGCTCGTCGAGCACGAGCAGATCGGGCTCGACGGCAAAGGCGCGGGCGAGCGCGACGCGCCGGGCGAGGCCGAGCGACAGCTCGCCGGGAAAATGGCTGCGATGCGCATCCAGCTCCAGGATCCTGAACAGCTCGGCGAGCTTCGCATCGGTGACATCGGGGGCCGCAAGCCGCACATTCTGCTCGACAGAGCGCCACGGCAACAGCCGCGGCTCCTGAAACACCATCCCGATCCGCGCTTCCGGCGGACGCGAGACGTGCCCCCCGAAATCGCGGTCGAGCCCGAGGATGATGCGCAGCATCGTGCTCTTGCCGCAGCCGGACGGACCGATCAGCACGCCGACCTCGCCGGATTGAAGCGCGAAGCTGACCGGCGCGAGCACCCCCTGCGTTCCGCCCGCGGCACTCCTGAACGTCTTGCCTGTGATATCGACCTCAAGCCGCACGGGGTCGCCACCGGGTTGCGCGGGCTTCGAACGGTTGCACCAGCGCGGTCTCGATCACGAGCACGACGGCGGCGAAGGTCAGCGAATAGGCCAGCAGCCGCGGCGTGTCGAACAGCTGGAAGGCGACGCCGATCTCGAAGCCGACGCCGTTTGGCCGCCCCAACAGTTCGGCGACCAGCACGATCTTCCAGACCAGCGACAATCCGGAGCGGGCTGAGGCTGCGATATAGGGCGCCAGTTGCGGCAGCACGACGTGGCGGAACGCGCGCCAGCGCGGCATCGCGAACACGCTCGCCATCTCGTCGAGCGAGCGGTCGAGCGCGCGCGCACCCTCGCGCAGGGTGACGATGGCGGTCGGCAACTTGTTGATGGCGATCGCCGCGATCGCTGCGGCTTCAGTGAGCCCGGCCCAGATATAGGCCAGCACGATCACGACCAGCGCGGGCAGGTTCAGGAGCAGGATCAGCCAGGGATCGCCGAGCCGGTCGGCAAGCTTCACCCGTCCCATCAGATAGCCGATGGCGCTGCCGAGTGACATCGCCAGCACAAAGGCGAGGCTTACGCGAGCGAGCGTGGCGCCGAGATGCAGGAACAGCGCGCCGCTCGAAGCTTCCGCGACAACGACGTCGAGCACGGCGGGCGGGGAGGGCAGCTTCGCGGCGCCGACGAACAGCGCGGCGATCCACCAGATCGCGAGCAACAGGGCAAACGACAGAAGACGCAGCACCTCAGTCTCCGGGAACTGCGTGATAGAACGTGCCCGGCTCGAGTTCAGCGGCCGGGCCGACTAGGTCGCGGCCGCCCGTCTCGGCGAGCACACGGTAGAGCACGCGCGCGTCCTTTTCTTCGTCATCGATGCTCCGGCGCGGAATGCCGTCGCGATATCGCTCGCGATAGGTCTTCAGCAGGATAGCATCGCTAGTGCCGGTGAGCGGCGCGATCTTGTCCCAGGCGGCATCCGAGGTCACCAGCAGCTGTTTGGCCTTGCGGGTCATCGCGATGAAGCGCGCCACGGCCTCGCGATGACTTGCCGCCCAGTTTTCGTCGAAGACATAGCCGACGGCGGAGACCGCGCCCTTGGCGCCCAGCTTCGGCAAAATGTCCTCAATGCCGGTGAGGCGCCTAAAACCCTTGGCCTCCAGTTGGGCGGAGAAATTCCAGAAGTTGAGGCTCGCATCCATCTCGCCGTCGAGCGTCTTGGCGGCGATGAGGGGCGGGGCACCATAGACGATGGTCGCCTCCGACTTCAGGTCGATGCCGTCCTGTTTCAACCGAGCCTGGAGCAAGAGCCAGCTCTTGTCGATCGGGCCGCCGCCGACGGCGAGCTTGCGGCCCTTCAAATCGGCGAGCGACTTGATCGGCGAGGAAGCCGGCACCATCACCGCGCCGAGCGCGCTGGAATAGGGATAGAAGGTGAGCTTGGCGCCGAGCGCGCGCTCGCGCGACACCCACAGCCAGTCGGACAGGATGATGTCGGCATTGCCGGCGCGCAGCGCGATCTTGCCGGCCTCGGGGCTCGCAAGCTCGGTGACGTCGAGCGACAGGTCGGCCTCCTTGTCGAGGCCATCGGCGCGGATCGCGGCCAGCTCCCAGGAGAATGTTCCGGTCTTCTGCACCGCAAGGCGGATGGTATCCGCGGCGCGGCCGGGTCCGGCGAGTGTCAGCGCCAGCGTCACCGCGAGCGCCAATGGTCGACCAAGTGCTCTTATCAAACCAAGTGCTCTCATCACCTTGTGAGCCGTTTCCTGTGACAGAGTGCTTTTCAGGACAATACGCATAGCATAGCTTTCGTCGCAACCAGCGGGAGGACGCGCATGAATCTGGCCGGACAGCTACGACCGATTGTCGCCGCATTGGCGGTGTGGGCTGCGACCGCGCTCGCAGTGCGCGCCGAGGAGGCGAATGATTATCCGACGGCGGCGCGTGCGGAGTACGTCTATGGCTGCATGAAGGCCAATGGCGAGAGCCGGCAGGCGATCGAGCAATGTTCCTGCTCGATCGACGTGGTGGCCTCGATCGTATCCTATGAGCGCTACGTCACCGCGGAAACCGCGCTCAGCATGTCCCAGGTCCGCGGCAATCTCGGCGTCCAGTTCCGCACCTCGGAGCAGGCGAACTCGGCTGTGAACGATCTGAGGCGCGCGCAGGCCGAAGCCGAGGTGAGGTGTTTTTAACCGCTTGGCGGCGTGCATCCCGTAGTCGTCATGTCCGGGCTTGTCCCCGGACATGACGGGTGAGGGGCTCACGTCCCCGGCTTCTCCACATCCCACTCGTTGCGGAACACGTGTCCATCCGTATCCTTGGCCTCCGCGCGAAAACGCTTGGCGCCGTTGGACACATACGTGAACCGCAGATTGGGATCTTCCGAGATCGAGATGCCGCCTTCCATCGAGAGCACGGGGCTGTCGTCCTGCGTCAACTTGAGCTGGTTGACGAAGAAGGCGGGAATATAGAGCTGCGTGACCTGGTCCATCTGCAGGCCGGAATTGTTGGGATGGCCGATCATGATCTGCGCCTCGCGCATGCGGCTCGCGGGGCTCTCTTGCCGCGCGAATTGCCGGTAGCGCATCTGGCCGAGCCGGTTCTGGGCTTCCTCGGCATTCTTCCCCGCCGGGGCAGAGCAGCCGCCCGAGGCCTTCACATAGACTTTGGAGACATAGAGCTGGCCGTCGCTGAGCTCGGCAACCGCATGGACGTCGGTGTAGTTGTTGATGCGTACCCGCGTCGAGATTTCGGTGACGTTGGCATCGGGGCCGAGCTCGAACTTCGCCGCCATCGGCGCCGGATTGCGGTCGATCACCAGCGTGATCGAACGGATGCGGCGGGCATCGCCCGGCGAAAGCTTGCTGCGCAGGGTCACCGGCACGATCGCCGCATCCTCGGCGCGATACGGCATATCGATGCCAATGACATCGCCGCCGTCGTGCATCGGACGGTTGCTGAAGATGTCCTGCACGAGGCCCGGCCAGGGATCGTAAGCTTCTTCTGCCTGCACCGGCACGGCGAATACCATGCCGAAGAGCAGGGCGATCAGGGGCAGGCGGCGTGTGCATCCCATCATGGTCATGGTCCCGCGGACGAAGCAGAAGCAGTTGTCGGGCCTAGCGTAGCGCGTCCGCTACTCCCATTCAATTTCCGAAAATGCTGCGGTTGCGTTGCGAGCGTTGTAGTCGTCGAATAACTGCCATTGCGACCGCTCCGAGGCGGCCGCCTTGTCTGCGGCGGTTCGGATCGGTTCGCCCTTCTTGTTCGACGCCCGGACGTCCGCCAGCAGCGCCGTGAGATAACGCCGTTCATCGGTCAGCGCTGTAGGCCATTCGCTCACGGGTCCGTGACCCGGAACGACGCGCAGCGCTGGAATGCTCTCGAGTTCCCCGAGGATGCCGAGCCAGCCGCGAATGCTGCCGTCCATCACCGGAATATGGCGGAGGAAGACGAGATCGCCCGCGAAAAGTGTTTTGCTCGTCTCATCGAACACGGTGAGATCAGTGTCGCTGTGTCCGGCCGGCCAGGCCCGCAAGGTCAGGTGGCGCGAGCCGAGATCGAGCGTCAGGGTGTCCGTGACAGATATTGTTGGCGGCACGATCTTCACGGGAGAGATCAATTCGTCGCCCATGATGCGTCTGAAATTGTCGAGATAATACGGCCCGCGCGTCGCCAACGCCTGCGGCAGCCGGCTATGGCCGACGAAGCGCGTGTCCCCGGCGACGAAGGCTGCATTGCCGAAGACATGATCGGGATGGCCGTGGGTGTTGATGACGTAGCGGATCGGCTTGCTGGTGCGGGCCCGCACCGCCGCCAGCAGCGCCTCGCCCTCGCGAAGGCTACCACCGGTGTCGATGACGGCGACCGCATCCGCGCCGACGATGAAGCCGACATTGGCGATGTCGCCCTGGTTCTCTCGGGTCATGAGGGCGATGGTCCCGGAGTGTACGAAGATTCCCGGCGCGACTTCGCTTACAGGCAATTCGGCCGCTCCTGCGCATGCTAGTGTCGCCGTTACCAGCAGGGACAAGGCTGCAATCACGAAAGCGATGCGAGACACTTTTCCGCCTCAGTTCAAAGGGTTGCGCGTTGCACTGCAACAAAGAAAAGCCAGCACAAAGTCTGGCAGAAATGGTGCGTCATGCGTTGCATGGCTAGCATTCAAACAATCCTAGGAGGAAGCGCGATGACGGAGGCCGGACGACATCGTCGCTGGTTGGTTTCACTGAGTATCCTGGTTGCGTCTTGCGCGTTCGGCGACGTCGCCGTCGCGCAGACCAACGACGCCGGCGACCTCTCCTTCGAGCTGGTCGATCCCAAGGTGCTGCGCGTTTGTGCCGACCCGCGCAATCTGCCGTTCTCGAATGAAAAGGGCGAGGGGTTCGAGAACAAGCTTGCCGAGTTGTTTGCAGACAAGCTCCAGAAGAAGCTCGACTATGTCTTTTTTCCGCAGGCTACCGGCTTCGTGCGCATGACGCTCGGCTCGCATCGCTGCGACGTCATCATGGGCTTCCCCCAAGGCGATGACCTCGTCCAGGGCACCAATCCCTACTACCGCACGAGCTATGCGCTGGTCGCGAAAGCCGGCAGCGGGCTTGAGGAGGTCGACACGCTCGAGGATACCAGGCTGAAGGGCAAGCATGTCGGCATCGTCGCCGGAACGCCGCCTGCGACCAACATGGCCATCGCGGGACTGATGGGCGATGCAAAGCCCTATCCGCTGATGATCGACACGCGCTACGATAATTCGGCGCAGGCAATGATCAATGATCTCGCGGCAGGCAAGATTGACGCCGGCGTGCTGTGGGGACCCATGGCGGGATTTTACGCGAAGCAGGCGGGCTCGCTTCATGTCACGCCGCTGGTAAAGGAAACCACCGGACCAAAACTGGCCTATCGCATCGGTATGGGCGTGCGTGCCGCCGACCAGAACTGGAAGCGGCAACTCAACAAGCTGATCCAGGAGAACCAGGGCGAGATCAACAAGATCCTGCTCGAATTCGGCGTGCCGCTGCTGGACGAGAGCGACCGGCCGCTCGGCGCGGAGACGGCCAAGACGCCATGAGGCGGCAGATTGCCGCTGCGCTGGTCGCTGCCACTCTGGTGGCGCCGGTAGTCGCGCAGCAGCAGGAGCCGTTCGAGCCCGAGGGTTATCGCGCCGACAATTACCGCGCGCCTGTGCCGGCGACGCTCGGCGGCGCGCGCGTGCTGTCGACTTCAGAAGCCGAGGCGGTCTGGCACGCGAAGAGCGGCGTGTTCATCGACGTGCTGCCGCGCGCGCCGAAGCCGAAGAACCTTCCCGCGGGTACCGTCTGGCGCGAGGCGCCGCGCAAAAACATTCCGGGCAGCATCTGGCTGCCTGATACTGGCTATGGTGCGCTGCCGCCGGCCATGGACGATTATTTTCAGCGCGGGCTCGCGCGTGCGTCGCGCGGCGACAAGGCCGCGCTGCTGGTGATCTATTGCCTGGCCGACTGCTGGATGTCCTGGAACGCCGCCAAGCGCGCGCTCGCGTATGGCTACTCCAACGTCGCCTGGTATCCCGAAGGCACCGACGGCTGGGAGCGCGCCAAACTCCCAACCGACGAGGCACAGCCGGAGCTGCGGCCGGAGCAATAAAGAATTGAGCGAGTTCTGTCATCGGTGGCCTCGTGGTTCGAGACGACCGCTTCGCGGTCTCCTCACCATGAGCGTCTACATCCCGCAGCGAAATCAGATCCTGTGAGGCGCCCGCCGAAGGCGGGCGTCTCGAAGGATGGCGGCAATGGGACAGAGAGTTTCCCCTACTGCTTCTGCAGCTTGGTCAGCGTGCCCGTGCCGTTATTGACGGTCGCAGAGTAGCTCACCCTGTCGCCGGCGTGCACGGCATCCAGCATCGCGGCGTCCTTGGCCTTGTACTCCTGGAGCGCGCCGGCGCCGCCTGCGCTGCCGCCGACCGTGCCTTTCTGCATCTGCTGGATCGAAATCGTGCTGTTGAGCCGATCTATCCGCGTGACCATTCCGGTCATGTCGTCAGCGAATGCGCTGCTTGCGAGCATGCTGATGGCCGCAGCGCCTGCGAGGATGAATTTCGTGGTTCCCATCAAGGCCTCCCGACGTCTTGGACTCTCTTCGACAAGCTATCCTGGATCGATTTAGTTCCGGCAGATTGCGCGGCAAAGGTTAACGATAGCGTTGAGATCGCCGGAACTTGCAAAGCTGTCAGTGGGGTGACGCTATTCCATTTCCTGCTGAATGACGCGTCCCAGCGCAAACAGGCGCTGATCGATCGTGGTCGGAACCTCGCAGACGAACCGCACCACTTTGTGGCGGTCCTCGAAAATGCGAGTCTTCCAGATCAGCTCGTTGCTGAGCGCATCGACCTTGGCCTCGTCGCGCGGCGTTGCGCCCTGGAGCGCCTGGAGCTGGATCGACTCCTCGCGAATTTTGTCGGCGGCCTCGCGCTGCTTGCGGCTGACGCGTTCCAGCCCGCCGATGACCTGCGAGCGCTGGGCGTTGAGCGTGTCGAAAAGGCCGGCGAACAGAAGTTTTGCATTCGCGGTCTTGTCGGCCGCGGAGCCCGCTAAAAACTCCTTCACCGACTTCTCGGCCTCGTCCAGCGGCGTCTTGCGGGCCGCCAGTTTCGAGACCAGCGCGCTGACCCTGGCGTCGTCCTTCCACTTGTTCTGCACGTCATCGAGCGAAGGACCAGCCCACACGGCGGCGAGCGAAATTTCCGGCACTTTGGCTTGCGTACAGGGCCAATCCGGATAGCGCGGATCGGCCGCGCGTGCCGTCGTGCTCGCGACTGCGAGCATCAGAGCGGCCATGGCCAGAACCCGAACCTTCATCCTTCACCTCCCGCAGGGCCCCGTCGCGCCAGCCCGCGCGAGGGATCATAGGCATAGATCGCTCCGATCATGAAGACGATTGTGCAGGTCGCGACCACCGCCAGCGAGACCCAGTTGATCTGTCCGTACAGCGCAAAACGGATCAACTCGACCGCATGGGTGAACGGATTGGCCTCGCAGAGATAATAGAGATAGGGACTGCCCTCCTGCACTCGCCAGAGCGGGTAGAGCGCCGAGGATGCGAAGAACATCGGGAAGATCACGAAGTTCATGACGCCGGCAAAGCTTTCAAGCTGCTTGATGCCGGACGAGATCAGCATGCCGAGCGAGCCCAGCATCAGTCCGGACAGGATCAGCGCCGGTAGTACGGTGAGATAGCCGATCGGGGGAGGTGTGATGTCCCAGAACCAGGCGATCAGCAGGAACGCATAGACCTGGAGCAGCGACACCGCGGTGCCCGCGAGCAGCTTGCAGAACAAGAGGAACCCACGCGGCAAGGGGCTTACCAGCAGCGTGCGCATGTTGCCCATCTCGCGGTCATAGACCATCGAGAGCGAGGACTGCATGCCGTTGAAGAGCTGGATCATCGCCATCAGCCCGGGCGCGATAAAGACCTCATAGAGGATGTAGGTCTCGTACGGAGGGATAATAGAGATGCCGAGCACCTGGCGGAATCCGGCGGCGAAGATGAACAGCCAGACCAGCGGCCGTACCAGCGCCGAGACGAAACGCTCGCGCTGATGCAGGAAGCGCAGACCCTCGCGCCAGACGATGCCGGTGAGGCAAGTCATATACTCGGCGGCTGAGAAGCCGCGCGGCGTGTCGCGTGTCGTGATGCTGCTCATGCGCCGCCGCCCGGCAGGGTCTGCGCGCCGGTCAGGCGCATGAAGGCGGTGTTGACGTCCTGCGCGCCGGCTTCCGCAACGACACGACTCATTGGTCCCTGCGCCAGCACCTTGCCCTGGTGCAGCACCACGAGATCGTCGCCGGCCATGATCTCGTCGAACAGATGCGTGGCCCAGAGCACGCCGATGCCTTGCTCGGTCACGAGCTGACGCACATGGCTGATGATGTCTGCGCGCGCCTTGACGTCGAGGCCGACGGTCGGCTCGTCCAGCAATAGCAGGCGCGGACGGTGCAGCAGCGCGCGTGCGATCTCCAGCCGCCGCATCTGCCCGCCCGAGAGATCGCGCACCTTGCTGCCGGCGCGCTCGGTCAGCCCGATGCGGCCGAGCAACTCGGCGCTGCGCACTGCGGCCTCGCGGCGGCTGATGCCGTGCAGCGCGGCGTGATAGAGCAGGTTCTGTGTCAGCGACAGATCGAGATCGAGCGTACGCGGCTGGAACACGACGCCGAGCAACCGCAGCGCCTCGCCGGGACTTTTGCTGACGTCATGACCGAAAATGCCGACGCGGCCGGTCTGGATGCCGAACAGCCGCGTGATCAGCGAGAACAGCGTGCTCTTGCCAGCGCCGTTGAGGCCAAGCAGCGCCGTGAAGCTCGCCGGCTGCACGTTGAACGACACGTCCATCAGCGCCCGGCGCGGGCCATAGGCGTGGCTGACGCCGTCGATCGACAGCGCCGGCACCGCAGCGGGATTGGGCTTCGGCACCTCGCGTTGTTCGGCGATGGGAGCAGGGCTGGTCATGGCGCGATCGTAATGCCCCAGGGCAGTTCGCCCACCTGAATGGTCTTGATCACCTTTTGCGCGGCGACGTCGATGACGGAGACGTCGTTTGACACGCCGTTGGTGGTGAGCAGATATTTCTCGTCCGGCGTGAACGCCATATGCCAGACCCGCTGTCCGACCAGCAGATACTTCGTCACCTTGCGCGTGGCGGTATCGACCACGGCGACGCGGTTGGCGGGACCGAGCGCGATGAAGGCGGTCTTGTCGTCCTTGGTCATGCCGATGCCGACGGGCTGGATGGCCTCCTTCCTCAACCCCGGGATCTCGAAATCGACCTTGCCGGTCACCTCGTGCTTTCTGGGGTCGATGATCGACACGGTGCCGCCGATCTCCGAGGACACCCACAATTCGGAAGCGTCGTGCTTGAATTCGGCAAAGCGCGGCCGCGCGTCCACCAATACATTGGCGACGATCTGGCGCGATGAGGTGTCGATGAAGTGCGCCATGTTGGTCGTCTCGGACGTGTTGATCAGCGTCTTGCCGTCCGGGCTGATGGTCATGCCCTCGGGCTCGACGCCAACCTGGATGTCGCCAAGGCGGGCGCGCTTCTCGAGGTCGATCACGGTCACCGTGTTGTCGTTCTCGTTGGCGACATAGAGGATCTTGCCGGCGGCATCCTGGGCGAACAATTCGGGGTCGGGTCCGGAGGGCAGGCTGTCCACCACGGCTTGCGTCTTCGCGTCGATCATCTGGATGGTGTCGTCGTCGCCGACCGCGACCATCACGAACTTGCCGTCGCGCGTGAAGTCGATGCCGCGCGGGCGCTGGCCGACCTTGATGGTCTTGGTGACCGTCCAGCTGTCGGTGTCGATCACCGACACCGTGTTGCTCTTCTCGTTCGAGACATAGGCGATGAACGCATGCGCCGGCGCTGCCGCCAGCGCCAGCCCGGACAGCAATCCCACACGCCACAAGCGCAGTATTCCGCTGCGGGTTGGTTTCACCTCCCCGGCTTGCGGGGGAGGTCGCATCGCATCGATAGATGCGATGCGGGTGAGGGTTCTCTCCTCTAGGAGGTTATCGCTCGCGGAGACACCCTCTCCCCAACCCTCCCCCGCAAGCGGGGGAGGGAGCGCAGCGTCGTTGTAGTCGCAGCTCGAACTCATCTCACAATGCTCACTTCAATTTGCATTTGCTCTCCGGGCGGTCATAACCGAGCGTGTCGAGCTCGGAGACCTGGTGCAGAAAACCTTCCTGCGGCGACACCGACACCACCATGCGGCCGTCGACCAGCAGGATCGGCTGGCGCAGCTGCAGGTTCCAGTCGCGCAGGGTCAGCTTTGTGCCCTTGAAGGCAGCAACCGAAAAGTCCGGGCCCTTGATGAAGTCGGTGACCTTCTTGACGTCGCCGGAATTGGTGCGCGAGGTGGCCTCGCCGATCATGCGCACCGCGGTCCAGACCTGCATGTCGAGCGCAGTCATCCTCCGCGCGTTCAGCTTGACGAAGCGGTTCTGCATCTGGATCGCGCCCCACTGGTCCTGCGATGCGTCCCAGCTCCGCGGCACGAGGCCGGCCGAGCCTGCGACCGGGCGGGGATCCCAGGTGCGATAGGGCAGGTAGGCGCCGAACACTTCGCTCTCGTCGGCGGCGACCAACACGTCGTAAGCCGGCGCTTGCTGCGTGAACACCGGCATCTGGCGCTGGATCAGCGTCACGCCCGAATCCGTGCGGCGCGCGCCGCCTTTGTCTTCGAAGCTGCGCTCCTGCACGATCTTGGCGCCGAACCGCGTGGCCGTGCGCCTCAGCGCATCGGCGAACAGCTTGTCTTCGTCATGCGAGCCGACCACGAGCAGCCAGCGCTTCCACTGCTTCCACACCAGATACTGGCCGAGCGCATCGGCCAGCATCGCGCGCGTCGGCGCGGTGTGGATGACGTTGGCACGGCAATCGGCCTCGCGCAGACGCTCGTCGATCGCCCCGGCATTGAACAGCAGCGTGCCGCGGTCGCGCAAGGCGTCTGAGACTTTCAGCAGCGCATCCGCCGGCAGGTCGGCGATGATGAAGCCGTTGCGTGCGGCGAGATCGGTCGCGGCCTGCACGGCATCCTCGCCCTCCTTGATCCGGCGCTCCTCCAGCACAAATCGCTGGTTGAGGAATTTACCGGTGGTGTTGTTGTCCTCGATGGCGAGGCGCGCGCCCGCGACGCCGTCATTCTCCGCGGGCTGCTCGACCAGCGACAGCGTCGATCTGGTGCCGGCGACGCCGAGATAGCCGACGCCGATCATGACAGGGTCGGCGGCGAACGCGCTCGTCGCAGCAAGACCCAGGCCGATCAGGCCGACCAACCATCGGATCATGTTTCCTCCAGATGTTCTCCCTGGCTTGACCGCCGGTGGAGAATTGTCTCTGCTAAAGCATGACCGATTTGTCAGGGCATGCAACCCCGCATTTCGCCCCGCGTGCACGAGGACCGAAATCACGATCATGCGAGCACTGATATGTTTCGCTGCCTTGCTGTTGACGACGTCGGTCGCGTTTGCCGATCCGCCAAAACTCGCGGTGTTCGACTTCGAGTTGATCGACACCAGCCTGCCCGGCGAGTTCTACGGCTCCAAGCCGGAGGAGGCGCGGCTCCTGCTCATCGGCGAGCAGTTGCGCAAGGAACTGACGGAGTCAGGCAGGTTCCAGATGCTCGATATCGCGCCGATCAGGGACGCCGCCCGTCATGCCAATCTGCAGGCCTGCGGCGGCTGCGACCTCAAGCTTGCCGGGCAGCTCGGTGCTGACCTGGAGATCACCGGCATGGTGCAGAAGGTCTCGAACCTGATCATCAATCTGAACATCTACCTGCGCGACGTGAAGACCGGCACCATGATCACCGCCGCCAGCGCCGACATGCGTGGCAACACGGATGAATCCTGGACGCGCACGATGAGCTACTTGATCCGCAACCGCTTGCTGGCACCGAATTACGGCAAGCCGGAGTAGGGAACCTCTCTCCGCGAGTCCAATTCTCATTGAACACGCGAACACAACCCCTCATCCGGCGCTTCGCGCCACCTTCTCCCACAAGAAGGGGAGGACGGAAGAAGCCATCACCCCTTCAATCTCTCCGCATGCCAGTGCAGATGATCGCCCATGAAGGTCGAGATGAAATAATAGCTGTGGTCGTAGCCCGCCTGCCGCCGCAGCGTCAGCGGGATGTTGGCCTTGGCACAGGCCGCCTGCAGCAATTCGGGACGAAGCTGCTCTTTCAAAAAGTTATCGGCCTCGCCGACGTCGACCAGAAAGCCCGAAAACTTCGCGCCGTCCTCGATCAGCGCCACCGTGTCGTGGCTGCGCCAGGCGTCCTTGTTGGGACCGAGATAGCCGGTCAGCGCCTTGATGCCCCAGGGCACAAGCGACGGCGCCACGATCGGGGCGAAGGCGCTGGCCGCGCGAAAACGGTGCGGGTTGCGCAGCGCGACCGTCAGCGCACCGTGGCCACCCATTGAATGGCCCATCACCGATTGGCGCTTGGCATCGACCGGAAAATTCTCCGCCACGAGTTTTGGCAGTTCGTCGGTGACGTAGCTCCACATGCGATAGTTGCGTGAAAACGGCGCTTCCGTCGCGTCGACATAGAAGCCGGCGCCCAGGCCGAAATCATAGGCATTGTTGGCATCGCCCGGCACGTCCGGCCCGCGCGGGCTGGTGTCGGGCGCGACGAAGATCAGGCCGAGCTCGGCGCAAGCTTTGCGGAATTCACCCTTCTCGGTGACGTTGGCATGCGTGCAGGTGAGGCCGGAGAGATACCAAACCACGGGCAGCTTGGCGCCGGCCGCATGCGGGGGAACATAGACCGAGAACGTCATATCGGTTCCGGTCGCCTGACTCGCATGGCGGTACACGCCTTGCACGCCGCCATAGGAAGTATTGGTCGAGACAGTCTGAATCGTCATGCCGTTAGCTCCGTGGCGTCAAACCACATCAGGATTGCAACGCTTGTGTGACCGAATTCGTGGCGGCCGTCAGGCCACGCCGCTGTCGATCGCCAGCCGCACCAGCTCGACCGAGGTCTTCACCCCAAGCTTCTGGCGCATGATGGACGAGGTGTTGGCAACAGTCTTGTAGGACGACTGCACCAGCCAGGCGATCTCGGACAGGCTCTTTCCGGTGCTGAGCAGCCGCAAAATCTCCATCTCGCGCGCGTTGAGCTTCGACAGCGGGCTTTGCGCCAGCGCGGGTCCCGCAAAGGCGATGCTGCGCGCGATCGCGGTCGGCAGATAGGTGCCGCCGCTGCCGACGGTGCGGATCGCCTCGACGAGATCGTCGGGGTCGCCGGTCTTGGAGACGTAGCCCTTGGCGCCGCACTCGATCGCGCGCGCGGCAAAGGCAGGGTCGTCGTTCATGCTGAACATGATGATTCGGGCCTCGGGCGCGCGCTCGAGGATGCGGCGCGCGAGCTCGAAGCCGGACACGGTCGGCAGGTTGATGTCGATGATGGAGAGGTCGGGGCGCTCGACGATGAAGACGCACTCGCCGTCTTCGGCGTCGGCGGCCTCCAAAATCTCGATCTCGCCCTCGTCGGCCAGCACGGCACGGCAGCCGGAGGCGACGATGGGATGATCGTCGACGATCAAAATGCGCATAGGGCGTTCCTCGCGACAGCGTCTTGGCCTGTTTCGCGCCCGGCCGGGATTGCTGTACGCTTTCGATTAGATATCGGGCGCTTCGCCTCTGTCAACGTCATCGGACAGGCGCGAGCAATCCTCCGCGGGGGCACGGGCGACACACAATGTGGCAAAATCTATCCTTGCGCGGGCGCATCAACCTGCTGCTGGCGCTGTTGCTGGCGCTGGGGCTCGCCGTCAATATCGGTCGGCAGGTCGCGGAAGCCGGGCCGCGCGTGCAGGCCGAGGACCAGAGCGTGATCCGGCTCGCGCGCGAATTCATCGGGATGATCGTTGCCGATCTCAACGAGGCGCCCGATCCGGACACCAGGCTGAATCAGATCGCGCGCGACCTCAGCCGCCTGCGCCATGTCAGCATCGCGCTTCGAGACGCCGGCGGCAATCCGCTGACGCAGCCCCGGGCCGACGCCGATGACGACACGCGCGGGCCGCCGGCCTGGTTCGTCGGCCTGGTTCATCCCGAGCAGACCGCGGTGAGCGTGCCCGTCTCGATCCACGGCAAGCCGGGCTCGCTGCTGATCATCTCGCATCCCGACGACGAGATCGCCGAGATATGGGACGCCATCGTGACCCAGCTCGAGGTCGGCTCGGCGATCGCGCTCGCGCTGTTCCTGGTGATGATGAATGTGGTCGGCCGCGCCCTGGCGCCGCTGCAGTCCCTGGCGGATGTGATGGCCGAGCTCGAAGACGGGCGCTATCAGGCGCGCGTCACGCCGGGCGGCGCACCGGAGCTCGCCGCGATCTGCACCAAGCTCAATCATCTTGCGGCAACGCTCAGCGAGGCCGTCGAGGACAAGCGGCGCCTCGCCGAGCGAGCGGTGTCGCTCCAGGACGTCGAGCGCAAGGAGATCGCGCGCGAGCTCCATGACGAGTTCGGGCCGTATCTGTTCTCGCTGCGCGCACATGCGAGCGCGCTGGCGAAGCAGGCGGACGGGCGCGCGCCGAGTGCGGAGGCCGTGCGAAAACACGGCAGCGCGATGATGGAGCAGATCAACGCGCTTCAGCAGTTCAATCGCCGCGTGCTGGAGCGGCTCCGGCCCGTCGGCCTTGCCGAGCTCGGCCTGCGCCAGGCGCTGGAATCGCTCTCGCGGCTGTGGCGGGAGTCGCATCCCGATGTCGCCATCGAGACCGTGATCTCGCCGGCGCTTGGCGTCACGGGGGAGACCGCCGACCTCACGATCTACCGCATCGTGCAGGAGGCGCTCACCAACGTGTTCCGCCACGCCGGCGCGACCTCGGTCAATGTCCTCATCGAGCCGGTGGAGCAGGCGGCGGCCGATGGCCGCGGCTGCGCCCGGGTGCGGGTCAGCGACAATGGCCGCGGCATGGAGCCGGGCCATAAGCTCGGCTTCGGCCTGGTCGGGATGCGCGAGCGGATACTGGCGCTGGGCGGCACGCTCAACGTCGTCTCCGGCGAGGGCGGTCTGACCGTGGAGGCGCTGGTTCCGACGGCGGCGTGATCGCGCCTGATACAATCGGGAAAAATTCCCGATCTTGTCGGGAAAACGGGTGCGAATATCGCCCGACCTTTTGTGGCTGGCGCGCCAACGGCCGCCGATTACACTCGTCTCAACCAAACGGCGAAAATCAAAACAGCCGGTGGTCACGGATGGGACGGCAGGGATGGGCAAGCTGAGTAGCAAGCGTCGTTTGTGGATGGCCTCGGTGTCGACGGGGCTGATGTCGGGGCTGGTTTTCGCGATCCCTGCGGGTGCCGCGCAGGACGAGGAGACCAACGTCCAGAACCTGCCCGCGGTCGAGATCACGGCGCCACCGCCGCCGACTGTGAGGCGCACCGCGCCACCACGCCCGGTCGCGCGCATCGGAGCGCCGTCATCCGCCAGCCCCAGGACCCGCATTTACGTCTACCCGACGTCGCCCGGAGCCGGCGGCAGCATCGAAGTCGACAAGATTCCAGCCAGCATCAACGCGGTCGATGCAAACCAGATCAGGCGCACCCGCTCGCCGAATATCGCCGACGCCCTGCAGCAGTATGTGCCTGGCGTCAGCATCAACGAAGTGACCGGTAATCCATTCCAGCCCGATGTGCAGTTTCGCGGCTTCGTCGCTTCACCTCTGGCCGGCACGCCGCAGGGCCTCGCCGTCTACCAGAACGGCGTGCGCATCAACGAGGCGTTTTCCGATACGGTCAATTGGGATCTGATCCCGACGGTTGCGATCCGATCGGCGCTGGTCGTGACCAACAACCCCGCGTTCGGCCTCAATGCGCTCGGCGGCGCCATCGATCTGCAGATGAAGAACGGCTTCAACTATCAAGGTGCCGAGATCGACGTCATGGGCGGCTCGTTCGGCCGCATCCAGGGCTCTGCACAATGGGGCAAGCAGGTCGACAACAACTGGGCAGTCTACGGAGCACTCGAAGGCATCCATGACACCGGCTTTCGCAATTTCTCGTCATCGGACGTCCGGCGCTTCTATGGCGATGTCGGCTATCGCTTTGAAGGCAACGAATTTCACCTCAACATGGGCGTCGCCAACAATTCCCTGGCGGGACCCAGCACCGTTCCGGCCGAATTGCTCCAGCAATATTGGGGCGCGACCTATACAACGCCGCAGACCATTTCCAACAAGGTCGGCTATCTCAACCTGACCGCCAAGGTGGAGGCGACGCCGACCTGGACCTTTGAGGGCACGGCGCATTTGCGGGGCTTCAAACAGAACACTGTGGACGGAAACCCCACCGACGCCCAGCCTTGTGCTGATCCAACCCTCCTGTGCTTTGGCGATGATACGGTCCCGGCTTTTGGCCTGAATGGCGTTCAGCTCGCCAATCCCTTTGCGCCGGGCGCCGTACTCAGCGAGGTCGATCGCACCAGCACGAGATCGACCACATTTGGCGTATCCGGGCAGGCGACTAACAGCGATCAGCTGTTCGGTCATGAGAACCGCCTCGTGATCGGCGCAAGTTATGATGTCAGCAGCACGCGCTTCACCGGTAGCGCCGACTTGGGAACGACAGGCACGAACTATGTCGTCACCGGCAGCGGGATATTCCTGGGTCCGTCCGGCGCCCCGACATCGGTCGGCCCCGTGTCGCTTCGCACCGTCAACCAATACCAGGGGCTCTATGCGCTCGACACCTTCAATGTGGACGATCGGTTTGCGGTCACGGCAGGCGGTCGGTTCAATGCGGCCCATATCTCGCTGATGGACCAGCTTGGCACCGCGCTCAATGGCGATCACAACTATGATCGGTTCAATCCGATCATCGGCGGCACCTACAAGATCACGTCCGAATTGACCGCCTATGCAGGCTATTCCGAAGCCAACCGGGTGCCGACGCCACTCGAACTCGGCTGCGCCGATCCGGCAAGGCCGTGCATCATCGGGCAGTTCCTGATCGCTGATCCCCCACTTCAGCAAGTCGTATCCAAGACGTTCGAAGCGGGTTTCCGCGGCACAAAGGAATTGAACATCGGATCGCTCGGTTGGAAAATCGGTGCCTACCGCGCGACCAACTACGACGACATCCTTGCGACCCCAGTTCCGGGGTTGACGGGCTTTGGCTTCTTCCAGAACGTCGGCCGGACACGCAGGCAGGGTATCGAAGCCGAGGTGAGCCTGAAGTCGAACGTGCTTCAGTTCCAGGCGAGCTATGCGTTCCTCGATGCACGCTTTCTCGATGCGCTGCAGCTTGGCTCGGAGAGCCCGTTTGCCGACGGCGACGGCAACATCCAGGTCCTGCCGGGTAACCAGATTCCGCGCTTGCCGCGCCATCTCCTTAAGGCCAGCGTCGAATATTCCGTGACCGATGTCTGGAAGGTCGGGGGTGACGCGCTCTTCGTCTCGAGCCAGTATTTCGTCGGCGACGAGTCCAACCAGTTTCCGAAGCTGCCGTCTTACGCCGTGTTCAATCTCAACACCTCCTACCAAGTTACCAAGAACCTCCAGATCTATGGTCGCGTAGCCAACATTTTCGACAATCGCTACTCGACGCTCGGCACCTTCTTCGACAGGGAAGCGCTGCCCAACTTCACCAATGGCGGCGCCGAGTTCACTGACCCGCGCTCGCTCAGCCCGGCACGGCCGCGTGCGTTCTATGCGGGGATGCGGGTGACGTTCTGATCCTGGCAGGACGCCCAGGGGCTTATGGGTGACGAGGAGGCCGGGGTTTTTGCCGCCCCGAGCGCGTGTCACCCCGGTTCTGTTCTACCTCAGGCCGATTGACTCAATGTTCATGTTTTGTTCTTATGCTGGTCGTCCAGCCAAGGGAGCGAGCCATGGACAACCGCATCAATGAAATCCGCAGAATAATCAGGGCATTACGTGTCAGCATGCGTGAGGCTGAAGCCATCATGCACGAGCAAATCAACAGGGACGAAGATTGCGCCTTCGTCGCCGGAGAAGTCATGAAGATGCGCACGGTGATGAGCGAGCTGGTCCAGGAGCGGGCCGCTCTCGGTGACACCGACCCGATCGTCGTCGCCAGCCTCTTCATTCCCCGCCGACGGCCGATGGCGCTGCGCCTTCGTCTTGAGAGGCGTCGTCTCGGTCCGCCGCGCGAGGCGGCACGGGCATGAAAGGACAGAGGCCGAGCTACTTCTCCGACATGCAGGAGCCGCCGGAGTTCCTGAAGGCTCTCGATCAGGCGCGCCGCCTGTCTTGCTTCGAAGGCTGGTGCCGCATGCACATCGAGGCCATCCAGGTCGCGATCGATCAGTATGCGGAAGCCGCTCTCGGTAACCGGGAGTTCTTCCTCAACAAGCCACACAGCATCGGTGGAAGTCGCAGCGGCGACGTGCCGTGACGTCTGAGACGGCGGCCAACTCCACTTTTCCAAGCCAAAGTCGGCGCGGCCTCGCCCTTAACCGCTCGGAAACCATGGCAAATGATCGGAAAACTTTAACGAAACTGTTCGGCTGTCTCTGAGTCGATTTGTCGGAGGGCCCGTCCGATGACAGAGTACCAGTTGAGAGAGCTGGAATTCCAGATCGCGCGTTACAGGCGTTTGGAGCGCGAAGTGACCGATCCGCTTGCCGCCTGCCTGCTTCACAGCATCATCGAAGATCTGGAAGCAGAGCTGCGCAGGGACACCCCGGATTGGCACGGGCCGCGCGATTAACGCTTTGTTAGCGCTAATCATGCGGATTATTCAGGAGGGACTGCCAAGGGAAACTGCCAAGGGAGACTGCTCCCATGCTGAAGGACGGCACCTATTCGGCGTGGTACAAGACGCCGCTCGACCAGGGGACGGGGATCGTTCATGTCGCAGACGGACAAATCTGGGGCTGCGACAGCCTGATGACATATCACGGCTCCTGCAAGGTCGATGGAGATCGCTTCACCGCCACGGTGTCGACGAAGCGCCATACCGACGGACGTGCAACGGTCTTCGGCGTCGACGATGAGCTCACGCTGGACATCGAAGGAAACTGCCCCGGCAAGGTCGGGACCTACACGGCGACGGCAGCACAGGTGCCGGGAATGATCCTCCAGGGCACGCTCATTCTTACGGAACAGCAGCCGCCCGCACGTGAACGAACCGGGCAAGCACCGGCGTTCAATCCCGACAAGCTCCCGAAGTTGCCGAAGCGTTCGCGCTGATCGCAGGGAGCCCCAGCCCGCTAAGGCTGCGGGCTTTCTATTCGGGGGCTGCCGTTTTGATGTGGGGTTCGACGCGCACGCCTCGTCTCGGAGGGATATTCGCCGAACATTCGATAATAGTAGCCGGAAAATCGGCCGAGACTCTGGAAGCCATAGTGCAGGGCAATGTCCGAGATCGTCCTGCTATCCTTTGGCAGGCGGAGAGCCGTGTGGGCCGAACAAAGCCGCCGGTGCTTGAGAAAGGCGATCGGGCCGATACCGAGTGCCTCCTGAAAGGCGCGATGCAGCGTACGCCGCGGCAGATGCATGTAGCTGCAAATTTTGGAGATATGAACCGGCCCCGGGCCGGCCTCGTCGAGATACTCCTCGACCTGCCGTACGATCTTCAACGCAGACGGCCGCGGACCGTCACGTTCCGACGACCGGCCTTGGACGATGTTGGCACTCATCGCTTCGATGACCGCGCGCTTCCAGAAATCGGCGGATTCGGCCGTCAGTGACGCGTTGCCGAGCCTTGCCACCAGGGACTGCAGGCGAGGGACAACACTCTGAACCGTGTGGGCATTTCCCTTGTAATGGCTTCTTCGCCACGCCGCGGGATCGCTCAGCTCACCTTCGCAGGCAAACGACGAACTGATGTCTTCGGATCGTATCGAGGCAATGATGACTTTGCTGCCGCCATAATAACGGTTCTCATGCTCAGTACCGGGCGGCGTGACCAAAACGTCTCCCGGGCAGGATTCGTAAGAGAAGCGCGTCACGCGATCGGTGCTGTCCGCGAGCATGCCGATGACGACGCCATCCGCGCCGGAAACACCCTTCGTTCTGAGACCAAGATTGAAGCTGGCGGTGTCAATGCACAGACCGTCGATCAATGCGTGCGAGAGGCGGCCGGAGAGCATTCCTTTTTGAATCTGGACCACCTCGCGAGGCGCGCCAGCAACGACTTCTCTGAATTCCTCGAACCCTTTGATCTCATGCGTCTGCAGCAAGGCAAATCCTGCCATTGTCAGATTCCGCTCGATTCAAACCGCGCCGTCGGCGACTATATTGCATTATCCGGCGTCGCTATTGAGGCACGCTTTGCAACTCGGGCATGTTTCGAACGGCGCGGCGATGCGTCGCGCCGCAGTTTGATTTGGATCAACATCGCCAAAAATTTTCCGCGTTTTCCAGCAATCGCTGCTTTTCGAACATTTGGCACAAACTGGACGTCACAGGAGGGCGATTTTACCTTATCGTTGAAATACAACGAGAAATAGAAGCGGGCAGAAAATGGAAGCGGCGCGATCTCAAGGCTTACGAGGATATCGAGACCGAGAATCGCCCGCAAGGGTGGAGCATCTGGGCGACCTTCTCGATCGCTCCGGAGGCACCCTCCGCTTCGGCGAAGCCTCTGGCCCTCAATATTGAGAGCGAAGGTAGCTCCGATGGCAGGCGAAAAACCGCCTAACGCCCGTCGCTTCCGGGTCGGCTTCCGGACCTCGATTATTGCCGTATTCGTCGGAGTCGTGCTCGCAGTCGGACTATCTCTTGTCTGGCTCAGCTTCGAACGGGTGACGAGGATCACTTACAACGCCGCGACTGGCTTCATCGAGAAGGTCGCCCAGCTCGGCGCCGATCACGTCGACGAGCAGTTCACCAACGTGCGTGACAATCTGAGGATACTCACTGGACTTCCGTCGATCCGTTCGGCGGACATCGTCGACAACCCGCGCCTTTATGCCGTGCTGGCCTCCATGCTGCGCAACAATCCGCAGCTATTCAATCTCTATGTCGGCTATGATGACGGATCGTTCCTCGAAATGGACGTCATCGATCGCGCCTCGCCGGCCTTCAGGGCGGGCTTGAAAGTCGCGGACGAGGCCGCCTTCCGCCTGGTGGTGATACAGCGCAGCGGTCGGATCAATTTTTCGACGATCTATTTGTCCGAGACGCTGGATGCGGTGAGCACCAGGACTGAGCCAACCGACTACGACCCCAGACAGCGCCCGTGGTACGTCGAGGCGTTCAAGGTGGACAAGACGCTTCTGACCGGCCCCTACGTGTTCTTTGCGACCGGCGAGCCCGGTTACACGCTGCGGGTGCCTCTCGGGGCAGGGCGTTCCGGAGCCGTCGCCGGCGACATTCTTCTCAACACGTTCGAGGACATGCTGGCGCAACAGAAGCTGGGCAAGTCCGGTCTTGCGTTCCTGTTCGATGATTCCAATCGGGTCGTCGGACATCCGGAGATGAGGCGCCTGATGGGCGCGAGCCAGGAGCTTCCGACTTTTGCAGCGCTGGACGTGCCCGGCCTGATGCCCGCAATCGAGGCCTGGCGTCGAGGAGGTCCCTCACAGCAGATCTTCGTCGACAAGGCCGGGCGAACCTACCTGGCCGGTTTCCATCGCGTGCAGTCGACGGGAGACGCCGACGTCAGGCTGGCGGAGGTCGCGCCTCCCGACGAGTTCTACGGCCAGATTCTCTCCGAGCGACGCTCTCTGTTTGCGCTGGCGCTCGCTTTCGTCGGTGCGACCTTGCCGTTTGCGTTCTGGCTCGGCTCTCTGATCGCGCGCCCCTTGCGCAAGCTCGCCGACCAGACCGACGAGATCCAGCGATTCAAGATCGCCGATCGTCCGCGCGTTCGCTCCAGCATCGTTGAGATCGACGAGCTCGGCCGCTCGGTTTTCACCATGCGCAGCGTCGTCCGGAGCTTTTCGAGCTACGTCCCGAAGCAGATCGTGCGACAACTGGTCGAGACCGAGGCCTCGCTCGAACTAGGCGGATCGCGGCGCGAAATTACGGTGCTGTTCACTGACGTGGCCGACTTCACGGCCAAAACCGAGATGGCCGACCCGTCTCAAGTGATGATTTACACGTCGCGCTATTTCGCCGCCCTTTCCGAGGAGATCATGCGTCACCGCGGCACCATCGACAAGTTCATCGGTGACGGCCTGATGGGATTCTGGAACGCGCCGGCAGAGGATCCGGATCATACGGCAGGCGCCTGCCGCGCCGTGTTGGCCTGCATCCAGGCCAATCAGGAGCTGAACAGGGCGTTCGCAGCAGAGGGGTGGCCGCCCTACCATACCCGCTTTGGCCTTCACGTCGGCGACGCCGTGGTAGGAAATATCGGCTCCAACGATCGAATGAACTATACCGCGCTCGGCGCGACCGTGAATCTTGGCTCGCGGCTGGAAGGTCTCAACAAGAACTATGGCACGCAAATCCTGGTGAGCTCCGCCGTCCGCGCGCGTGTCGCCGATCGCTTCCTGTTTCGCAGCGTCGACCGTATTAGCCCGAAAGGCTTCGCGGACGCCGTAGACATCAGCGAACTTCGCGCGGAACTTCCGGACACTCTTCCGGAGGAGATCGCGATGTGCCGGCGCTGGGAAGACGTTTTTCGATCAATAGAGCAGAAAGCTATCGAAAGCGCCTCGTTTCAACTCTCCGCTTTCTTGATCGACTTTCCGGAAGACACGATCGCCCTCCACCATGCTCGGCGACTGCAAGAGCAGGTCACTCAGCAGGCTGTCTGACGCGTTCCCGATACTCAGGGCCAGTCCTGCGATTTTGTCCGACGCACTCCGTCATCGGCAGATCACTGCGAATATGAAAGCTGATCTTCCGTAACGACTCGCTCAATTTTCTCCGACTTGCACTTGATGCGGTATCGGAGACGTCCATCGGCCTCGATGGGCATATGCTGGACGATGGTGTAAATCATCGGCTCATCAGTTGCGGCACGTCCTTGTGGACCTTGGGGCTGATGGCGAACGTCTTCATTTAGCTTGTAGGCATACGACATATATCTACCTCGGAATTCACAGTTGCTCTCACGTGGGGGCAGTCGTCGTGTCCTGTCAGGACAGGCGCTTAGTCAAGCGGAAGGGGTTACCACAGTCTCCAGCGTTTATCCGCGCCGTGAGCCGGTCGTTCTCCTCTTTGACTCGTGCAGGCAGTTGATCAGGCTCTCTAGATTGGTTTGCTCCGACGCTGCGGCCTCAAACTGCGAACTGACTCACCCACTAGCTGGTCCACAGCAGCCCTCCCCAAAAAGGCGGGAGTGCAAGCACTCTCAGTCGCCGCCAATTGCCTGGAGCGGAGCGGCGATGGCTCCACCATACATCACATTTGGCAACTTTGGTCGTAAATTCTGAGGGGGTTATGGCATTCTGCAAGCATACGGCCCGCGCCTGACAGGGAACTGACCCTTCCTTTCCGGATTGGGCTGGGAACTCTGAGCTAACCCGCAGGCCAGTCCAGGCATCTGGGTTCGTACATGGGCGGCGCGGGAGCGGTTTGATGGTTCTGGGCATAAGGCACACAAGACCGTGTACCGGTTTGGAGGCCAAGTCAGCCTGAACCACCATCGATTTTTGCTGCGCCCTCGCGAAAGTCGCGATCTCAGGCTTCTTTCCAATGTCATTCACCTCACGCCGCTTGGCGAATTAACATGGGCACAGGATGTTTTCGGCAATTCTGTCGCCACGGCCAACTTCACGGGCAGTACAGACAGCCTGGTCGTCGAAAGTTTGTCCGAGGTCGAATTGACCTCGACCGCCTGGCCCGTTTTCCCTGTTTCGGCGTCAGCCATCTCCTACCCGTTCCGGTACACGGATGAGGAGTGGATGGACTTGGGGGCGCTCGTCAGGCCTCAGTAGGTCGGCCGACGATCGCGGTGGTCTTTCAGACCGCGTTGTCGCATCCGGCAATTCTGCATCCTCAGCCCTCGGCCCGCCCGCTTCTCGAACGACCCGCGATTCGCCATGGTGCTGCGGCAAGAGCATCACCCCGGAGCAACATCAATGTCGGACAAGGTCTCGCGTCGCCAGTTCGCGAAAATCGCGGGATTGTCCGCAGCCGGGCTGGCAAATCCCCTGGAGGCCGCCGAGATCAAGCGGGCACCGGCGCCGCGAGGCATGGACGGCTTTCCCGCGGGCTTCCTCTGGGGCACGGCGACCTCGTCCTACCAGGTCGAGGGTGCGGTCAACGAGGACGGGCGGGGTCCCTCGATCTGGGACAAGTTCGTCCGCATCCCCGGCAAGATCGAGGACGGCTCTACCGGCGACCGCGCCAACGAGCATTATCACCGGTACAAGGAGGACATCGCGCTCATCAAGGAGCTTGGCTGCAAGGCCTATCGCTTCTCGGTGGCCTGGCCGCGGGTGTTTCCGGACGGCGACGGCCAGCCGAATCCGAAGGGGCTCGACTTCTACAATCGCCTGGTCGATGAGCTTCTCAAAAACGGCATCGAGCCGTGGCTGACGCTCTATCATTGGGACCTGCCGCAATCGCTTCAGGATCGTTTCGGCGGCTGGCGCTCGACGGAGACCTGCAAGATCTTCGGTGATTACGCGGCCTATGTCGCCGAGCATCTCACCGATCGCGTCAAGAACGTGTTCACGCTGAACGAGAGCGGCCGCTTCGTCTATTTCGGATACGGCATCGGCATCGATGCGCCGGGCCTGACGCTGCCGCAAGCCGAGGTCAACCAGATCAGGCACAACAGTGCGCTCGCGCATGGGCTCGCGGTGCAGGCGGTACGCGCCTATGGCCGCCGCGGCACCCGGGTCGGGCCGGCCGAGAACATCGATGCCTGCGCGCCTGCGATCGACACGCCCGAGAACGTCCGCGCCGCCGAGATCGCGCTGCGCGAGATGAACGCCGGCTATCTCAACGTCATCATGACGGGCCAGTACACCGACGCCTTCCTGAAGTTCGCCGGGCGCGACGCGCCGAAATACACCGATGCCGAGCTGAAGATCATCTCTTCGCCGGTCGATTTCCTCGGCCTCAACATCTACGCGCCGCAGAACTATGTGGTGGCCTCCGACCAGGGCGCGGGCTTCATGCCACTGCCGATCCCGAAATCGTTCCCGCACATGAATTCGGACTGGCTGCGCGTCGGCCCGGAGACGCTCTACTGGGTGCCGAAGCTCGCTGCAAAAATCTGGAAGACCGATGCGATCTATATCAGCGAGAACGGCACCTCCGGCGAAGACGTCGTGACGCCCGACGGCAAGATCTACGACACCGACCGCATCATGTTTTTGCGCAACTATCTCGCCCAGCTTCAGCGCGCCACCGCAGAAGGCGTACCGGTGCGCGGCTACTTCCTCTGGAGCCTGATGGACAACTTTGAATGGGTGTTCGGGCTCAACAAGCGCTTTGGGCTCTACCACGTCAATTTCGACACGCAGGTCCGTACGCCGAAACTCAGCGCCAGTTTCTATCGCAACGTTATCGCGAAGAACGCGGCGGGGGCGTGATTGCTCTCCCTTGCCCGGTTCTTGCGGGGGCGCGACGAGCCTGGCTGGCGCTGACGGGGGGCGGGTGAGGGGTTCCGCCAGCGCGCATTGACTCGCTTCGCCCCCTGATTCAAAACGCCTCTAACCATTCAAAAAGAGGATAACGCCAATGACCGACGCACTCATCATCGATGCCTGCCGGACCCCGCGCGGCGTCGGCAAGGCCGGCAAGGGGGCGCTCTCGGGCATCCATCCGCAGCAGCTGGGTGCAACTGTGCTGCGCGCGCTCGCCGAGCGCACCGGGATCGACACCGCCGATGTCGACGACATCATCTGGGGCTGCAGCGCGCAGGTCGCAACGCAAGGCGGCGATCTCGGCCGCATGTCGGCGCTGGATGCCGGCTACGACGTGCGCGCGAGCGCCGTGACGCTCGACCGCTTCTGCGGCTCCGGCATCACCAGCGTCAACATGGCCGCAAGCTCGATCATGGCGGGTGCGGAAGACCTCGTCATTGCCGGCGGTTGCGAGATGATGTCGATGGAAGGACGTCGCGGCGGCGGTCCGATGATGATGGATAGCGGCAATCTGCGCCTGCGTGCGCGGCATCCGCAGTCGCATCAGGGCGTCTGCGCCGACGCGATCGCGACCATGGAAGGCATCACGCGGAGGGACGTCGACGCACTCGGGCTCGAAAGCCAGAAGCGCGCAGCACATGCGATGGCGAACGGCCACTTCAGGAAGAGCCTCGTTCCGGTGCATCGTGAGGACGGCAGCCTCGCGCTCGACCATGAAGAATATCCGCGGCCGCAGACCACGATGGAAGGGTTGAGCGCGCTCAAGCCGGCATTCCCCGCCATTGCTGACTATGCGATCGACGACAAGGGCATGACGTATCGCGGTCTCATCCTGCAGAAGTACCCCGACCTCGAGATCGACTTCATGCACCATGCCGGCAACTCGTCCGGCGTCGTCGATGGCGCGGCCGCAATCCTTCTCGCGTCGCCTGCTTACGCGAAGGCGCATGGGCTCAAGCCGCGCGCCCGTGTGGTTGCGATGGCCAACATGGGGGACTCGCCGACCCTGATGCTGAACGCGCCGGTGCCGGCGACGCGCAAGGTGCTGGCGAAGGCGGGACTGACCATCGACGACATCGACCTGTTCGAGATCAACGAGGCCTTTGCCGTGGTTGCGGAAAAATACATCCGTGACCTCAAGCTCGACCGTGCCAAAGTGAACGTCAATGGCGGCTCGATCGCACTCGGCCATCCCATCGGCGCCACGGGCTCGATCCTGATCGGCACCGTGCTGGACGAACTCGAACGGCGCGGCCTCAAGCGCGGTCTCGTCACCATGTGCGCGGCCGGCGGCATGGCCCCGGCCGTCATCATCGAGCGCGTCTAGCCTTATTTTCTAGGGTGAATCGCGACCGGCCTTCCACAAAGAGGCCGGTCGTCGCTTGTCGAAAGCATCGAATCAGCTTTAGCAAGGCTGCGTGCGGGCCTTTGAAACAAGGTAGAATCCGCTGCCCGAGGCTCCTTCCGCACTGGAAGTGGCTAAAATGCAGGGTTTTTTGCCACAGAGGGCCAAAAAAGCCCGTAAAACCGCGACAAAACTGTGCAGAAGGCTATAGGCCTTCGCCGGTTGGTCTAATATGCAGCCGCCAACGAATCAGAGGAGACACGATGCCAACCCAAATGTCCAAATCGCAGCTGATCGAAAAGATTGCGACCACCACCGAGCTTTCCAAGCGCGACGTCAAGAGCGTCATGGAGACGCTGACGGAAGTCGGCCACAAGGAGCTCAAGAAGAACGGCCTGTTCCTGGTGCCGGGCTTCGCCAAATTCGTGGTCATCAAGAAGCCCGCCACCAAGGCGCGCAAGGGCACCAACCCGTTCACGGGTGAAGAGATGATGTTCAAGGCCAAGCCGGCCCGGAAGATCGTTCGCGCCCGCCCGGTCAAGGCGGCCAAGGACGCCGTGGGCTAATAGCGCAAAGGCCCCCTTGAGCGAGGGGGCCTTTTGTTTGGGGCTGCCGCGAGGACTTGAGACGGAGGGCTCAACCCTTGCGGCGCTTCACCCGGACCGGGACCGGCTGAAGCCGCGGTCCTGGCGTCGCCAGCGCATCGCGAACCCCGTCGATGGCGCGATCGAGCAACTGGCGCAGCCGCTGCGTCTTCCGCGATCGCTTTGCTCGTTCCAGCAGTTTCTTCATCGCATTCACTCCGCCGCTTCGACCTTGGCGTCCGCGGGTTCGAGCGCCGCGGCGATGGCCTCGTCGACGCGCTCCAGCCAGATGAATTCGAGGTTGTCCCGCGCGCTCTGCGGGATGTCGTCGTAGTCCCGCTTATTGCGCGCCGGCAGCATCACCCGCTTCAGACCCGCAGCCGCGGCTGCCACCACTTTCTCCTTGATGCCGCCGACCGGCAGCACCAGGCCGCGCAGCGAGATTTCGCCGGTCATGGCGGTGTCGCTGCGCACCGTGCGATTGGTGAGCAGTGACGTCAGCGCCGTGAACATCGCAACGCCCGCGCTCGGCCCGTCCTTCGGGGTCGCGCCTGCGGGCACGTGAACGTGGATATCGCTCTTCTCGAACAGCTGCGGATCGATGCCGAGCTGCGAGGCTTTGCTCTTCACCAGCGTCATCGCGGCCTGCACGCTCTCGCGCATGACCTCGCCGAGCTGGCCGGTCAGGATCATCCCGCCCCGGCCCGATACACGCGAGGCCTCGATGAACAGGATGTCGCCGCCGACTGGCGTCCAGGCAAGGCCGGTGGCCACACCTGGAATGCTGGTGCGCTGCGCGATCTCGCCCTCGAAGCGCGGCTGGCCGAGCACGGTGCCGATGTCCTTCGGCGTCACGACGACCTTTACAGCCGTGCCCTCGGCGACCTGCACCGCGGCGTGCCGAAACAGTTTGCCGATCTCGCGCTCGAGATTACGCACGCCGGCCTCGCGGGTGTAGCCCTTGACCACCAGCTTCAGCGCCTCCGGCTCGATCTCGGCCTGCGCGGCGGTCAGGCCGTTCGCCTCGAGCTGCCGCCGCACCAGATAGCGCCGTGCGATTTCCAGCTTCTCTTCCTGGGTGTAGCCGGCGAGGCTGATCAGCTCCATGCGGTCCAGCAGCGGACTCGGGATCTGGTCCAGCATGTTGGCGGTCGCGATGAAGACCACGCGCGACAGGTCGAAGGGCACGCCCAGGTAATTGTCCCGGAACGTCCCGTTCTGCTCGGGGTCGAGCACCTCCAGCATCGCAGCCGAAGGATCGCCCTGCACGCCGCGGCCCATCTTGTCGATCTCGTCCAGCATCATGACGCAGTTCCGCGTGCCGGCCTTCTTGATGCCCTGGATGATGTTGCCGGGCAGCGCGCCGATATAGGTGCGCCGGTGGCCGCGGATCTCGGCCTCGTCATGCACGCCGCCGAGGCTGACGCGCACGAAGGGGCGATCCATCGCGCGTGCGATGGATTGGCCGAGCGAGGTCTTGCCGACGCCGGGCGGCCCGACGAAGCACAGGATCGGCGCCTTGCCTTGCGGCGCGAGCTTGCGCACCGCCAGATATTCGATGATCCGGGTCTTGATCTTCTCCAGGCCAAAGTGATCAGCGTCGAGGATGCGGCGCGCTTCCTTGATGTCGATCGGCTTCTCCGCGGGCAGCGCCCAGGGCAGCTCGATCAGCCAGTCCAAATAGGTACGGATCATGCCGGCTTCGCCGGCGGCCTCCGGCATGCGCTCGTAGCGCCGCAGCTCCTTCTTCGCATGAGCATCCGCTTCGGGCGGCATGTTGGCCTTGGCGATGGCAGCGGTCAGCTCGGCGACCTCGGCCGCCTTGCCGTCGCCTTCGCCGAGCTGGCGCTGGATGGTCGCCATCTGCTCGCGCAGGATCGCCTCGCGCTGCCGTTCGTCGAAGCTGGCGCGGGTCTGCTGGCCGATTTCATTGCTGATGCGTAGCACCTCCAGCCGTTCGGCCAGATGCTTTGACACCTTCTCGACACGCAAAGCGAGGTCGATGGTCTCCAAAACCTCCTGCTTGTCCTGCGCCTTGATGTCCATGAACGAGGTCGCCAGGTCGGCCAGCGCGCCGGGCGCGGTGGTGCTCTGGAACATCGCGACCAGCTCCGGCGGCGCCTGCGGCAGCAGTTCGATGGCCTCGATGGCCAGGCGCTGCAGGTTCAGCGCGCGCGCCTCGATCTCGGGCGAGTTCGCAGTCGGCTCCGGAATCTGCTGGATCCGCGCGGCCGGGAACGGCGTCCCCGGCAGGAAGTCGAGGATGCGCGCGCGCTGCACGCCCTGGCAGACGATGTGATGGGTGCCGTCGGGCGCGGTGATGTAGCGCACGATGTTGGCGATGGTCGCGACCCGGTAGAGGTCGTCCGGCCCGGGCTCGTCGGTCTCGGGGCTGCGCTGCAGGACGATGCCGATCGGCCGCTGCTCGCGCAGCGCCTGCTGTGCGGCGGCGATCGACTTCGGCCGCGCGATCGCGATCGGCCCGATGGCGCCGGGAAACAGCACCATGTCGCGCACGGCGATGATGATCAGCGCGTCTTCGGGAATCTTCACGTCGGAAGTGTTTTGCGGATTGGTCTGTGCGGTATTCATTTGCTCGGTGGCCATGATCGACCTCAGGATTTGGCGAGGCGCAATGCGACGCAGCCGTCCATCACGAAGCGGCTGATGGCGTAGCGGCCAACGGGAAGCACGATGCGCCGCTCGAAGCGGCCCTGCGGCAGCTCGAGCCGGTGGATGCGGGCGTTGCGAAGCTCCGGCGGAAGGGTGCGCTGGCCGGAGATGACGAGCACGCCGTCATGGATGACAGTCTCGACATTGTCGGGATTGACGCCGGGAAGCGCGACCAGGATCAGCAGCTCATGCTCGGTTTCGAGCACGTCGATCGGCGGCTCCCAGCAGGCCTCCTGGCGGCCGAACTGCTGACGCAGCCGTTCGGCGCGGGTCAGCTGGTCCAGGGCTTCGGACAGCATCCAGTCGAGGGGATTTTTGGGTTGCATGATGCAGGCTCGGCGGTGGGGAATGCTGCATATGGGGCTGGTTCCCGGGAATTCCAGCCCGGCGGCGCGGACGTGCCATGCGGATCGTGCGATCCGAAAAGACAAGCGCCGCGGCCTTCCGGGCCGCGGCGTTGCGTTGTCAGGCGTGAGCGGCTCAGGCCGCTTTGCGGTATTCCTCTTCCGCTTCGAGGTTGATCACGGAAGTGGCGAGCTCGGTCAAGGCGTGGTCGGTCGCCTCTTCCTCCTCCAGCGTCGCCTGCAGCAATCTTGCTGCGTCCTGCATGCCGAGCTCCTCGGCCCAGGTGCGCAAGGTGCCGTAGCGGGAGATTTCATAGTGCTCGACCGCCTGCGCCGCTGCGAGCAGGCCGGCGTCGAGCGCAGGTGCGTTCTTGAACTCCTTCATGATCTCGGCGCCTTCGTCGGTAATGCCGTTGATCGCTTCGCAAGGCTTGCCGCGGGCCGGCTTGCCCAGCATCTTGAAGATCTGGTCCAGACGTTTGACCTGGCCCTGCGTCTCGCGCAGATGCTTGTTGAAGGCCGCCGCGAGCTGCTTCGAGTTTGCGGCCTTGGCCATCTTGGGCAAGGTCTTGATGATCTTGTTCTCGGCGAAATAGATGTCCTTCAGCGTCTCCAGAAACAGATCGCTCAACATCTTCGGTGCCTGACGCGGGCGCCGCGCCGCGGTCTTCTTGGTTGTACGTTTCTTTGCTCGTTTGGCCATAGATCCTCCTCTTGAGGTGACACGGGAAGGCATCGCCTTCCTCGATCCTCAGGCGATCAAAACCTTTGCGAGAACGAAAGTTCCAAACTGCAACCTGCGCTCACGGCGATCGTTCAGGTCGGGCGCTTATGAGGATCTTCCTGCCGCTGCCGCGTCTCGGTGTTGCGGTCGAGCTGTGCGCGCTCGCTGCGCCGCAGGCGTCCCGATTTCGACACGCCATAGACGAGAACCGCACCGAGCAGGAAGGCTCCGATGAACCAGAGCCAGAGCAAATTGGCCGAGAGGTGGCCCAGCAACATTCCAATTCCACTGTCACTCATTGTGCATCTCCGGTGATTTTCAAAGCTGTTCTGCCGGGCTAAGTCAGTCCGCCAGCCATCGTTCCTGCGTCCAGGGAGCCCACCGAGACATGATCGACTTCACCCTGTCGGCCTTCGTGACGCTGTTGCTCGTGGTCGATCCCGTGGGCCTTGCGCCGGCTTTCCTCGCCGCGACCGGAGGCATGCCCGACAAGACCAAACGCACCATCGCGCTGCGCGCGCCGCTGATTGCGGCGTCGATCCTGGTGGTGATCGCGCTGATCGGAAACTGGCTCCTGCGCCAGCTCGGGATCGGCATCCCCGCCTTCCAGATCGCCGGCGGGCTGCTGCTGTTCGGCGTGTCCTACCAGATGATCTTCGGCGACCGTCCGCATCGCGAGGCCCGCGAGGCCGACAAGGCGACGTCAGAGCATGCCTTCGACGTCGCGGTATTCCCGCTGGCGATCCCGATGATGGCCGGTCCGGGCGCGATCGCGACCACGCTGCTGCTTTCGGGCGATGCCGGCTACGGGGCGAGGCTCGCGATCATCATCGCGGTCGTGCTCTGCGTCTGCCTCATCTGCATGCTCTGCTTTGCCTCCGCGAACATGATCGCGCGCACCCTTGGGCGCACCGGCAACGCCGTGCTTTCGCGGGTGCTCGGCATGCTGCTCGCGGCCTATTCGGTGCAGTTCGTGATCAACGGGATCGCCGCCGTCCGGGCGAGCTTGCCGTAGGGCTGCGACAATCTGTTAATGCGTTGATTTTCATGATTATTTCACGATGCGGCGAGAGCGCCGGCGCGATCGCGGGCGATCCGGTCTGCTTTCTCTTGCGCTGCCACATTGCTTTGACGTACTCCCCGTCTAACAAGCGCCCATCGTCAGGAATTCGATATCTCGATGACAGCGGACGAGCTCGACAAGAGACAGGCCATCATCGGCGCCTGCCGCCGCATGAATGCGCTCGGCATCAACCAGGGCACCTCGGGCAATATCAGCGTCCGACATGTGGACGGGCTTCTGATCACACCGACCAGCGTGCCCTATGACGCCATGACGCCGGACCAGATCGTCTTCATGGGGATGGACGGCTCACATGCGCCCAGTCAGAAGCCGTCCAGCGAGTGGCGCTTCCACCTCGACATCCTGAAGGCCCGGCAGGACGTCAACGCCATCGTCCACGCTCATCCGACCTATTGCACCATCCTCGCGATCATGGGCATGGAGATCCCGCCCGTGCACTACATGATCGCAGCCGCCGGCGGAGACAGCATCCGCTGCGCGCCCTATGCCACCTTCGGAACGGTCGAGCTGTCGGAACATGCGGTGCGGGCGCTGGAGGACCGGCTCGCCTGCCTGCTCGACCATCACGGCATGATCGCGGTCGGCAAGTCGCTGGACAAGGCGATGTGGCTCGCGGTCGAGGTCGAGACACTGGCGCGGCAATATCACGGCTGCCTCCAGATCGGAGAGCCGCCGCTGCTTTCGAGCGCCGAGATCGAGCGGGTCCGCCAGCGCATGTCCGGTTACGGCATGTCGGAAGAGTAGGGCGGGAGAGAGTGTTCCTTCGGATCAGACATCTCACCGATCGCAAGGGGACGAACCGCGTCATGGTTCGGCTGCGGGCGCTGCTGCGCAGCAACGAATTCTATCTGATCCCGCTCGCCCTCGTGATCGGCACGCTTGCCGGCGCCGTCGTGACGCTGATGGCCGAGATTGCGCAGATTGCTCATATGGTGATCTACGGCATTCCCATCGACGTCCGCCTTTCCGCCAACGCGCGCGTCAGCCCCTGGGCCGCGCTGATCGCGCCTGCGCTGGGCGGGCTGGCGCTCGGTATCATGGAGTGGTGGCGGCGGCGGTGGAAGATCTCCAACGCGGTCGACCCGATCGAGGCGAACGCGCTACGCGGCGGCAATCTGTCGATGCGCGACAGCCTGGTGGTGTCGAGCCAGACGCTGATCTCGAACGGCTGCGGCGCATCCGTCGGTCTCGAGGCCGGCTATACCCAGATCGGCTCGGGTATCGCCTCGCTGTTCGGCAAGTTCTTTAATCTGCGCCGCAACGATCTGCGCCTGATCGTCGGGTGCGGCGCTGCCGCTGCGATCGCGGCGGCGTTCGGTGCACCGATCACCGGGGCCTTCTACGCCTGCGAGCTGATTGTCGGCGTCTATTCGGTCGGCAGCGCCGCCCCGATCCTGGCGGCCTCGCTCGCCGGCGCCTTGACCGCGCAATGGCTCGGCGGCGCACCGTACTCGCTCGAAATACCGAAGGTCAGCGCTGTCGGCGTCGAGCAATATATCGCGTTGATCGGGCTTGCACTCGTCACCAGCGGCGTCGGCATCGCCGTGATGCGCTCGTCCTCGATGTTCGAGCGCCTGTTCAAATGGATGCCGATCTGGCTGCGCCCGGTGATCGGCGGCCTCATCGTCGGCGGCTTTGCGATCGTAACACCGCAGGTGCTGGCGGCCGGCCACGGCGCCATGGTGCTCGATCTCTTTCACGACATGACGATCGGCCTGATCGCGCTGATCATCGCCTTGAAGGTGACGGCCTGCCTGATCTCGCTCGCCTCGGGCTTCCGCGGTGGGCTGTTCTTTGCCTCGCTGTTTGTCGGCAGCCTGATCGGAAAGTTCTTTTCCGCGGTGCTGTTGCTGATCAGCCCGAACTTCGTGATCGACCCGCTGGTCGCGATGCTGACGGGCATGGCGACGCTCGGCGTCGCCATCGTCGGCGGTCCCTTGACCATGTCGTTCCTCGTGCTCGAGATGACCCGCAACGTCGACGTCACCGCCGTAGTGCTCGCCGGCTGCATCGTCACCTCGATCTGCGTCCGCTTCATGTTCGGACACTCCTTCTCGACCTGGCGCCTGCATCTGCGTGGCGAGACCATCCGCAGCGCCAACGATGTCGGCTGGCTGCGCAACCTCACCGTCGAGCGGCTGATGCGCTCCGACGTCGGCAAGGTGCCGTCGACTACGACCATCGCGGCGGTCCGCGGCGAATTCCCGCTGGGATCGCGTCCGGGTATCGTCATCGTCAACAATGCGGACGAATATGTCGGGCTCGTCCTGCTGCCCGATTTGTTCTCCGGCGACCTCGACACCATCGCCGACGAGATCCAGGTGATCGAGCTCGCCCGCCTGACCGAGATCGTGCTGATCCCGGAAATGAACGTGAAGTCGGCGATGGCGGTGTTCGACGAAGCGGAAGCCGAGATGCTCGCGGTGGTCGATTCCACCGACAGCCGCAAGGTGGTCGGCTTCCTCACCGAGACGTTCGTCCGACGCCGCTATGTCGAGGAGATCGACAAGGCGACGCGCGGCGTGCTCGGCGCGCTATCGTAAGGACACGCGAAAGCGGGACGGCGTGCGTCATGCGCCGCCGTCCGCGCCTTCTATCGGCCCGGTTGGGAGGGAGCCGCGACGACGCTAGCCACGATCCGGCGGACCAGTGGCAGCACCATCAGCAGCGTCGGAAAGGCGACGAGCCATGACAGCCCCCAGGCGCCCGGCCACGTCGCGTGGAACGCCGCCGTTGCGCCGAGGCTCCGAAGCGTGGAAATGACCGACACCACGGCTGTCATGAGGATGGACAGCACGAATGGCATCACGATCGGCGCATAGCGCGCCGGCAGTTTGCGAACCGCAATCATCTGATTTCTCTTTGGAATAGGACGGGTCAGTCACGGTGAACCTGAAAATGGCATCGATCCCGACGACGTCGGTTGATGCGTTGGTTCACGTAAAACGCTTACGGCGACCGAAAAAAACGGCGCGGCTGTTCATTATCCGCTCATGTTGGATGGTTCAAGCTGGATTTGGTCGTCGGTTTACAATCGTTCAAAGCGTGACAGATTGCCGCGATCAGGAAACCATTTCAGTGGTTTGCGCATTATATCTCGTTTGATTATGTCGCTTTGAGCGAGAACAGAGGAAGGTCAAGATGAATAAGGGACCGATGATTTCTGCAGCCGGCCGCAACCTTGTGTTGGCAGCTTTCGCAAGTCTTGTTCTGATTACAGCCTCTATCACGCCTTCGGCTGCCACCTCGCCCGCGCCCAAGGCCGCTGCAGCGGGCCCGGCCGCTCCGGCTGCCACCGATTTCAGCGCTGCTCGCCGCCACCGCTATTATCGTCGAGGCCCGAACGCTGCAGGCCTCGCCTTCATGGGCGTGGCGGCAGGTCTGATCGGCGGCGCGATCGCAGAGAGCAGGCGCCAGGAGTACTACGAGGACCGCTATAATTACGGCCCCGGTCCTTACTACGGAGGCCAGGGCTATTACGGCGGCGGTCCCTACTATGGTCCGCGCGGCTATTATCAGCCGTATTAGGCGCCTGTCCTCGCCGCAATCTCTATCGCGCCAAGGGGCGGTGTTTTGCACCGCCCCTTGTTGCTTCTGCGCGAGGCCTCTCATTGCGCGACCTGTGTCGCGGGGGCGTCAATCCTCTCCGGGAAAAAGATTCCGCTTTACCGAAATTCGGTTTTGACGTATGTGTCGCCCATCCCGACTCACCCTTGAGGGGCGACCATGTGTCGTGGTGGTCGTAGAGCCGGGCTTGCGGTGGACGCGACAGCGTCGGGTGCGAGAGGCGTGGGCAGGGCGGATTGCTCTCCGTGAGCCCGAGGCTTCGTGTCGACGAGCGGCGCTGTCAGGTTCGTCTCGCCAGTATTTCGATGGCAACGTGCACAACGCCGTCGGACCCTGTGGCGAAATGGCGAGCCGTGCGTACGGCAAAACCGTGTGGTCCTGGCCGTCGTTGCTACGGTCAAGCCTTTGCGGATGCGGCACTTGCGTCAACCGGCGCGGTGTCCGCGACTTTCGTGAAGGCGAGGGAGGCCAACAGGAACTCGGCTCCCGGGAGAGCACGGCATACGCCGTAAAGCCACTGCGCAGGGAAGGCCGAGTGATTTGGCTACACCTGTATGCTGCTGTGCGGTTTCCTTGCGCTACACTTTCGCGCAGCGGACCGCGGGTGCCAGCCGGCACCCGGCCTTCCCTGCGCCCTCCTGGACAAGAGGGTGGATCGACCAAGCAAAGCTCGGGCGAAATGCGCCGCGAGGATGCGAAGGTGTGTCTGCAATTGAAGTGGATGCGAGCTGGAAGAGTGGCGCTGCCGCCTCATACTTCGTCATTGCGAGCGCAGCGAAGCAATCCAGAGTCTTACCGCGGAGGGACTCTGGATTGCTTCGCTGCGCTCGCAAAGACGACTTGAGAGAGTGTGCACCACACTTCGCTCTCGTGCCCCGGACGCAGCGCAGCGCCTTGCGGTGCGCTGCAGAGCCGGGGCCCATGCTGCAGAGAATTCGCAGCTTCTGGGTCCCGGCTCCGCGCCGCAACGCTAACGGGCGTTGCAGCTTGTCCGGGACATGAGAGTGAGCACCGGGTCCCGGCTAAATATTCGGCAATCGTGCTCGCGGCGCCGATGGACTTGCCCGCAGCAATCCGGTTCAATGCGGCCAATTGGGTTTTTAGGCGACAATGATGTCGAGATATCTGCTGGTCCTTCTCCTGTTCGCCTCGCCGGCCGTGGCGCAGGTCAAGCTGACCCCAAAAACCTCGGCGGCGCATCCGGACCCCTGCGTGCCGATCGGGCGTACCGCGGACGGCAAACTGGTCTACTCGATGAAATGCGAGAATCTGCCGGTGCCGCCCCCGCCACCGCAGGCGGAACTGAGGGAGGCGCCGCAGCCTGCCGCCGAGCCGGAGCTGGGGGCGCGGCGGAGCGGCGTTTTCGGCTGGTCCTACGACCGCAGGTGATGCGGCCTCGCCCCTTGCGCGAAGCTCGATGGAATGCTTTTTGCCCAAGAGTTTCCGGTGAGAGTATCCCGGGAGGCCACCGCCCCGATCCAGAGAGATGAGATGAGCAAACTCGTTATCCGCGCCGGCGACTTCACCTTCGATGCCCGTTTCGAGGAGCAGCTGGCGCCCAAAACTGTCGCCGCGTTCCGCAAGGCGCTGCCGTTCGAAAGCCACATCATCCATGTGCGCTGGAGCGGCGAGGGCGTGTGGATGCCGCTCGGCGACCTCGATTTCGGGGTCGGCTACGAGAACCACACCAGCTATCCCGCGCCCGGCCAGATCATCCTCTATCCCGGCGGCATCAGCGAGACCGAGATCCTGATGGCCTATGGCGGCGTGAGCTTCGCAAGCAAGATGGGCCAGCTCGCCGGCAATCATTTCATCACGCTGACCTCTGGCCTGGAGAACCTGGCAACGCTCGGCAAGAGCGTGCTGTGGAAGGGCGCTCTGCCGATCCGCTTCGAGGAAGTCTGAGTGACTGACGCCCGCTACCCGCGCGATCTCCGCGGTTACGGCCGCAACCCGCCGCACCCGCAATGGCCCGGTGATGCGCGGGTCGCGGTGCAGTTCGTCGTCAATTTCGAGGAGGGCGGCGAGAACAGCATTCTGCACGGCGATCGCGCCTCGGAAGCGTTTTTGTCCGACGTGCTCGGCGCGCAGCCTTGGCCCGGCCAGCGCCACGCCAATATCGAATCGATGTTCGAGTATGGCTCGCGCGCCGGCTTCTGGCGGCTGTGGCGAATGTTCAATGAGCGCAAATGGCCGACCACCGTGTTCGGTGTCGCTACCGCGCTGAAGCGCAATCCGGAAATCGTGGCTGCCATGAAGGAGGCGGGCTGGGACATCGCCAGCCACAGCCTGAAATGGATCGAGCACAAGGACATGACCGAGGCGCAGGAGCGCGCGGAGATTGCGGAAGCGATCCGCGTCCACACCGAGGCGACTGGATCGCGGCCGCTCGGCTGGTACACCGGGCGCTCCTCGAACAACACCAACCGTCTGTTGATGGAGGAGGGCGGCTTCCTCTATCTCTGCGACTCCTACGCCGACGATCTGCCCTATTGGGTCAAGGGCGCGAGCGGCAAGCAGCTCGTCATCCCCTATACGCTTGACGCCAACGATATGCGGTTCATCAACCCGCAGGGCTTTGCCGAAGCCGAGCAGTTCTTCACCTATCTGAAGGATGCCTTCGACGTACTTTATGCCGAAGGCGAGAGCGCGCCGAAGATGATGTCGGTCGGCCTGCACTGTCGACTCGCCGGCCGACCCGGCCGCGCCGCGGGGCTGATCCGCTTCCTCGACTACATCGGCAGGCACGAGCGCGTCTGGGTGCCGACGCGGTTGCAGATCGCACAGCATTGGCACGACAAGCACGCGCATCTTGCGGCCGACGCATTTGAGATCGGGTGAGGGGGGCGATGTCGCAGATCTCGCTGTCTGATCTCAATGCGGCCGATGAAGCCAGTTTCGTTGCCGCGCTTGCCAACGTCGTCGAATATTCGCCGTGGATCGCCGGGCAACTCGCCGCGAAGCGGCCGTTCGCCGGCATCAACCAATTGCACGCCGCGCTGATGGCGGCGATCCAGAGTGCCGAGCCCGACGTGCAATTGGCGCTGATCCGGGCGCATCCGGACCTCGCCAACAAGACCCAGCGCGCGGCGGGGCTCACGGAGGAATCGACCGACGAGCAGAACAGCGCCGGGCTCGACCGGCTGTCAGAGGCCGAATACACAGCGTTCAAGCGTGTCAACAACGCCTATCGTGACAAGTTCGGCATTCCCTATATCGTCTGCGTGCGTCGTCACACCAAAGATTCCGTGCTGGCCGACTTCGAGACGCGGTTGCGCAATATCGCCAAGACCGAGACGCGACGTGCGATCGAGGAGATTGGCCGTATCTCGGCGTTGCGGCTCGATCAACTCGTCGCAGCCAATGACAAGCTCAGGGTCCATGGCCTGCTGTCGACCCATGTGTTGGACAATCACGTCGGCAAGCCCGCGCCGGGCATCCCGGTGGAGCTCGTTGAACTCTCCGCGCTCGGCGAGAGCCGCGTGATCGCGCGCACCGTCACCAATGCGGACGGCCGCACCGAGCAGCCGCTGATCGGCGGTCGTCCGTTGCCGATCGGCCGCTATGAACTCCGATGCAGCGTGGCCAAATATTACGCCGAGCGCAACGTGCAGCTCGCCGATCCGCCGTTCCTCGACGAGATCCCGCTGCGCTTCGCGATCAGCGAGCCGGAGGGGCACTATCACGTGCCGCTATTGGTCACGCCGTGGAGCTATTCGACCTATCGCGGCAGCTAATTACCGAACTTCTCGCGCAGCGCCGGAAACAGCCGGTCCGGCTTGAAGGGCGGCGCGGTGAAGCGGATGCCGGTGGCATCGGCAATCGCGTTGCCGAGCGCGGCGGCGACCGGATTGTACGGGCTCTCGCTCATCGACTTCGCCCCCAACGGTCCGACCATGTCGGATGTTTCGGCGAAGAAAACCTCGGTGCGCGGCACGTCGGCAAAGGAGGGCAGGTGGTAGTCGCGGAATTTCGGGTTGGTGACGCGGCCGTCCGCGTCGATCACCATCTCCTCGTAGAGCGCGGCACCGAGCGCCTGCGCGACCCCGCCTTCGACCTGACCGCGGCACTGCATGGGATTGGCGACGACACCGGCATCAGCCGCATGCACGCTCCTGAGAATTTTGAGCTCGCCGGTGCCCTTGTTCACGGCGACGCGAAAGCCCTGCACGTTGAAGCCGACCGAACGCGGCGTGCCGCTGGAATTGCCGGTGCCGGCGAAAGGCTGGCCGCGTTCGCGCGCGAGCTTTGCCAATTCCACAAAGGCCATGCGCCGCACGCCACTGACAACGGCCTCGCTTTCGAGCGTACAGCTCCCGACGTCGCAGAGCCATGCGCCGGCGGCGGCCGTCTTCAGCTCGGTCGCAAGCTGCATGGCTGCCGCATGCGTCGCCTTGCCGGCGACGAACATGCCGGCGCTGCCATAGGCGCCGGTATCGTGGCCACCGTGGGCGGTGTCGGACTGGCGCAGGCGAATCCGGTCGACGGTGGTCGCAAGCGTTGTCGCCGCGATCTGCCGGTGCACGGTGCTGGTGCCGTTGCCGAACTCGGCGGTGCCGACCGTGAGGTCGAAGCCGGCGTCGTCGTTGAGTGCGACCATGGCATCCGCGAGATGGCCGGCCGGGGGCGCCGTGTCGATCATGGTCAGCGCGAGGCCGTCGCCGATCAGCCACTCCGGCGACAGGTCCGGTTGGGGACCATCGGCCCGCATCGCGCGCTCGACGAGATCGAGGCACTGGTCGAGCCCATAGGAGCCATAGAGCACGTCGTGAAATTCCGACGGTGGCGGCGACAGCATGGGATCGCCGGGCTTGACGACGTTGCGCCGGCGCATCTCGTAGGGGCTGATGCCGAGCTGCCTTGCCAACTCGTCGATCGCGGCTTCGGTCGCGATCAGTGTTTGCGGCAAGCCATAACCGCGGAACGCGCCTGCCGGCACCGTATTGGTGTAGACCGCGTAGCCGTCGACCTTCTTGTTCGGGCAATTGTAGACGGCGATGGACTCGGACAGCGAGTGGAACATCACGGGGCCGGCGTGATTGCCGTAGGCGCCGGTGTTGGAGAGGGCGTTGAGCTGGAGCGCGGTGAGCCTGCCGTCCGCGTCCGCACCGGCCTTGATGTGGACCCGCATCGGATGTCGCGTCGAGGTCGCGATGAATTGCTCCTCGCGGGTGAGCTCCAGCTTCACCGGCCGCCCGGTCTTGAGCACCGCGAGCGCCAGAATGTCCTCGACGAACATCTCCTGCTTGCCGCCAAAGCCGCCGCCGACGCGCTCGCAGAACACGCGGACCTTGTCGATGGGAAGCTCGAAGATATCGGACAGCGCGCGCCGGGTCAGGAACGGCACCTGCGTCGAGGTGCGAACATTGAGCACGCCCGAAGCATCGAGCCAGGCCAGGCCGCCATGGGTCTCCAATGCGGCATGCTGCACACGGTGACTGTGGAAGGTAGCCTCGTAAGTGACGGCGGACGTCGCGAGCGCAGCTGCGACATCGCCGAATTCGCCATGCGTCTCCGCAACGAGGTTGCGCTGGGCATCGGCGATCCGGTTCGCGGTGGTGCGGTCAGGATGAATGACAGGTGCACCCGGCGCCATCGCCTTTTCAGGATCAATCAGCGCAGGCAGAAGCTCGTAATCGACCTTCAGTCGGCGGCAAGCGTCCTCGGCGGCGGCTTCGCTGTCTGCGACGACGGCAGCGACCTTCTGGCCGATGAAGCGAACAACGTCGTCGAGGATACGGGTGTCCTCGGGATCCATCCAGTCCCTCTCGTGCCGCGCGGTCGAGATCAGCACCGTAGGCGCATCCTCATGCGTCAGCACCGCGTGCACGCCGGGAATGCTCAGCGCCGCAGACTTGTCGATCGCGACGATCTTCGCGTGGGCGTGCGGTGAACGGAGCAGCTTGATATGCAGCAGGCCGTCAATCTGCGTGTCGAACGTGTAGCGCGCCTTGCCGCGCACGACGTCAGGGCCAGCTGGCGCCGGCAGGCTGCGGCCGAATGCGGCGCCGGCCTCGACGTTCTCATCGACATTGGACTTGCCGAGCAGCGCATCCTCGATCGAACGATAGCCGGTGCAGCGGCAGATATTGCCCTTCAGCGCCACGCCCAGATCGGTGCGCTGCGCCTGGTTGAGCGAGGCACAGGTCAGGATCATGCCGGCGGTGCAGAAGCCGCATTGAAAGCCTTGCGCATCGAGGAAGGCCTGCTGCATCGGATGTGCGCCGCTGTCCCCGCCGAGACCTTCGATCGTGGTGACGGCGCGCCCCTCGGCGCGGAAGGCCGGGATCAGGCAGCTATGCACCGGCTCGCCGTCGAGCAGCACGGTGCAAGCGCCGCAATCGCCGGCGTCGCAGCCCTTCTTCACGCCGAAATGGCCGAGCTCGCGCAGGAACGTGCGCAGGCACTGGCCGGCGCGCGGTGCTTGCGAAAACGGTTTGCCGTTGACCTCAAAGCTCATGATGGTGCCGCTCCCAGGAGTTCGTCACGGATCTCTTCGGCAAGCCGTAGTGTCATGTGCTTGCGCCAGAGCGGCTTGCCGTGGATGTCGGTGTGGTAAAGCTCGTCGGTAATGTGTTGCTCGATCGCATCGCGGAGCGCGCTCGCGTTGGGCAGCTTGGGAAAGGACAGCTGGATCGGTCGGACCGTCGATGCGGTGACCGTGAGCTTCAGCGTGCCGTCGGTATCCAGGCTGCCGATCAGAAGCGCCGCCGAGCGGCCGACCGGCGCCAGCGAGATCTGGCGAAAGGCCGCGCGACGCTTCAACGCGGCAATCGGGATATCGATCTGCCGGAGCAGGTCCCCTGTCGCGAGACGATTGCGCTGGTTGCCGGTGACGAATTCGGTGACTTGTATCTTCCGTTCGCCTCCGTCTGCCTTCCAGATGGTGCAGACCCCGTCGAGCGCGGCGGTGAGCGAGATCATCGGTCCCGCCGGAAGCGACATGCAGAGATTGCCGCCGACGGTTGCAGTCTTCCAGATCTTGAACGATGCAAGGAAGGCGCGGCAGCACTGGTTGATCAGCGCCGCAGCGAACCAGCCGGGTGGGCAGACGAGTCCATCGAGCTGCGCAACGGTGCACGTGGCGGCGATGCCGAGATGGCTCTCGGTGACGGTCAGTGCCGGCCATTTCAGGTCGGCCAGATCGATGAGCCGAGTCAGGTGGACCTGCGGCTCCGAGAACAGCCAGGTGCCGCCCGCGAGCCAAGCATCACCTGCCCTCCAAATCGGCAGCTGGGCGCGCGTTTGCGGATGGGCCACTGTCGTGATGGTATTCAAATCCATGGCTGCGCCAACGCTTCCGCCCGGTGAATCATGCAACAGAGTCTTGCAAGACCGGAGCCAAGTCGCAACAACAAGTAGCTAGCTGGAAGACGTTCGGGCGGCTTCCGCATGGGGCGGCCGCCGTCTACGGATGTGAGGAGGAGCGGGATCATGAGCGATGCAAAGCCGATCTGGATCAGGGATCCCCTGGCTATCCTGGCCGACGGGGCCGAGCGCGGGGTCGTGGTGAAGGACGGTCGGATCGTCGAACTCGTGCCGGCCGGCGGTGTACCCGCAACCGCGGATGTTGCGGTGTTCGATGCTGGCGACCACGTCGTGCTGCCGGGACTCATCAACACGCATCACCATTTTTACCAGACGCTGACACGGGCGCTGCCGGCGGCGATGGACCGCGAGCTGTTTCCCTGGCTCCAGGCGCTCTATCCGGTATGGGCGAAGCTGACGCCGGATGCGCTCGAGCTCGCTGTCACGGTGGCGATGTCGGAGCTTCTGCTCTCCGGCTGCACCACCACGACGGATCATCACTACGTGTTTCCGGCGGGACTCGAAGACGCCGTCGATATCGAAGTCGGAGTCGCAAGACGGCTCGGCGTGCGGGTGCTGCTCACGCGCGGCTCGATGAACCTGCCGCAGCGCGACGGCGGCCTGCCGCCCGATAGCGTCGTGCAGGATGAGGACACCATCCTCGCGGACAGCGCGCGCGTGGTCGCCAGGCACCATCAGCGCGGTGCGGATGCGATGGTGCAGATCGCGCTCGCACCGTGCTCACCCTTCTCGGTGACGACGTCCCTGATGCGCGCGACCGCCGATCTCGCCGACAAGCTCGACGTGCGTCTGCACACCCACCTCGCCGAAACCGAGGACGAGAACAAATTCTGCCAGGAGATGTATGGTTGCCGTCCGCTCGATTATCTCGAGCAATGCGGCTGGCTCAATGCGCGGACGTGGCTCGCTCATGGCATCTTCTTCAACGCCGAGGAAATGAAGCGGCTCGGCAAGGCAAAGACGACCATCAGCCATTGCGCGTGCAGCAACCAGATTCTGGCCTCCGGCTGCTGCCCTGTCTGCGAGATGGAGGAGGCCGGTGTCGGCATCGGCATCGGTGTCGACGGCTCGGCCTCGAACGATGGATCGAACCTGATGCAGGAGGTGCGGACCGCCTTCCTGCTGCAACGGGCGCGCTACGGGGTGACGAAGGTCAGCCACAAGGATGCGCTGCGCTGGGCCACCAAAGGCTCCGCGGCCTGCGTCGGCCGGCCGGAACTCGGCGAGATCGCGGTCGGCAAGGCTGCCGATCTCGCGTTGTTCAGGCTCGACGAATTGCGCTTCTCCGGCCACGGCGATCCGCTGGCCGCACTGGTGCTGTGCGGGGCGCATCGGGCCGACCGGGTGATGGTGGCGGGAAAATGGGCCGTGATCGACGGCGCGATCCCGGGGCTGGACGTCCCTGACCTCATCCGCCGCCACAGTTCGGCGGCGCGGAAGATGCAGGCGGGATAATATCCCGGCGAAAATAAAAAGAGGGGGCGACCACAAGTGCCGGGTGCTTCTGGCCACCCCCTCCGAACCTCCTCCGGGAGGAGCAGGTGATTTAGGCCATGCAAGAAGCGTGCTACTTGCCCGGCAGCTTGTCGTCGATGCCCTTGACGTAGAAATTCATGCCGAGGATCTGGCCGTCGTCGAGATTTGCGCCACCCTTGCACTCGACCGGCTTGCCGTCCTGCCCAACGACCGGGCATTTGAACGGATGCAGCTTGCCCGCGGTGATCGCGGCCTGGGCATCCTCGGCGATCTTCTTCACGTCGTCGGGCATGTTGGTGTAGGGCGCCATCGCGAACATGTGGCTGTCGAGGCCGCCCCAGGTGTCCTCGGATTTCCAGGTGCCGTCGAGTTCCGCCTTGACGCGGGCGATGTAGTAGGGACCCCAGGTGTCGAGGATCGAGGTCAGCTGGGTCTTCGGCCCGAACTTGATCATCTCGGAATCCTGGCCGAAGGCGAGCTTGCCGCGTTCGCTGGCGATCTGCATCGCCGCCGGCGAATCCGTGTGCTGCATGATGACATCAGCGCCCTGGTCGATCAGCGCCTTGGCAGCGTCCGCCTCCTTGCCCGGATCGAACCAGGTGTTGGCCCAGATGATCTTCACCTTGATGTTCGGGTTGATGGTCTGCGCCGCCAGGATCGTCGCATTGATGCCAGAGACGACCTCCGGAATCGGGAACGAGCCGATATAGCCGAGCACGCCGGACTTCGACATCTTGGCCGCGATCAGGCCCTGGATGTAGCGGCCCTGGTACCATTTGGCCGAGTAGGTCGACATGTTCGGATTGCGCTTGTAGCCGGTAGAGTGCTCGAAATGCACGTTCGGGTATTTCTTCGCGACCTTCAGCGTCGGATCCATATAGCCGAACGACGTCGTGAAGATCAGCTTGTTGCCGGCGCGGACAAGCTGCTCGATGGCCCGCTCGGCGTCGGGACCTTCAGGCACGTTTTCGAGAAAGGTGGTCTCGATCTTGTCGCCGAGCTCCTTCACCAGCGCCTGGCGTGCCAGCTCATGCTGATAGGTCCAGCCGAGGTCTCCGATCGGACCCAAATAGATAAAGCCGACTTTCAGCTTGTCGGCGGCGGAGGCTGCGCTGACGCTTCCGGCGAGCAAAAGCCCGGCAGCCAGCGCAAGAAGTGATTTCCTCATCATCAATCTCCAAACATCAGGGGAAAGTCACGATCCGCAACGTCCGCGCCCCATCGCGCACGCGGCAGAAATGAAACGCTAGCGGTCAGGCACGAACACGGTGCCGAGTGCGGCCGGCGCGGTCGATCCGCCGGTGCGCGCGCGGGAGAGCAGGACCAGCACGATGACGGTCGCAAGGTATGGCAGCGCCGACATGAACTGCGAGGGAATGCCGACGCCCCAACCCTGCGCGTGCAGTTGCAGGATCGTCACCGCGCCGAACAGGTAGGCGCCGACCACGAGTCGGCCGGGCCGCCAGGACGAGAACACCACCAGCGCCAGCGCGATCCAGCCGCGGCCTGCGGTCATGCCGGGAATGAAGAAGGGCGTATAGGCGAGCGGTAGATAAGCGCCGGCAAGTCCGGCGCAGGCGCCGCCGAACATCACGGCCAAGGTACGAATGCGCAGCACGGGATAGCCGAGCGCATGCGCGGAGACGTGGTTGTCGCCGCAGGCGCGCAGGATCAAGCCGGGTCGCGTGCGGTACAGGAACCACCAGACGCCGACGACCAGCGCCAACGAGAAATAGATGAAGGCGTCCTCGCCGAACAGCACGCGGCCGATCAGCGGGATGTCGGTCAAACCGAGGACGTAGAGATGCACTGCCGGCGTGATGCGCTCGCCGACGAAGCCAGCGCCGATTAGGCCGGACAGACCGACGCCGAGGATGGTCAGTGCGAGACCTGTCGCAACTTGGTTGACCGCAAGCCCGAGCGCCATCAGCGCGAAGACCAGCGACATCATCGTGCCGGCGACGATGCCGAACAGTGCGCCAATGAATATCGAGCCGGTCAGCCACGCACCTGCAAAGCCACATGCGGCGCCAACGATCATCATGCCTTCGACCCCGAGATTGAGCACGCCGGACCGTTCAGTCACGAGCTCGCCGGTCGCCGCGATCAAAAGCGGCGTTGAGGCGGCGAGCACCGCGAGGATGATGGCTTCAACCAGCTCCACGAGCCACCTGTCGGTTCGGGAACACCAGCTTGAAGCGGTATAGAATGAGGGAATCGCAGGCGAGCACGTAGAACAGCAGGATGCCCTGGAAAACCTTGGTGACGTCCAACGGAATCTTCATTGTGATCTGTGCCTGCTCGCCGCCGATAAAGGTCAACGCAAGAAAAAGGCCTGCAATTAATATTCCAAGCGGGTTCAATCGGCCGAGGAAGGCAACGATGATCGCGGTAAAACCGTAGCCCGGCGAGATACCGGGCTGAAGATGGCCGACCGGTCCTGCGACCTCGATGATACCGGCGAGGCCCGCGAGCGCGCCGGACACCGCGAAAGTCAGGATGACCAACTGATTGGAATTGAAGCCGCCGAACCGCGCGGCGCGGGGCGCTGCACCGACCACGCGAATCTCGAATCCCTTGATGGTGCGTCCGAGCAATATGGCCGCTGCCGCGACGACCAACAGCGCGACGATGGAGCCGAGATGCAGCCGGCCGCCTTCGATCAGCAGCGGCACCGCTGCGACCGGATCGAACTCGGCCGTAGTCGGGAAGTTGAAACCGTGCGGATCGCGCCATGGCCCGCGCACGAGATAATCGAGGAAGAGGTCGGCGACATAGACCAGCATCAGGCTGGTCAGGATTTCGCTGGCGCCGAACTTCACCTTGCAGATCGCCGGGATCAGCGCGTAGAGCGCGCCCGCTGCGGCGGCGAGCACAAGCATGACCGGCAGCACCCAGGCGCCGGCGTCGGTGCCTTGCGTCTTCACTGCAATCCAGCTTCCGGCGACCGCGCCGATCAGGAACTGCCCTTCGGCGCCGATGTTCCAGGCGTTGGCGAGATAGCAGAGCGACAGCCCGATCGCGATCATCACCAGCGGCGTCGCCTTCACCGCGATTTCCTGGAGCGAATAGCTGTCGGTCAAAGGCGCGATGAAATAGGCGTGCAGGGCGAGCAGCGGATTCTTGCCGAGGATCGCGAACAGGATGACCATCGTCACGATCGTGAGGCCGATCGCGATCAGCGGAGAGATCAGTGCGATCGTGTTGGAGCGTTCCGCGCGCTTCTCAAGCACCAACTGCATGCACGTCCTCCTTCGGCTCCAGCGTGCTGCCGCCCATCAACAGCCCGAGTTTTTCGCGGGTCGCCTCGCTGGTGGCGAGCGGGGCGGACAGATGGCCGTGGAACATCACGGCAATGCGGTCGGCGATTTCCGCGAGCTCGTCGAGGTCCTGACTGGTGACGAGCACGGCGGCGCCGGCGGTTGCAAGATCAAGCAGCGCCTGGCGAATGACGGCGGCAGCGCCGGCGTCGACGCCCCAGGTCGGCTGGCTCACCACCAGCACCGCGGGGTTGCGCAGAATCTCGCGTCCCACGATGAACTTTTGCAGATTGCCGCCGGAGAGGCTCGCGGCTTCCGGATCGCGTTTGGCCTTGCGAACGTCGAACGTCTCGGTCGTGCGATCGACGGTCTTCAGCGTCGCGGCGGTGTCGATGAAGCCGTGATGGACCATACCGCTGGCGGCGTGCCCGGTGAGCAGCGCGTTCTCCGAAAGCTTCATGCGCGGCGCAGTGCCGTGGCCGAGCCGCTCTTCGGGAACGAAAGCCGCGCCGAGCTTGCGGCGCTGCGTGATCGAGAGGTGGCCGGCAGCAAGGCCTTCGATCACGATCGTGCCGGGGTCCCTCGACAAGCGCTCGCCGGACAGTGCAGCGAACAATTCGTCCTGGCCGTTGCCCGCGACGCCGGCAATGCCGAGGATTTCGCCACCCTTCAGCTCGAACGAGATATGCTCGAGCCGCACGCCATGCGCCTCGACAGGAGCGAGCGTGAGGTCGTTGACGACGAGGCGCGGCACGGTGGTCTGCCGGCCGGCGGCCGCTTTCACTTGCTTGACCTCGCCGCCGACCATCATGCGCGCGAGCGATGCGGCGGTCTCAAGCCTGGGATTGCACGTCTCGACCTTCTTGCCGCCGCGCAGGATCGTCGCGGTGTCGCACAGGCGCTTCACCTCTTCGAGCTTGTGGCTGATGTAGAGGATGGCGCGGCCTTCGGCCTTGAGCCGCTCCAGCACGATGAAGAGCTGGTCGGCTTCCTGCGGGGTCAGCACCGCGGTGGGTTCGTCCAGGATCAGGAATTGCGGATCCTGCATCAGCGCGCGGACAATCTCGATGCGCTGGCGTTCGCCGACCGACAATTGCCAGACCTCGCGTTTGGGATCGAGCTGCAGACCATAAGTCTTCGACACCTGCTCAAGCCGTGCCGAGATGTCCTTGAAAGACTCTCTCCCATCGAGGCCGAGCGCGACGTTCTCGGCGACGGTGAGATTGTCGAACAGCGAGAAATGCTGGAACACCATGCCGATGCCGCGACTGCGAGCTTCCGAGGGACCGGTCAGCGCGATCGGCTTGCCGTTCCAGAAAATATCGCCGGCGCTGGGCTGGATCAGCCCGTAGATCGCCTTGACCAGCGTCGACTTGCCGGCGCCGTTCTCGCCCAGCAGCGCGTGGATCTCTTTCGGCCAGATATCGATGTCGATGGCATCGTTGGCGAGGAAATCCCCATAGCGCTTGGTAAGCCCGATCGTCCTGAGGAGCGGGGTTTCGCCGGAATGCAGGCCGTTAGTCGTTGGATCCAACATTCGCTGATGCGCTTGCACGGGGTGAAGTGCCTCAATAGTGGGCTAGTTTGAACCGTCGCGTAAGGTGTGAAAAAGCGTCATCCCTTGCTCAACGCTTCGGCAGGCAGGTGGTGTCGGCGAGCCGCTGCTTTCGCCGGGCGGCGATCGACCTCAAATGCTTCCCGAACAGCCTTTGCAGCGCCGGCTCGCGTGTGACGTCTGTTGCAAATTTGTGACGGATCAAACCAAATCGGAACCCGCTATGCAGGCTTGACGTGAACTTGAGCAGAGACGCGTCATCACGCGTATGCATTTGCGAACACCGCGACAGTAGCTCCCGGCCATCGTGTCTGCCTTGTCCGCTCGACATGAAAGGCGAGCGAAATCAAATGGGAATTTCCGGCAATGGCCGCTCTCGCCTGACCGCGTGGCGGTGAGATTGGCCCTCCAAATCCGCCGGTGAAACGCAGCCTCCTGGGCAAACAAGCGGCATGCCTTGAAACAAGTTGAGGCTTCTCACTCCGGGAGATCGGCGCAAGTGTCGCACCAAGGGACGCTCATTTTTACGTGTCCAAATTTGGGGGTATTCAGGATGTCGTTTCGTTTCAAGGCAATTGCAGCAGGGGCGCTGTCACTTGCCACGCTCGCTACCGGTGGCCTGGCTCAGGCAGCGGATCTGCCGGTCAAGGCTGCCAAGAAGGCGGCGGACCTCCCGTTCTTCCTGGTGATCGACGACCGCGTCACCTTCTCCTACATTTTCAACGCCTCGCAGCCCGGTGCGTTCACCAACATCAACGGCGTGATCAACGCCAAGACGACGAAGCAGGTCTACTCCTTCACCCACTTCGATGCCTGGGCTTACGGCACCAACTTCTTCACCATCTCGATGTTCAAGTCGGACCACAACGATCCGGCCGCCCCCTGCACCGCCACAGGCGTGATCGTTTCGCCGGCTGCAGGCTTCGCAGCGACGCCGGCGAGCTGTGCCGGCGCGACAGAAATCTATGGCCTTTTCCGCTCGACCTTCGGTTGGAACGAGATATTCAACACCAAGGCCTTCACGCAGGGACCGCTGCACAACATCTCGTTCGAGGTTGGCATGGATGCCAACACGGAGAACCGGTATTTCGGCGCCGCCAAGCGCGACGTCGTCGCCGGTCTGCAGTTCGCTTTCGACCTTCCCTACAAGGGCTATTTCAACGTAGCGCCGCTGGTGTACTGGGAGTTTGCCAACCACAACTCCTTCTCGCAGTGCGGCGCCGGTTGGTCCGCGCCGTGTATTGCCGACGGCAACACGTCGTTCAAGCCAACCTGGGCGATCGAGACCAATTATTATATGGACCTCGGCTTCCTGCCGCCGAACATGCAGTATTTCTCGATCAGCGGCCGCGCCGGCTGGTACGGCAAGAAGGGAACAGACACCGAGCCGCTTCCCGCCAGCGTCGCCAACGGCGTCTATCCCACCAAGGTCGAGTTCAACTCCGAGCCGATCCGCCTGACCCTCGATGCCTCGAAGGCAGTCTGGGGTGAGAAGTATTCGCACTTCGTGGACGTTTGGGTCGCCTACCGCTACTGGCAGAACAAGTTCGGCCTCGATCACAACAACGCCGTGGCCTGCACCACCCTGGCCGGCGGGGCAAAGGTGAGCACCGGGTCCTGCACCGAGTCCTCGCTCTACTCCGGTGTCACTGTGAAGTTCTAGCCACCTGACACTCTTCGGCTGAACGACGATGATGCCGCGTCAAACCTCCGCGGCGTCATCTTCGTTTGTGGATAAGGAAAGTAGGTAGATGAGCACGTTGCTGCGCGAAGCGCAGTCCGCTGGCGTAACCTACCCAACGGAGTTGAACTCTTGTTTGCTACTTCCACACGCCGTCGTGCAGCGCTTCGGCCTCGTCTTCGAGCAGTGGCCCCACAACCTCCGTCGGCCGTTGCCCGCTGGCAAAGACCTCGCGGCAGGGCAGGTCGAGTGTCGGGTTCTCCGGATGATCGCCGGTGATGCCGCGCAGGCGGTGCTCGCTGAGGCCATAGACCACACGGCTGATGCCGGCCCAGTAGATCGCGCCGGCGCACATCGCACAGGGCTCTGCGGAGGAGTAGAGCGTGGCCTTCGCCAGCACCTCGCGGCCGAGCGTACGGCAGGCCTGCGTCGCCGCGAGACGCTCGGCATGCGCGGTGCCATCGTGATCCGGCATGTAGCCGTTCTCGGCCTCTATCAGCACCTTGCCTTCGGCATCGACGACGATGCAACCGAAGGGATGGTTGCCATGGGTGAGGGAACGGCGGGCGACCGCAAACGAAAGGCGGAGGAAGTGTTCGTCGCGCTCGGATGCGCCGCTCATCGCTCTTCCCTGGTCAATGCCCCGCCATGTGTCGGCCGACTACGGTGAGATCGGCCTCGCTGGTCCGTGCTTCATACACGAATTCGCCGTGGAACATCACCACCAGCCGGTCGGAGAGTTCCAGCAGTTCGTCGAGATCCTCGCTGACCAGCAGCACAGCGGCGCCGCGATTGCGCGCGGCCATGATCTCGGCATGGATCTGCGCCACCGCGGCGAAGTCGAGCCCGAAACAGGGATTGGCCGCTATCAGTACTTCGACCTTGCTGCCGAGCTCGCGGGCCAGCACGGCGCGCTGGACGTTGCCGCCCGACAGCGCCGAGATCGGCGTCTCCGGCGTGCGGGTCTTGATCTTGTACTGGGCTATCTTCTTCCCGGCGTCGTCGCGAAAGGCGCCGCGGTTAAGCCACCAGCCGCCGCTGGCGAACGGCGCGCGGTCGAACTCGCGAAAAGCGATGTTGTCGGCGACGCTCATGCCGCAGACGCAGGCGTTCTTCAGCGGCTCCTCGGGCAGGAGCGACATCTTGTGGCGGCGCATCTCCTCGCGGCTGGCATGATAGGGATCGCCGGCGACGCGGATCTCGCCACTCTCGGCTTCGCGCTGCCCGGCCAGCACCTCGACCAGCTGGCGCTGGCCGTTGCCGGAGACGCCGGCGATGCCGACGATCTCGCCGGCACGGACCGTGAGCGAGACGTCGTGCACAGCGATGGCGCCGGCGTCGTCGAGCGCGCGCAGCTCCGCCAGCTCCAGCCTCGCCTTGCCGGCCTCGCCACTGCGCGGCGGCTGTATCGTCAGCTCCTCGGCGCCGATCATGGTGCGCGCCATCGCGTCCGGCGTCAGCTCGGAAACCTTGCCCGCTCCGGCAAGCTTGCCGCGACGCAGGATCGTGACGTCGTCGGCGAAGGCCATGACCTCGCGGAACTTGTGCGTGATCATCAGGATGGTCAGCTCGCCCTTGACGACCATGTCGCGAAGCATGCCGAGCACTTCATCGGCTTCCGCGGGCGTCAGCACTGAGGTCGGCTCGTCCAGGATCAGGAAGCGGCGCTTCAGGTAGAGCTGCTTGAGGATCTCGCATTTTTGGCGCTCGCCGGCAGAGATGGCGGAGACTTTTGCGCCGAGCGGTACCTTGAACGGCATGCGGGCCAGAAAGGCCTCGAGCTCCTTCATTTCCTTCGGCCAGTTCACCACGGCCGGTACGTCGTCGCGCGCCAGCACCAGATTTTCGGCGACCGTCATCGCCGGCACCAGCGTAAAATGCTGGTAGACCATGCCGAGGCCGAGCGCGTGGGCGTCCTTCGGATTGCCGATCGCCTGCTCGCGCCCCCCGACGAGGATGTCGCCCTCGGTGGCGTGATAGTAACCCATGATGCATTTGACGAGCGTCGACTTGCCGGCGCCGTTCTCGCCCAGCAGCGCATGGAACGAACCCGGCCGGACCTTCAGCGCGACATTGTCCAGCGCCAGGAAATCACCGAAGCGCATGGTCATGGCGATTGCGTCGACACCGAAGGCGCCTGACGGCGGTGGCGTTTCGCCGATGATCACGAAATCGCTCCTATGAAGGCGTCTGACGTCGAGACCGCGCCAAACACGCCGCCCTGCATCTTGATCATCTTCAGCGCGTGCTCGTGGTTGCTCCTGTCGGTCGCACCGCAGCAATCGTGCAGCAGCACGCATTCGAAGCCGCGGTCGTTGGCCTCGCGCATGGTGGTGTGAACGCAGACGTCGGTGGTAATCCCTGTCAGCACGATATTCTCGATGCCGCGCACGCGCAGGATCAGCTCCAGGTCGGTGGCGCAGAACGAGCCCTTGCCGGGCTTGTCGATGATGGGTTCTCCGGGGAGGGGCGCAAGCTCCGGGATGATGTCCCAGCCGGGCTCACCGCGTACCAGGATGCGGCCGCACGGGCCGGGATCGCCGATGCCGGCGCCGATCTGGCGCGAGCGCCAGCGCTTGTTGGCGGGAAGATCAGAGAGATCGGGACGATGGCCTTCGCGTGTATGGATGATGTGAAAGCCTTGGGCACGCATCGCCGCGAGCAGCTTCTTGATCGGCTCGATCGGCGCCCGCGTCAGTGAGAGATCATAGCCCATCTTGTCGACATAACCGCCGATGCCGCAGAAATCGGTCTGCATGTCGATGATGATGAGCGCGGTGTTCTCGGGGCGGAGATCGCCGTTGTACGGCCAGGCATAGGGCTCGGACTTGATGGAGCGCTCGGGCATGATTTCGCTTCCTAGCGGGTGATCGACAATTCGGCCGGAGCTCCGGTCAGCGTTCGCTTCGGCGAGCAGGTGATGATCATGATCGCCAGCGTCAGGATGTAGGGTGCTGCGTTGAAGAGGTGATAGCCGGAGGTGACGCCGACCGATTGCAACGCCGGTCCCAGCGCCGCGGCGCCGCCGAAGGCGAGCGAGGCCCAGAGACACAGCAAGGGGTCCCACCGCGCGAAGATCACGAGCGCCACGGCCGTGATGCCCTGGCCCGAGGACAGGCCCTCGTTCCAGCTTCCGGGATAGAACAGCGACAGGAACGAACCGCCGATGCCGGCGAGGAAACCGCCGACCATCGTCGCGCGCAGGCGGATCAGCAGCACCGAGTAGCCCATGGCACGTGCGGCATCCGAGCTTTCGCCGGCGGTGCGGATCAACAGACCCCAGCGCGTGGTGCGGAAGGCCCAGTATAGGATCGGAGCCAGCGCCACGCCGATCAGGAACATCACATTGATGCGGAGCGCGGCGCGAAGCTGCGGGATATCGCTCCACCAGCCGAAATCGATCGCTGGCAGCCGCGGCGCGGTCGGTTCGATCAGCGGCTTGCCGAGATAGAAGGCGAGCCCGGTGCCGAACAGCATCAAGGCGATGCCGACGGCAATGTCGTTGACGCGCGGCAGCGAGCAGATGCCGGCGTGCAATGCTCCCAGCAATGCGCCGGTGATGCCGGCGGCGAGCACACCCAGCCACGGCGATCCCGTGAGGTAGGAAATGCCATAGGCGCTCATCGCACCCATCACCAGCGTGCCCTCAAGGCCGAGATTGATGCGGCCGGAGCGCTCGGTGATGCATTCCCCGAGGCTCACGAACAGGAACGGCGTCGAAACGCGAATGGCGCCGCCGAGCACGGCGAGCGGGACGGTCCAGAGTCCGATCGAGCCGTCTGCCATCTCAGGACTTTCCCTTCAGAAACCCAATGCGGCCGTAGAGCGCATCGCTGGCCAGCACGAAGACGAAGATGATGCCTTGCAGCACCAGCACGGACGCATCCGGCAATCCGAGGCGGCGCTGCAACAGCCCGCCGCTGGCGCTGATGCCACCGAGCAGGATCGCGACGGGGATAATGGCGAGCGGATTTTGCCGCGCCAGGAAGGCGACAAGAATCCCGGTGAAGCCGTAGCCCGCGGCGAGATTGGCGTTGGCGCGTCCCTGCACGGCGGCGACCTCGACCATGCCGGCAAGGCCCGCGGCGCCGCCGGCGAGGAAGCAGATAGTCAGGATCAGCTTGCTGACATTGAGGCCGACGATCTTCGCCGCGCGGATGTTGCCGCCGGCGACGCGCGCGGCGAAGCCGAACACGGTGTGATAGATCAGGATGTAGGCGGCGACCGCGGCGATCAGGCCGAACACGAGGCCCCAATGCACGTCGGTGCCGGGAATGGAGCCGATCATGTTGGCCGCGCCGATCTCGCGGGTCGAGGGCTTGTTGAGGCTGGCGGGGTCGCGCATCGCGCCTTCGACGAGATGGTTGAGGACCGCGAGCGCGATGTAAACGAGCAGCAGGCTCGAGATGGTCTCGTTGACGCCGCGGTACTGCCGTAGCGCGCCCGCCAGCATGATCCACAAGCCACCGCCGATGACGCCGCCGATGACCATGGCGATCTGCACGATGAGCGGCGGCAGGCCCTGGAGCGCGAGCGCGGCGCTGGTTGCCGACAGTGCGCCAATCAGCAGCGCGCCTTCGCCGCCGATGATGACCATGCCGAGCTGCGCGGGAAGCGCCGTGCAGAGCGCGGTGAGGATCAGCGGCGCCGCGCGCGTCAGCGTGTTCTGCCATGAGAACCAGGTACCGAACGCGCCGTAGTACATGTAGAAATAGAGGTCGAGCGGGTTCTTGCCGAACATCGCGACGAAGATGCCGAAGACCGCGAGCGCGCCGGCCAGCGCCGCGCCCGGGATCAGGACATATTCGATCGCTCCGCCGTGACGTTGGAGGAATCCCGGATCGGCGGCCGGGGCAACAGTCCCGACCGCTTCAGCAGGATCCGCCGCCTCCGCTGTCACGAAGTCGCTCCGATTACGCCCTCCACGAGATAGTCCATCTTCTCGAGCTCGGGATCCTTCTGGCCGCGATCGGTGCCGGCCGCGATCACCGTCTTGCCCTTGTTATCGACCAGGCCTCCCTTGAAGATGGCGTAGCCGTCGCCGGACAAGAACTTGGCCTTGACCTCGTCGGCGTGCTTGCGCGCTTCGGCGGAGACCGCTTCGCCATAGGGCGAGGTCTTGACGATCTCTTCCTTGAGGCCGCCGCGATAGAAGTTCGGGATGCTCTCGCCGGCGGCGATCATCTTGACGAACTTCGGATAGAGCGCCTCCCAGTTCCACTCGGCGCCGGTCAGGTAGGCCTTCGGCGCGAGCGGCGACTGGTTGACGTGGTAGCCGCAGACCATGGCGCCGCGGCGCGCGGCGTTCTCGACCATGGTCTTGGGACCGTCGACGTGGCAGGTCAGTACGTCGACGCCCTGGTCGATCAGGCTGTTGGTGGCTTCGGCTTCCTTGACCGGCATCGACCAGTCGCCGGTAAAGATCACCTGCGTCGTCGCCTTTGGGTTGGCGAGCCTGGCGCCGAGTGCGAAGGCGTTGATGTTGCGCAGCACCTGCGGGATCGGTTTTGCGGCGACGAAGCCGAGCTTTCCGCTCTTGGAGCTATAGCCGGCGATGATGCCCGAGATGTACTGGGCTTCGTCGATATAGCCGAAATAGCTGCCGGCGTTCTTCGGGTCCTTGTCGCTCCAGAGGCCGCCGCAGTGCTCGAAGCGAAGCTTCGGGAACTTGTTGGCCATCTTGACCGTGTGCGGGTTGTAGTAGCCGAACGAGGTCGGGAAGAGCAGGGTGGCACCGTCGAGATTGATCATGGACTCGAGCGTCTTCTCGACCGCGTCGGTCTCAGGCACCTTCTCTTCTTCCACGACCTTGAGGCCGGGAATCTTCTTCAATGCCGCAGCGCCCTGGGCATGCGCCTGGTTGTAGCCATAGTCGTCGCGCGAGCCGACATAGATGAAGCCGATGGTCGTCTCGGCCGCGAAGGCCGGGCGGATGCCTGCCGCCGCGCCGAGGGTGAGGGCCGCACCGCCCTGCAACAAATGACGTCGTGAGATCCTGCCAAATTCCATTGCCTGCTCCCCCTGGCGGATTGACCGCCTCGATCTCGCGGCTGCGCCGGTTTGGCGGAGCCCGGAACAAGATGTCGCAAGCTTCATGCCAGAGGCCGGGAAGCGGGCAAATTATCGTAAGCTATGGAAAAATATAACATTTTTTAATTTTAAGGATCTTGCCGAGGAAATCGGCAGATTATTTTATAGGCAATATCTGTCTGTTGTATGCAATGGAGTTAAGCAGACCGATCAGCTCGCGCGTGTGCACGACGGGAGCTACGCCCTGCCGGCTACCCTCATTCATGCTACCCACGCGCGGATCGGGACCGCGCCCGTGATTTCGCTGGCACCGAACTTGTATCGATTGCCGCCAGGACCGCCGCTGCCGCGGGTCCCAAGAGATGGAAAGCTCGCCGAGATGGCTGCTGGTAACGCCGTTCAGAATGCATCGCTCGGCGAAGCGATCGTGCGAGGGATCAACGAGCTCGCCGCGATCTCGGAAGAAAGCGACAAACTTACCCGCATCTATCTGACCAGCGAGCTGCGCAAGGCCGCGGATCTGATCCTAAGCTGGATGCGCGAGGCGGGCATGAGTGCGCGTCTCGACGCGATTGGCAATGTCTGCGGGCGCTACGAAGGGCAGCGGTCGGGCGCGCCTTGCCTGATGCTTGGCTCGCACTACGACACCGTGCGCGATGCCGGCAAATGGGACGGGCCGCTGGGCGTAATCACTGCGATCGCCTGCGTCGCCGATCTCAACCGCCGCGGCAGGCGCCTGCCGTTCGCGATCGAAATCGTCGGTTTCGCGGATGAGGAGGGGGTGCGCTTCGCTTCGACCTTGCTCGGCAGCCGTGCGGTCGCCGGCACATTTGACGAGAATGTTCTGAATACACGCGACCGCGATGGCGTGTCGATGCGCGATGCGCTCGTTTCGTTCGGGCTCGATCCCGATCACATCGGCGCGGCTGCGCGGGCGCGGCGCGAACTGCTCGCCTATCTCGAGCTGCACATCGAGCAGGGGCCCGTGCTGGAAGCGCAAAACCTGCCCGTCGGTGTCGTCACCGCGATTGCGGGCGCGACACGGCTTGCCGCGCGCCTGACCGGCATGGCCGGTCACGCGGGCACCGTGCCGATGGCGCTGCGCCGTGACGCGCTCACTGGTGCTGCCGAATGCATCGGCGCGATCGAGCAATTCTGCCGGACCGACGCGAGCGGCCTGGTCGGCACTGTCGGCTACATTCAGGCGAGGCCCGGCGCGACCAACGTCATTCCGGGCGAGGTGTCCTTCACCATCGACATGCGCGCGCCGATGGACATGCACCGCAAGCGCGCGGTCGCCGATGTCGTCCGGCAGATCGAAGCGATCGCAAAGCGCCGCCAACTGACGCTTCAGCTCGACGTCACCCACGAGAACCGCACCGCGCCTTGCGCGCCCTGGCTCAAGGGCCAGATCGCGCAGGCGATCCATGCTGAAGGGTTTTCCGTGTTCGAGCTCCCGAGCGGGGCGGGGCACGACGGCATGGCCATGATCGACATTGCCGATGTCGGCATGATCTTCGTCCGCTGCCGCGGCGGTATCAGCCATCACCCGGACGAGCATGTCGAGCCCGCCGATGCCGACGCCGGCGCGCGGGTGTTGCTGCGGGTGATTGAGAATTTTCAGCCGCGGGAAGGGTAAGTTGAGGCCGCAAGTCACGGGATAGAGACACGAATCAGGCAGGTCCGGAAGCGTGACGGCCTACCGCCGCCACCACGAGACACCATTCCACGCCGCATATGAACAGCGACATCTCTTTTCCATCCCGTCGCGAGAACCGATTTTATCAGGGTCGGGCGGCGACCTTCGTCGCCAACGCGCTTCAGGCCGTGAATTTTCTCGGCGATCGATTCCTGCGAAAGTCACATCATCCGTTCACGGCCATCGAGGACCTTTACCGGCACTCGATGGACAGCGCCTTTGCGGTGACCGAAGCATTCCTCGTCACGGGCGCGCCGCACGCCTCCGCGTACTATCCGCGCGACTTCGCCTGGTTCTATCCCGACGTTCTCGACCCCGAAACCATCATTTGTTCAGCCCGCCAAACCCGTTCCTGATCAGCTCCCGCATCCGCTTGCTTGCCGTCCTCGCGCCGCGTCGTTGCACGCGCGATATCACGCCACGAGATCCAGCAGGCGGCATGATCCGCGCACCAGTACCTTGCGTCCTGTCAATGTCATCTCGGGAACGCCGTCCCTGATCGCGACAAGGCCGAGCTTGATAAGGCCTTCGACAACATGAGTCTTCGTGAGGCGACCGCGCGACGGCGGATTGCGGAGCGCTTTCAGAACTTTCCATTGGTCCGGCGAAAGATCGAAGTCGATGTCGTTGCTCATGTTGCCTCAAGCGATAGTACCGTTCGCTCACCCTGTTAGCGGCGCTGCGTGAAGACCGTGCGACGACAATGAGTCGGGAATTCGGTGAGGTGTTTAGAACTCCTCTTCACAAATTGCCGCATGTCGTTGCGCCACAAGAATTAAGATCGCTCGATCACGAATATCTTCCCGGGGCCTCGATCACATATTGATGAAGCGGGCTTGATGTCGCGCGGAGATGCCGCGCTGCACGGGAAGCGCTGCTGTCCCATTCCGCGTCGCAATATGCATGCAAATCATGAGACGAAACGCTCGAGATGCTGCTACGCTGATTCGCGGGAACGGCTTCACACGGCAGGAGTGGAGTGCATGATCAGGCTGGTCGAAATTCGCAGTCAAGAATCCCTGTGCCGGGAGCGCGCCGCGCTTGATTTCGAGCGCCGGGTGTTCTGGCTTGCGCAAGCCCAGGAATGGGAGCAGCGCGCGCTTGACGAAATCGCCTATCATTTCCGGGAGTGCAATTTGGCTCCGACGGAGTTTGCGCGAAACTGACGTCGGCCTCGGCGTAAAGCCTACTGATAAGTCGCCACGATATCGGACACCGCGCGCTCGAGCTGCTGCGCGGTGGCGCACTGGCGCACCACACTGCAGAAGGTCGCGTAGCGCGGCATCTCGGAATCGCCAAAGCCCCAGGCGAGACGTCCTTCGGGATTGAGCCACACCAGGCGCTTGGAGCGTTCGGAGATGCGGCGCAGGATGTCGGCGCGCGGGTCGAGATTATTGCTGCGGGCATCCCCTAGCACGATCACCGTGGTCTGCGGTGTCAACGTGCTCATGAACTCCTTCTCGAAATCGACCAGCGACGAGCCGTAGTCGGAGGAGCCGAAGCCCACCTTGGACATGATCTCGGCCATTGCCTCTTCCGGCGATTTCGATTCCAGGATGTCGCTGACTTCGATCAGATGCGAAGAGAAGGCGAAGGAATGGACGTCGTCGACCACCTCGTGCAGCGAGTGGATCAGGAGCAGGAAGAAATCGGAGACTTGCGCGACCGAGCCGGAGACGTCGCAGAGCGCCACGATCTTCGGCCGGTCGCGATGCTTGCGCTTCCACGCCGTGAGGAAGGGGATGCCGCCCCAGGCGGCGTTGCGGCGCAGAGTGCGGCGGACGTCGAGATGACCGCGGCGCTGGCGCTTGCGCGGTTTCGAATAGCGCTCGCGCAGACGCCGCGCGATCTGGCGGATGAGAGCGCGCATCTCCGCGACATGGCGCCGCTCAATGCGGGCAAGCGGCGCGTTGCGCAGAATCTCGTTGCGGAGGTTTTCAGCCTCCTCGCGGGCATAGAGCGCAAGCCCCTGCGCGACGGTGTCGCGGACGGCTTCGCGCAGGGCGTCGAGCGCGGAGCGAAGTCGCTCGGCCAGCGCCGGGTTGGTCGCGGTGAGCTCGTCGAGATCGTCGCGCAGCCGCTGGAGCCCCATGGCGTCGAGGATGCGGCTGGAGAAGATGCCGCGCTGGGTGGAGTAGCGGATCTCGGACAGGGAGGCCGCGCCTGAGGCGCTGGCGATCGCGGCTGCGATCGCGTTGCGATCCTGCGACAGCAGCATCTGCGCGAGCGGTCCCAATCCCTCGGGAGGCTGACCTTCGCCCGCTTCGCTGGCCGGGCTGGAGGAGGGCGATTGATCCGTGTCTTCCGAAGCGTCCTCGCTGTCGGCCTCGGGCTGATTCTGCCGCGGCTCCGGCTGGCTGAAGAACAGATCAAAACAGTCGCCGAGCGCGAGCTTTTCGTCCTGCGATTTGGCAAGCGTCAGGAGCAGCGCGTCGCGCAGGATGGTCCGGTCTGAAACGCCGACCTGCGTCACCGCGCGCATCGCATCGATGCTTTCGGCGGGCGAGACATGGACGCCGACGCCGCGTGCCGCACGGAAGAAACGATGGAGGTTCTCGCGCATCGGCGTCAACCGAAGACGTTGGATCGTGCTGCCTTGGCAATGAAGGTCGTTATCTGAGGCTGAGCCGCCTCGATGTCGGCCTCGTATTTCAGGAGCACGTTGAGCGTGTCCTTGACTATGTCGGTGTCGAGCTCGGAAGCCTGGAGCAGAACCAGCACGCGCGCCCAGTCGATGGTCTCACTGACCGAGGGCAGCTTCTTGAGGTCGAGCGAGCGAATCTCGTGGATGAAGCCGACCATCTGCCGCCGCAGCGTCTGCGAGATGCCGGGGACGCGGCTCTCGACGATGCGCTCCTCGAGCCGCTGCTCGGGGAAGCCGATATGCAGATGCAGGCAGCGCCGCTTGAGAGCGTCGCCGAGATCCCGCTCGCTGTTGGAGGTGAGGATCACCGTCGGCGGCGTGATCGCAGAGACGGTGCCGAGCTCGGGGATCGTGACCTGGAAGTCGGAGAGGATCTCCAGCAGCAGCGATTCGAATTCCGCATCCGACTTGTCGATCTCGTCGATCAGGAGCACGCAGCCGCCGGGCTGCTCCAGCGCTTGCAGCAGCGGCCGCGGTTCGACGAATTCCTTGGAGAAGAACACGTCGCCGAAATCGTGAAGCTGGGCGAGCGCGTCGTGCAGCGTCTGCGCGCCGCCGAGGACTTCGCCGAGCTTGTCCTTCAGGATCTGTGTGTAAAGAAGCTGCTTGGCGTATTTCCACTCGTAGAGCGCCTTGGCCTCGTCGAGGCCTTCATAGCATTGCAAGCGGATCATCTTCAGGCCGCGCCAGGCCGCAATCGCCTTGGCCAGCTCGGTCTTGCCGACGCCTGCAGGGCCTTCGACCAGAATCGGCTTTTCGATCTGTTGCGACAAATAGACGGCGGTCGCGATCTGCCGGCTCGCGATGTAGCCTTGCGCGGCGAGGCCGCTCTCCACTGCCTCGATCGCGGTCGAGGCCTTCTGTTCAGCCACGAAAGGCGCTCCCAAAGGTCTTGCTTGAGGCTTGTTCTGCCTGTGTTCCCGGCAAAGAACAAGCCTCGTTTGGGAGGGACCAGACCCGCGCGTACGGACGTATTTTCCGCTCAACGCAAATAGTTGAACGGCCTACCGGCTGCGCGATCAGTGCCGCAGCAACTCCGGCTTGCGGATGGTCTGTCTGACCTCGGCGCCGCAATCGGCGCATTCATAGACGAAGTCGATCTTGGCAAGGCTCCAATGCGGTTCAACCTCGCGCACATACATCGGCAGGAACCCCATGCAAGCAGGGCAGATCACTGGCGCGATTTCCATATCCTGATGATGCTGTACATAAGCTGGCATCTCGGCTCTCCTTCGCAGGCGACCACCAAACCCGCGCAAAGGCTACTGCCGGTCGGCGCAAGGCCGACATCAACTCTTTCGAACAGAGACGGAACGGCGGAGGTTTGTCGTTCGCTGTGACATTCTTGTTACGTCTCGGTACTGTGACGGGCGGACTAAATGCCTATTTCAAAGGGCCGATCCGGTATTCGGACTTTTACCTCAACGATAAGGGAGCAACGCCCATGACGCATGCCATTCGCTTTCACCAGACTGGTGGTCCGGAAGTCCTGGTCTGGGAGGAGGTCAGCGTCGGCAAGCCCGGACCTGGCGAAGCACGCATCCGCCACACTGCGGTCGGTCTCAATTTTGTCGACATCTACAACCGCTCCGGTGTGTACCCCGTGCAATTGCCGAGCGGTCTCGGCAGCGAGGGGGCCGGTGTCGTCGAGGAAGTGGGCTCGGGTGTCACCGATCTGAAGCCGGGCGATCGCGTCGCCTATGGCGCCTCGCCGCTCGGGGCTTATTCGGAGGCGCGGTTGATTCCCGCCGACCGGCTGCTGAAGCTGCCCGACGGCGTCGACGACAAGACCGCCGCGGCGATGATGCTGAAGGGGCTCACCACGCAATATCTGATCCGGCAGACCTATCGCGTGAAGGCCGGCGACACCATCCTGCTCCATGCGGCTGCCGGCGGCGTCGGCCTGATCCTGAGCCAGTGGGCCAAGCATCTCGGCGCGACCGTGATCGGTACCGTCAGCAACGACGAGAAGGCCAAGCTCGCCAAGGCGCATGGCTGCGATCATGTCATCATCTACACGCGCGAGGATTTCGTGAAGCGCGTGGATGAGATCACTGGCGGCAAGAAGGTGCCGGTGGTTTACGACTCCGTCGGCAAGGATACGTTCCTGAAGTCACTCGACTGCCTCGCGCCGCTCGGCGTCGCCGCACTGTTCGGTGCATCCTCCGGCGCTGTCGAGCCGCTCAATCTCGGTTTGCTCGCACAGAAGGGCTCGCTCTACGTCACCCGGCCGACGTTGTTCACCTACGCCGCCAAGCGTGAAAGCCTGGTCGCTATTGCAGGCGAGCTGTTCGACGTCGTCAAGTCCGGCGCGGTCAAGATCGAGGTGCGCCAGACCTATCCACTGAAGGACGCCGGCAAAGCGCATGCCGATCTCGCCGCGCGCAAGACCACGGGCTCGACCGTCCTGACAGTGTAGTCTCCGACCGGGCTGTGACGCAGACTGGCAGAGCGTTTTCGAGCGAAGTGGATTCCGGTTCGCGCAAAGAAAACGCGTCAAAATAAGAATCTAGGGCCGGTCCGCTTCGATCGGAACGGAAACGGCCCTAGGCCTGCGTCACGTCCGCTCGTGCTTGCGCAGATCGCGGGCGTGATCGAGCCGGATCGCCTGGAGGTCGATATCTTGGGGAGGGATCCGGGGCAGGACAGCCTCGGCGAGGATCGCCTCGGTCACGTCCTCGACCGAACTCTCCACGATCTCGTGGATGAACGAGATGTTCTGATATTCGCCTGACGCGACGCGGGAAATGACCTCGCGCCTGGTGATTTCAGGATCGACCACCGCCTCGCGGCCGCGCCGCCCATAGTCGATCATCACGACGAAATACTGCATGAAACGATCCTGCCGTGCCCGACGGCCGGGGCACGGCAGAGTATTTCCGAAAAACGGAATCAAGTCAAGTTATATTTCGAGAAATCAGAAGTCGGCGCCTACCTGCTCTTCTTGCGAGGGCGCGCCGACTTGGCGCGCAACCGCTCGAGCTGGCCCTTGGGCATGGACAGGCAGATCTCGCCGACCCACTCCAGTTTCACGCCGACGATCTGCTTGGCATTGAAGCTGCTGAGATTGACGACGGAGGGGGATTTGCCCCGCTCGATGGTCTTCAGATAGCGCTCGCCGGACTTGAGCCGGACCACGGCCTCTTCGCCGTAGAAGCTCGACAGCGGATGGCGCTGGTCCTTGTAGACCACGATCACGTCGCCGCTCTCGTATTTGGGCAGCATCGAATCGCCCACGATCTCGAACGCGATGGTCTCCTCCATGATCGGGAAGGGCAGCGCGATGTCGCCGAGTCCCTCCGGGGGAACCTGCTCATAATCCGGCTCGATCACGGCACCGGCGCCGACGCGGCCCATGATTGGCGCGAGATTGAGCTCGAGATACTCCATGATCGGAACGATTTCCGAGGCCTTCACCAGGCGTTCGCCGCCGAGGATCTCCGAGACCGCGCCGGGCCGAACGCCCATGGCTGCCGCCAGGCCGCCCTTGCTCTTGCCTGTCTTTTCCAGGCCCCGCTCGATCATTGCAGCGTCCAACATGGTGATTCCCTCGATTGTCCATCGTCCCGCCTCTTGTAATCCGAAATTCGGAATTGATGCAATTATGAATATCAGAATTATTGCTTGACACTTACTTCGGAATAACGGAATGTACGCTCCGCCTCGCGATCGTGCGATCGGAGGAGGCGCATCACAGGACAGCAGCATGGAACCGGGCCATTGGCCGTCGGAGCACTCCGACGCGCTTCGCGAATATTTTCTCAAGGGAATGTCTTATGCGGAGATCGGAAGGGAGATTAACGCAAGGTTTGGAACGGCTTACACGCGCAATGCGGTGGTAGGCCGCGCCAAGCGGCTCGGGCTGGTCGTGAAGGTACCGATGAGGAGTCCGTCGATCGTGCCGGTTTTGCCGTCCGGAGCCTGTCTTATCCTCCCGCACCGTCCCACGTTACTGAACCTGCCGCCGAAATCCGCGATGAAGCCCGCCGCCCCGGTCAAGCTGCGCTGCGTCGGCGTCCAGCCGCGTCTGGTCCCGTTGGCCGAACTCAATCGCGACGACTGTCGCTATCCCTACGGCGGCGACAGAGACGGGGAGGAGATTACCTTCTGCGGCCATTCGCGCCAGCCGGGCTCGAGCTATTGCGCGCCGCACGCGCGCCTGACCCGCCGCTCTGGAGCCGGGTCCGGCCGCCCCGCCGGACCGGTCGTGCTGAGGCTGGTCTCCGCAGCCTGACCTGGCGACCGCCCGTTCAATCGTCAATTTCGCAAAGGAGTATCCGAGTGGCACGTGTCCGAAGCAACAGGTCCTACAAATTGGCGAAGATCTACGACCGGCGCTCGCGCGAGGTACCGTTCAATGCGGAGGTGGCGGACGTCGAGGTCGATAATCCGCTGGCGCTCGACCCCGGAGAGAAGATCATGGCCGTGCGGTCGATCCGCAGCGATCCGCTCGGCAGGCTGCACGCGCACCATCAGATTGACGAGGCGCAATTTCGCGGCGGGCGTGCCTTCCAGAACGATTGGGAGAGGGCCGAGCGAGGTCTTCAGGCGATGGACCCGACCCGCGAATATGTCGATGGCGCGCGCACGCGCGAGCCCGTCACCGAGAGCCAGCGTCAGGCGGTGCTGCGTCTGAACGGGGTCGAGCGCGAACTCGGCACCGACGGCGCCGCGCTGGTGCACGATGTGTTGGTCCTGGGCCTGACCATGGACGAGATCGGCCAGCGTCGCGCCGTCCGTACCCAGCGCTGGAACGACTATTTTTCGCGGCGCTTTCGGGAATGCCTGGACCGGCTGGCGCTGATCTATGGCTTTGCGACGGAAACGGGGAGACAGCGTGCAGGGCAGCGCGGATGACAACGGCACGCCTGCGGCCTCGGCCGCCGGCGTGCCAGTCTGCCGCTTAGGGATGCGGCAGGATCTGGTAGGGCGTGGTATAGGGCTCGACGCGGAGCGAGGCGTTGGCCAAAAGCCCGATCTTGGCGGTCGGCGCCTGCTGCAATTCTCCGCTCGGACCGCGATGCACATTGTATTGCCAGACGGTGAGATCGCCCTTCTGCGCAAGAGCATGCGCAATCGCGCTGGCATCATTGCCGCCGAGCGCTTGAAGCTCCTCCGCCGACAATCCGACGAGGATTTCGTCCTTGATGGTGACGACCTTGAACAGGTTCATCCTGGTCTCCTGCGCCCATGCGCCTTGTATCGAGAGGGTGAGAAGCGCGACCGCGGCGCCTTTGATGAGATCGCAGCGAGAAAGCATGCCGTCGTCCTTAGGTGCTGCGGCGCGCCCGAATCGATCAGTCCGTCGGCTATGGCGCCCGTGATCTGCGTGACTGTTTCGCATCCGCTTTGTCGTTCGCTCCTCAAGAACGGTTCATGGCCAGCAACCAAATGCGGCCCGAATGAAGAGCCGCGTCCGAGTCTGACAGCTCGACGCGGCGGATAAGATGAAATTCCCGGCGCAGTTTGCCTTCTCATGTCGCTTGGGGGCATCGCTGTGGCTGCCGATCCGTTCTACATCGGCAACTGGACATTGACGGCCGTCGCCGTCGCGCCATGGGCCGACCCGCAACGCAAGCCTGACAGCACCGGGCAGGCGCGGCTGATGGGAAAAGAGGCTGCCTTCAAGGCGAGAGATATCAGGACCTCGTCCCTTTGCCTGCGCAAAGCCGCAGTAGAAGGTCAGCGATCGAGACGGTATGCCGAATTGATGCCGCTTCTTGACGCAGGTGGGTGACGGGGGGCCATATTCCTGTTATCCGGAATTGCTGTAGCGCGATGCAGACGAAGCATTGCTACGCCAACTGTTGGGCTTGCCGGAGGAGTTGTTCCTTGGCATAAGTGCAACCTGCTCGGTTGAGCCCGAACCTTCGGACATGTAGCTCAGCGTGCGAACACGCGAGGGTCCGCTCCGGCCGAAAGCTCGCCGTTGCCATGGTATCCGGTTATGCGTTCGGTTATGGCGTTCGGTTCTCAGTTGGGACCTCGATGTCGGATCACGAAAGACGATGCTTGTTATAGGTGCGAGATGAAAAACCTCAATTTCGCCGCTGAACTGCACCTCAAGCTCGGCGCGCCTGCAGGCGGCACCGTCGAAAGCCTGCGTCTGCTCCGCGCGTTTCTGAAGCTGGCGCCCCGGCAGCGTTTCGAGGTCATCAAGCTCGTCGAAGACCTCGCCACCGAAGAAACTGTTTCCGAACACCCCCTGTCCTAAGCCGGGCTGCGCGCCGGCCTTCCGCCTTGCCCTTCGTTTTCCTGCCAGAACCGGCCGCCGGGCGAGGTTTGCCCCGGGCTGGACGCTGGAAGGCGATCCGGCAAGTGTGGTATTCAGTTTGAAAAAGGGAGGAGTGCGACCATGATCGAACCGAAGATCGAAGTTCCGGCCGAACTGCGCGACCTGGCGGAGAAGACGATTGACCAGGCGGAAAAGGCATTCGGCATGTTTTTCGAAGCCGCCACCAAATCGATGACGACCGTTCCGGGCGCGGGGGCGGAGGTGTCGAAGCAGGCGCTCGCTTTCACCGAGCAGAACATGAAGTCGGCGTTCGAGCATGCTCGCAAGCTCGTTCATGCCACCGACCTTCAGGAGGCGATGCGAATCCAATCCGATTTCCTGCGCAGCCAGTTCACCAGCGCCGGAGATCACATGCGCCAGATGACCGGCAGTCTCATGCAACCGGGAAAGGACAAGTCCTGATCTCGGTGTGTGACTCCATCATCCTCTGCTGATCCCTGCCGGTCCTCCGGCAGGGATTTGCATTTTAGGGCACGCGTTAGTTTGCGACGCCGTGCTCATCCGCAACACGAACCCGGAAATTGCGAGAGGCCGATGCGCGCAATGATCGACCGCAGCTGCCTGCGGGCCGAACGATAGAGATGCCGCGCGAATCTCGGCGTCCTTGCCACGGGCAGGCCAAAGCTTGTCGTATCGAGATTTCTCGTGTCAAGGCTTTGATGGAGTGCGACACGTGCCTCTCCGAGATGGCGAGGCCCTTTCTATCGTGCCCGGCTCGGGGCAGCCTTGACCTGCCGCAAAGGTGCCAGGCTAATAGTCGCCGGGGTTCATGATCATCGGACTTTTCGTATCGGCAGGCGCGAGCGCACTGCTGGCGCTGTCGCGCAGGAAGCGGTCGAGCGTCGCCTGGATTTTCTCCTTGACCGCATCGGGGCCGCGGTCGCTCATCTCGGTATGCTGTGCGCCGGTGTGGATAATGTCGATGCCGAGCGCCTTGGCCTCTTCGGGCGTCGGCAGCACGCCCGGGTCGGTCTGGAAATGCGGATCCTTCGAGCGGAACGACAGGATCTTCATATTGTCGCTGAGCACGAAAGGCACCCGCAGATTGTCCAGCGTGATCACTTTCGACACCAACTCCGGGTGCTGATGAGCGACATACATCGAAACGTCGCCACCGTTCGAATGTCCGACGAGGGTGATGTGGTCGAAGTCGGCGTTCTCCTGCCGCCTCTTCAACTCAGCCAAGGTGAAGAGGATGTTGGTCTCGCAGCGGATATAGACCTCGCGCCGGCCGACATATTCCTGGCCGACCCGGGTCATCAGCGGCGGATCGCTCGGTAGGTCCTGCTGGATGCTGGCGACAAGATAACCGCGTGCGGCGAGCACGTTGGCGAGAAAGGAATACTCGGTGGCCTTTACCGTGTTGCCGTTGCTGATGATGGCGAGCGGCAGCTTCCAGAGACCGAGATTGGCCTTGGTCTCGTAATCGCGCCGCACCGCGATTTCAACCGCGATCGGCCGCTGGCGGGCGGCGTCGAACAGGGCCAAAACCTCGTGGCGGATCGCGAACCGGCTGACGACGAAGTACTGGCCGACGCCGAGGACACAGAGAAACGCCAGAACTGCAAACACCCTTTTCATGGTTCCGTCTCAAATCACTTTTCACTGAAGATGGCCATTGTGAACTGCCGGATCGAGCGATCGTGAGCAGGTTACGGGATTAAATTTAGGACAGTCTGTGAGGAACGCCGCAAAAGGGCCGCATCAAGGCAGCGGCAACAAGGGTCGTGCGGCTAGAGGTAGCCGTCCCTGCTGCGTTCGGGGCAGAGCCGGAACGCGCTCGACAGGGTGAACAGGAAGCGCGCGCTGCGGCGCTCGTTGTCTGGCGCCCGGTAGCTCAAGGGGACCGCCACGCCGAGATCGGCCTGGAAATCGTCCGGCAGGAAGAACCGCACGCCAGCTCCGGCCGAGGTCAACGACAGGCCGTCGCTCAAGCGGTAACCGTCGTTCCAGACTGCGCCAGCATCGCCAAAAGCATAGACCTGATAGCCGGTCCAGTAGCGGAAATTGAGCTTCTGGTCGAAGCGCAGTTCGAGTGAACCGGCAAGACCGTTGTCGCCGCTGATCTCGGCTGCGCCATAGCCGCGGCCGAAGGCAGCGCCGCCGAGATAGAATTGCTGCGAGGTGAACAGCGGCCGCGACGCCGTCTGGTTCGCAGCGGAGAGCTTGAGGGACCAGGCGTCGTTGAGCGTCTGGTAGCGCGTGAACCAGAGGTTCAGCACCGAGAAGTTCGATGCCGCGCCATCGCGCGACAACAGATCGTCGTCGAAATGCGAGGCACCGAAGATGTCGAGGCCCTGGCGATAGGTCAGCGTCGCGAAATTGGTGCCGCCGAAATGATCCTGGAGCCGGTAATCGGCGGTCAGGCTCGCGGTCCTGATGTGGTCGTTGTACCAGGGCCCGTAAAGGTCATGCTCGGATACGTTGCTGAATGTCCCGGCCACGGTAAGCGTCAGCCCCGATGATTGCGACATGAAGGGCACAGTGCTTGCCCGCACCTCGAAAGCTTCGGTCGTGGTGATGTCGCTGTCGAGGCGGCGGGCATCGCCCGGCCGCACCGCGCTGTACAGGACGGAGGCGCCGAGACGCACACCGTCGACGCCGACGGGCGCGTCATAGGACAGCCGCGCGAAGCCGAGCTCACGGGGGTCGTTGGCAATGGTCGACAGGTTGACCGCCAGCGTGTCGCCGGGCGTGAGGTAGGAGTTGAACGCGCCGGTCGCGTAGGTCTGCCACGGGCCCACTGACGACGAGCCGAGATTGTCCAGACCGAGCGACGAGAAGACGTGCCAGGTCTTCAAATAGACGGTGAGGCGGAAGCGGCCGGTCGAACCGCCGATCTCCTCCAGCGCGGTATCGGTGATGCGGACGCCCGGCCTGCCGTTGACGAGGAAGAGTTGGCGTTCGAGCGTTGCCAGGCGCGAGGGCTGCTCGGCCAGGATTGGCCCGAGCATCGGCCTCACGCCGAACTGCTCGGCGCCATCGCCTTTCAGCTCGGCCTGCACGATGGCGCCTTCGACCACCTGGATCCGGACGCGTCCGTCGGCAATATCCTGCGGCGGCACGATCGCCCGGCTCAGGTGAAATCCATCGGCGCGGTAGAGATCGCTGATCGCGCCGGCGATCGCGGCGAGATCCGCCTGCGAAACCTTCTTGCCGACATAGGGCTGGTAGACCGCGGCGATGCGATCGGGGGAAACCGCCTGGGCTCCGCTGACGTTCACGCCGCGCAGCACGAACTGAGGCTTGGTATCGCCGCCCGTGTTGGGCTGGCCGACTGTTGGTAGCCTGACCGGACGACGGCTCAGCGATTCCCGCTCGGTTTGGTTTTCAAAGTATTTCTCAGGTTGGCGCGGATCGAAACCCGGCTGGCTCGCCTGTTGTCCGAAAGCCTGAGGAACTCCCGCAAAAATCGGTACCAACAGCACCAGCGCGGTAAGGAGATGCCGCTTCTCAACGCGCCCAACAAGCCTGTCCCCGTAGTTTGACGGAGAAGTGCCCCTAAGGCGGTAAAAGGTCGTTAGCCACATGATTTTTCATAGTTTTTTATGGTCAATGAATCGTTAACGCGACCGCTCCGCTCGCCGCTTCCCGCTAATTCTATCTTGAGTGATTTCGGATACCCCCCAGGACTGGCTGTAACGCGGACTGAGGATCGTCATGCTGGTCAAAATTGGAATGCGGTGCGCCTTGGTGGCTGCGCTGATCCTGGGAACGGCCTCCGGCGCCTCCGCCGCGGACGATGGCGTCTGGTCGGTCGGCAAGGCCACCGGCGACGTCTGGGTCGCCACCAACGGCGCTCAGCAGGTTTCGTTGAACCAGCAGGAGGCGCTCAAGCCCGGCGACACCATTCGCACCGGACGTAACGGGCGCGTACTGCTCGTCCGCGGCGAGGAAACAATACTGATCTCTCCCAACTCGGTGGTCGGCTTGCCCACGGAGAAAAAGGAGGGTCTCTCGACCACCATCATCCAGCAGGCAGGTTCGATCCTGCTCGAGGTCGAGAAGCGCAACGTCAAGCATTTCGAGGTCGAGACGCCCTATCTCGCCGCCGTGGTCAAGGGAACGCAGTTCAGCGTCACCGTGAATGCGGGCAGCACCAAGGTCGGCGTGCTTCGCGGCCAAGTCGAGGTCTCCGACTTCAAGACAGGACAGATCGCTCAGGTCATGCCGGGACAAGCGGCTACCGCCTTCGAGCACGGCAAGCCCGGTATCAGCCTGAGCGGTGCCGGCACCTTCAATCCGATCGAGCACGGCAAGCCGCGCGCCTCGACGATCGAGCGCGTCCCCGTGCCGAAATCGGGCCTGTCGGCTCCGCGCAGCGCAGCGAATGGCCGTGCGATTCATGCGCTCGGTCCGGTCGACAAGGGCACCAAGGCGGCCGGCGCAGCTAAGCAATCGCATCAGGCAGCCGGAGTTCACGCGCCCAAGGCTGGGGTCGTGCGCATCTCGAGCTCGCTTGGCGAGCTCAAGCTGAACGTCCACAAGGTCACGCACGGACTCGCCCACGGCGCTGTTGCTCCCGGGCAGGTGCGCAACGCGAACGCCAGCGCTGGTACCGAGACGGTCTGGAGCGATACGAAGGCGAGCACGACGACCGCAGCCGCCAATAGCTCCAACACAACGGCAGTCAGCGTGAGCAGCAGTTCATCCGCAGCCAGTGCCACATCGGCGTCGGCAAGCGCGACGACCGTTGCGACCACCGCTGGGCCGCCGGATAATGTGTCCGGTGGAAGTCCAGGAAACGAAAGCAACGGCAACGGCAACGACGGCGCCACCGGTAACGGCAATGGCCGCAATGGTCACGGCAATGCCTACGGCCATAACAAGCACTGAGGCGATTTCCTAGGGGATGAGGGGCGCACCCGCCGACGCGGGTGTGTAGGAGGATCGGGTGAAACGCTATCGGCCGCATATTCTTGTCGTGACCGCACTCGCGGTGGTGCTGTCCACGGGGTGGCACGGTGCGCTTCGCAACGCGCTGACCGATCTGGGGTTCGCATGGCAATCGCGTGCTGCCAGCGGCAACGTCGTCGTGGTCGCCATCGACGCGCCCTCGATCGACCAGATCGGGGTATGGCCTTGGCCGCGCCGGCTGCACGCGGAACTGTTGCACAGGCTCGAGGCGGCGGGGGCGCAGGACGTCGCCTTCGACATCGATTTCAGCACGCCATCTGATCCGGCCTCTGACGAGGCGTTGGTCACTGCGCTTCGTGAAGTCGGCGGCTCGACGATCCTGCCGTCCTTCAAGCAGCCGACGCCGAATGGCGGCGGGGCTCACATCAATCGGCCTCTGAAGCCGTTCAGCAACCAGTCGTGGCCCGCCGTCGTCAATGTCGCGGTCGAATCCGACGGGCTCGTGCGCCGTTATCCGTTCGCCGAGAAGCTCGGCGATGCCTTGATGCCGTCGATGGCCGTCGTGCTGGCCGGGCAGGACGCCAATCGGCGGCCGCCTTTCCTGATCGATTTCGGTATTCGAAGCGCTTCCATTCCGACTGTCTCCTATGTCGACGTGCTCCGCGGCGATACCGCCACTCTCGACAAGCTGAGAGATAAAAAAATCATCGTTGGTGCGACGGCGCTCGAACTCGGCGATCGGTTCAGCGTTCCTAACGGGCGCATCGTCTCGGGACCCGTCCTCCAGGCGCTGGCAGCAGAATCGATCCTCCAGAACCGGATGCTGCGCTGGACCTCCGATATCGGCATGATCCTGGGCCTCAGTGCGATCTGCCTGCTGATGATGTATTCGTGGCGCCGCTTCGCACCGGGAGCTCGCGTCGCAATCTTGATCTCAGCCGGAGCGGCCTTCGAGCTGGTCGCTATCCTCGTGCAGGCAAGATGGCCCCTCATCATCGACACATCGCTGTGCCACATCGCGATTGTCGCTTATCTGGCGGCGATCGCACTGGACGAAATCGACTTCCGTAGTCTCCTGGGACGCATCGCCGAAAGCCGCTTTCATCGGATCGCGATGTCGCTCGGCGATGGCCTCGTCTGCACCGACGAAGATCAACTGATCACGGTGTGGAATCCCGGCGCCAGTGCGATCTTCGGCTATATGCCCGCCGAGATCATCGGCCGCCCGTTCGAAACGCTGTGCGCCGTGCCGGTGGACGATAACGCGAGGCCGTCCATGCGCAACGCCGCACGCCAGGCGCTCCTCGTGCCCGGCGGGGCGGTCGTCGTCGAATTCGAAGGGCGGCGCAAGAACGGTGACACTTTCCCGGTCGAGGCGAGCTTCTCGGGCTGGCAGGGAACGGACGGTTTCCAGTACGGAGCCATCCTGCGCGACATCTCGCTCCGCAAGCGCGAGGCCGACCGCGTCAGATATCTCGCCGAATACGACGCGCTGACCGGTCTTGCCAACCGCAACACGCTGCATGCCGGACTGGTCGACATGATCGCGGACGCGGGGCAGCGCTCTTGCGAGGTCGCGTTGCTCGTGATCGGGCTCGACGGTTTCCAAAGCATCAATGACATGCTGGGTCATTCCGCCGGAGATCTCGTGCTGCAGGCGGTCGCTATTCGCCTGAAGGGCCAGGCGGGGGATGGCGCTATCGTTGCCCGGCTTAGCGGAGACGAATTCGCCATTGCGCGTGAAGGCTCTGATGGCGGCGAGCCGATCGCAGAGTTCGCCGAGCGAATCGCGCTCGCCTTCGAAGCACCGCTTGCGACTGGCACACGGCAGCATCGCGTCAGGATAAGCATCGGCGTCGCCGTCTATCCGGAAGGCGGGCGCAACGCGGACGATCTCCTGAGCAATGGCCATCTCGCGCTGAGCAAGGCAAAGCTGACGCGGCGGGGCGGCCATGTGATCTTCGAGAGCGCGATCAGGCAGGAGCTGGAGAGCCGGCTGACGCTGGAGAGTGAATTGGTGCTTGCCGCGGATCGCGGCGAGTTCGAGCTGTTCTACCAGCCTCAGGTACGCCTGATCGACGCCAGCCTGATCGGGGCCGAAGCGCTGATCCGTTGGCGGCATCCCGTGCGCGGCTACGTTTCGCCCGGGGAGTTCATGCCGGTGGTCAACACCTCGGCGCTATCCGAGCGGATCGCGAATTGGGTAATGGAGACCGCCTGCCGGCAGGCGCGCGCCTGGGAGCTGTCCGGCAATAGCGTGCGCGTCGCGATCAACCTGTCGCCCTCGCAGCTTCACTCCGGCGATCTCGCGCATTCGGTCGCGACGCTTCTGGACGCAACGGGGCTCACGCCGTCGCTGCTCGAGATCGAGGTCACAGAGGACATCCTGCTCCACGACGAAAGCCGCGTGCTCGACATGTTCAAGCGCATCCAGCAGCTCGGCGTCCGCGTCCTGTTCGACGATTTCGGCACTGGCTATGCGAGCCTGAGCTATCTGAAGAAATTTCCGCTCGACGGGCTAAAGATCGACCGGTCGTTCGTGCTCGATCTGCTCGCGGATTCCGATGATGCCGCGATCGTCGGGTCGACCATCGGCCTCAGCAAGCAGCTCGGACTGACGGTCGTGGCTGAAGGCATCGAGAATCGCGCTACGGCCGATTTTCTGGTGAGCATGGGATGCGAGGAAGGGCAGGGCTATTTCTTCGGCCGCCCGATGCCGGCGGAAGCATTCGAGCGGCAATTCCTCGCGGTCGAGTGCGCTGCCGTCAACGCCGCCTGAACGGGCCCGCTCTAGCGCCGACGCGCCACCGCGACCCCGAACAGGAAAGCAACAAACAGGCTCGCAAGCGGCGCTTCGCGCGTGATTGCCGCAACGGTCGCGAGGGGCCGTCCGGGCTTTCGCGCTTCATCGATTGCGGAGGTCATGCGGTCGACAGCTGCATGCAAGCCGCCTGCGACCTCACCGACGGTGCGGGATACGTCCGTCGCGGCATCGATGGCGCGCTCGGCCATGCCGGGGTGGGAAGTGGACTGCGGAATCTCCGTGCTCAAGCGCGCGACCTCCAGGCTGATCGTGTGTCGGAGGCCGGTACCTTTGGCTATCCGCGCGAGCGCTCGTTCTGAACAGCGGGTCCGACGACCTTTGGCTATCCGCGACAGGCGCCGTGGTTTTTACGGCGGGTACCGGCCGTGGATGAGCAATTCGGCGCGCGGGGTTTTGTTCCGCGTCGATACACCGCTACGCGGACCTCCCCCGTGAAACGACGGGCGCGAATCTCTGTTAGGCTGGCGCAATCTTGCTGATCTCAGGAGACGGCTGTGACCGATCGGACCCCGACGGATCGAGCCCGGCGCATCGCCTTGCTGGGCGCTCCCATCGACATGGGGGCTTCGCAGCGCGGCACCCTGATGGGTCCTGCGGCGCTCCGCACCGCCGGCCTTGCGACACTGCTCGAGAGCCTGGATTTCGAGGTCACTGATTACGGCGATCTCTCGGTGGCCGAGGTCCGGGACCTCGCGGACAGGCCTCCCGACAAAGCCAATCACTACCGCGAAATTCAGCGCTGGACGCGCGTGCTGAGCCGCAAAGGCTACGAGATCGCGAACACCGGTGCGCTGCCGATTTTCCTGGGAGGCGATCACACCTTGTCGATGGGATCGGTGAACGCCATGGCCCGTCACTGGCAGGAGCGCGGACGCGAGCTGTTCGTGCTCTGGCTCGATGCCCATGCCGACTACAACACGCCGGAGACGACGATTACCGCCAATATGCACGGCATGTCGGCAGCGTTCCTGTGCGGCGAACCCGGCCTCGACGGATTGCTCGGCGATGATCCGCGCGCCTCGATCGATCCCGACAGGCTCGACCTGTTCGGCGCGCGCTCAATCGACAAGCTCGAAAAGGAGTTGATGCGCGCGCGCCGGATCAGGGTTGTCGACATGCGACAGATCGACGAGTTCGGCGTCGCCGTGCTGATCCGCCGCGTCATCGAGCGCGTCAGGGCCGGCAACGGCGTGCTGCATGTCAGCTTCGACGTCGATTTTCTCGACCCCTGCGTCGCGCCGGGTGTCGGCACGACGGTGCCGGGCGGAGCGACCTATCGCGAGGCGCATCTGATCATGGAGCTTCTGCACGATTCCGGCGTGGTCGGATCAGTCGACATCGTCGAGCTCAATCCGTTCCTCGACGAACGTGGCCGCACCGCGCGGACCGCGGTTGAACTGATCGGCAGCCTGTTCGGCCAGCAGATCGCCGACCGGCCGACACCAAGCAATGCGATCGCGCCGGGTGAGTGACGCACGAGCCGTTTGTGCGTTGCGAAGAAGGGAACTGCCGTCGCCGCCGCGCTATTTAGATCAGTCGAGGTCGAAATCGCCTATTTTTGAAACAGCTGCGAATTGCAAATGCACGTCGCAGAATGTTTCATGCGGGTGGCGCTTCAGCCGAGGATCCGCAAATGAGCAGCACGTTCGACGCCGACGACAAATCCGCAGGCACGACTCGCCGCCTCTTTCTGCGCGGCAGCGCTGCGGTGGCGGGTGGCACCGTCATGGGCGCCGGTGCATCGGCTGCCGCCGAGACCGACAACCTTCCACCCAACATTCCCGAATGGATGAAGGCGCCGGGCGAACCGATGGGAAGCCAACCCTATGGCGCGCCGTCACCGTTCGAGAAGGGCGTCGTCAAGAACATCTCGAAGACTCTCAAGCAATACATATCGGCCTCCGGCCGGACTCCATTGCAGGAGCTCGATGGCATCATCACGCCGAACGGACTGTTCTACGAGCGGCATCACGGCGGCGTTCCGACCATCGATCCGGCTCAGCACCGGTTGATGCTGCACGGGCTGGTCGAGCGTCCGCTGATCTTCACAATGGACGATCTCAGGCGTTTCCCGTCGGAATCGCGCGTCCACTTTCTCGAATGCTCCGGCAATCCCGGCTACAGCAAGCCTTACGGCAAGACAGCATCGGAGCTTGTGGGTCTGGTGAGTTGTGCGGAATGGACCGGCGTCAGTCTCAAGCTGGTGCTCCAGGAGGCCGGGTTGAAGCCGGAAGCCAAATGGGTCGTCGCCGAGGGCGCCGACGCCGCTGCGCTGACCCGCAGCATCCCGATCGAGAAATGCCTCGAGGACGCAATGTTGGTTTACAGCCAGAACGGGGAGCGGCTGCGTCCGCAGCAGGGCTATCCGCTGCGGCTGTTCCTGCCTGGCTTCGAGGGCAATATGAGCGTGAAGTGGCTGCGCCGCCTGCATGTGACGGCGGAGCCGGTCTATTCGCGAGAGGAGACCTCGAAATACACCGACCTCCTGCCGGACGGCACCGCACGTGAATTTTCGTTCTTCATGGAGGCGAAGTCGATCATCACGCGGCCCTCGGGCGGCCAGCGTCTGAACGCGCCCGGCTTCCACGAGATCACCGGCATCGCCTGGAGCGGGCATGGCAAGATCGCGCGCGTCGAGATATCCGTCGATGACGGCAAGAGCTGGCAGGACGCGCGATTGCAGGAGCCGGTGCTGACGCGCGCTCTCACGCGCTTCCGTCTGCCGTGGCGATGGGACGGCAAACCTGCCGTGATCCAGAGCCGGGCCATCGATGAGACCGGCTATGTGCAGCCGACGCTGTCCGAGCTGCTCGCGGTGCGCGGCGAGAACTATTTCTACCACAACAACGCGATATGGCCCTGGCGCATCGCGGCTGACGGTGAGGTGACCAATGCGCTGGCGTGAGATTTGCAGCATCGCCGTTGCAATCGTGGTCTCTGTCTTTGCAAGCGAGGCGCAGGCGCAAAGCCTGTACGGCATCGGGCACCCGGCGACGGCTGCGGAGATCGCAGGCTGGAATATCGATATCGGGCGCGACGGCAGCAATCTGCCGAAGGGAAGTGGCTCAGTCGGCCACGGGCGCGAGGTGTTCGCCCAGCAATGTGCTTCATGCCATGGCGACCAGGGCGAGGGCGGACTGGGTGATCGGCTCGTCGGAGGGCAGGGCACGATCAGGACTCCTAAGCCTATCCGAACGGTCGGCAGCTATTGGCCTTATGCGCCGACGCTGTTCGACTACATCCGTCGCGCCATGCCGCAGAACGCGCCGCAGTCGCTGAGTGACGAGGACGTCTATGCGGTGTCCGCCTATATCCTGAACCTGAACGGGCTGGTGGCAGCCGATGCGGCGCTCGATGCAAAATCGCTTGCGGCGGTCAATATGCCGAACCGCGACAGGTTCGTTGACGATGCGCGGCCTGATGTGAAAAAGTGATGGCCTAGTCGCGATCAGGTTCCACGCGGTGGCTCGGAACTTGCTTATGCGAATGGTGGAACTCGCGGGACGTCATTGAATTAACCTGCGAGAGGAAAAAATATGGGTCATACGATGATGGCAACTGATCGCTTCGCAAACTCCATGTTGTCAGCGCTTCGCCATCCCGGCGTGATTGCGTTGATTGTGGCCGGCGTGACGATTGCTGCGATGCTCATCGTCGATCATGGGCCGTGGAATCGCGCCAAGACGCAGCCGGCTCACGTCGCGATGTATGCGACCACGGGCGAAGCTGCGCGCGCCGCTGGTGCGGCAGTGCTCCCGACCGAACAGAAGTCGCCGATCGAGCCGGAGCGGCCGGGGCCGAACACGTCCCCGACGATCAACCCCGTGACGCCGTAGTCGGCCTCAATCCTTGCGACCGTAGTTGAGGAGCCCGCCGCTGGCCTTTGGCGGATGCGCGCGAAGGGCTTCCTCGTTCGGCTCGGTGCCCCAGCCGGGCCGGTCTGGAATAACCAGATGCCCGTTCGCAATCTCCGGCTCATGCGTGAACAGCTCGCGGTCCCATGCCAAGCGATCGATGTCGATCTCCATGATGCGCAGGTTCGGCACCGCGGCGCAGAAATGCGCATTCATCATCGAGCAGAGATGGCCGTAGAAATTATGCGGTGCGACGTTGACTTCGAACGCTTCCGCGGCGGCTGCGATTTTCATCGACTGCCAGACGCCGTTCCAGGGCGTGTCGATGATCGCGACGTCCATCGCCCGCTCGTGGAAATAGGGCAGGAATTCCCGCAGGCCCAATAGCGTCTCGCAGGACGAGATCGGATGCGGGCTTTGCCTGCGGATGTAACCGAGCGCTTCCGGGTTGAAGCTGTCGATCTCGATCCAGAACATGTCGAGGTCCGCGATGGTACGCAGGATCTTCAGATAGCCCTCGGTCTTGGCGTTGAAGTTGCAGTCGAGCAGGATGTCGACGTCGGGGCCTGCACCGTCGCGGATCGCTTCCAGATGCATGCGCAGGTCGCGCAGGATTTTGCGGTCGACGTTGATCTCGGGGGCGAAGGGAGAGCCGAATCCCGGCCGCCAACCGTTCGGCTTGCCGTCGTCGTAGGAAAAGATGTTGGTCTTGAGCGCGGTGAACTTCTTCTCGCGCACCTCGCGTCCCATTGCCTTGACGCCGTCGAGGTTCTCGATCGGCGGCTTGTACCAGGACGGATGATTGATCCGCCATGTCGCGCAATGCGACCAATAGACCCTGACGCGGTCGCGGATCTTGCCGCCGAGCAGTTCGTAGCAGGGCACGCCGAGACACTTCGCCTTGGCATCGAGCAGTGCGTTCTCGATCGCGCCGAGCGCCTGCGCCACCACGCCGCCGGCGGCGGGACGTGTGGCCGCGAACAGCTCGGCGTAGATTCGCTCGTGCCGGAAAACGTTTTGCCCGATGACGCGGGCGGAGAGGCGCTGGATCGCAGCGCCGACGCCGGGCGAGCCGAAGCCCTCGTCGAACTCGCTCCAGCCGACGATACCGTCTTCGGTCGTCAGCTTGACGAAGTGGTAGTTTCTCCAACCGGCATCGCAGGCGAGAATTTCGAGACTTGTTGCTTTTGATGATTTGGTCATGTCGCTCCCCGTCGCCCGGCCGGGCTTTGCTTTTTCTTGAGGCCCGGTCGCAAGCCCCGGCCCTGGTCGCAATTGTTAGGCCAACCACGGATCGGCGTGAAGCCCGCAGCGGGCCTGGCCCTAGACGTTTTACGGCCATTGTCGCAAGGTTAGTCAGCCGATCGCGGAAGAGCCGAGCAGAGCAAGCACGGCCAGCGCCATCAACGCGGTGCCGAGCCAGCCCGGTACGACGAGCCATGACCGGGCCTTGAAGCGGCCCATGATCGCCTTGCTCGAGACGATCAGCATCATCATCGCCATGATCGGAACGGCGACGATGCCGTTGAGCACGGCGCTCCACACCAGCATTTGAATTGAGCCGATCCCGGTGAAGCCGAGCCCGAAGCCCATAATGGTCGCCGCGGCGATGATGGTGTAGAAGCCGACCGCCTCGTCCGGCTTGGCCTCCAGCGTCGCGCGCCAGCCGAAGATCTCCGCCACGCCGTAAGCGGCCGAACCCGCCAGCACCGGAATTGCGAGCAGGCCCGTGCCGATGATGCCGGTCGCGAACAGGGCGAAAGTGAAGTCACCGGCGAGCGGCCGCAGCGCTTCGGCGGCCTGGGTCGCCGAGTTGATGTTGGTGACGCCATGTGCGTGCAGGACCGACGCGGTGGTTAGGATGATGAAGCAGGCGATGCCGTTGGAGAGCAGCATGCCGGCGAGGGTGTCGACCCTGATGCGCGCGAGTTCGGGATTGCCGCCGCGCTTCAGTCCGCGAAGCGGCTTGTCGCGCTTGCCCTGATTCATCTCCTCGACCTCCTGCGAAGCCTGCCAGAAGAACAGATAGGGGCTGATGGTGGTGCCGAGCACGGCGACCACCATCATGAGGTAGTCGGCGCTGACATTGGCCTTCGGCCACACCGCCGCGAGCAGCGCCGTGCTCCACGGGATATTCACGGTGAAGGCCGTCGCGACATAGGCGAACAGCGCCAAAGTGAGGAATTTCAGTACCGGCGAATAGCGGCGATAAGGCAGGAACACCTGCAGCAGGGTCGAGCCCGCCGCGAAGATCAGCGCGTGCTCGTGGTTGAGGCCGCCGATCACCAGCGAGAGCGCCTCAGCCATCGCGGCGATGTCGGCGGCGATGTTGAAGGTGTTGGCGGCGACGAGCATGGCGACGAGCGTCAGCACCGCCCAGCGCGGCGCGATCTGCATCACGTTGGCGGCCAGCCCCTTGCCGGTGACGCGGCCGATCCGGGCGCTGACGAGTTGGATGGCGATCATGAACGGTGTGGTGAGAAACACCGTCCAGAGCAAGCCATAGCCGAATTGCGCGCCGGCCTGCGAATAGGTGGCGATGCCGGAGGGATCGTCGTCGGCCGCCCCGGTGACGAGACCCGGCCCGAGCCTTTGCAACAGCGTCGGCGCCGATTTCGGGGGGGTGAGGGCACTGTCGGTCATGGCAGGAGGGACCTCGGTCGGGGGCGTCGTTAGCAACTGCTAATGAGGGAACAAGGTTCCGAGCGGGGCATGAGCGGGCTCCTCGCCAATTTCTGATAAAGCTAATCGACTTTTGACTCGTCGGGCAAAACACCTGTATAAGTGCATCATCGAAGAACACTCGGTGCCCGCTTTTGCGCGCATCCCTGGCGCAACCGGCGACCATGGACGGCCGTCGCGCGTCCGCAACGTGCGCATGGAGAGCAGCGAGGCGTTTGTCCCCTGAGCAAGTACGCTTCGGGACTATTTGATGCTGACGAACATGCCCCAGGCGCCGGCCAGCGCGGCGCCGGAAAAGACGATCAGCGGGTTGTCGCAGAACGCGCTCCCATAGGTGCACATGGTGACGCCGAACGAGCCGATCTCGTGATGGCTTGCGGAATAGAACAGTCCCGACAGCACCAGCAATGCAGCGGCGACGTAATACATCGACGATCTCTCTCCGAAGCTTTCCCGATTGCGTCTTTCGCAAGGGACACGTTTCAGCATGGCGCGAACGAATTGCATCCTGCCGAATGTGCCTTGCTGCATTTGAACTAAAGTCGATCAGTCCCGCGAGACGTTGCCGCCATTGGTTGCAGTTTGCTGCGCTATCTACGTTTGATTCGGGACGGGAACATCTGGACGCGCGGTCCATTAACGAACAGGAATTGGCTGGACCCAACCTAGGAGTGGCCCATGGGCGCCGAAAGGATGCACCCTCCGCGGTACTGGCGAATGCGGGCGGAAGAATTCCGCACCAAGGCGGACAATTGCGAGTACGCCGAGACGCGGGAAGTGCTGCGCAAGGTGGCGGAAAATTACGAAGAACTGGCGCGCCGCGCCGCGCGCATCTGCACCGTCCCGACCCTGGACGAACGGCGACGGCCTGAATCCCACCAAGTCGTTCAGGACTATGCCGAGGATCAGCGCGCGATCATGGGACGTCTGGGCACGCCCATGAATTAGAAGCGCTACCGCGCCAGGGAACAAACGTTCACTTTGGGACTTAGGACTCAGTTCGCCAGCGAGGGGAAATGAGCAAGGACCAGTAAGCCGGGCCGTTGAGAGTCCATCATCATCAGCCGGGGCCGTCGTGCTCCAAATGCGAGACGTCCACGCACTACCTGACCTCGATCCTCGACGTGCAACGCGATCGCCCGGTCCTGATCTACCGGTGCGATGGTTGCCGCGAGGAGGTCTGGGTGTGAGCGAGGCTGTCTGCCGACGGTCCCGCAGAAGCGCAGACCCTGAAAAACAGCTAGTTTGAAGGCCCGCAGCTCAGCGCCGCGATCTTCCCGGAGGCATTAAAAGTGAGGATCGCGCTCACGATGCCGTCGCGCGAAACGTATGAGATGATCGTTGCGTCCGCGGTCGGCTGGAGGTTGTCCAGGCGGGATGCGGGGTAGTTCTTCATGCGATCGACCCAATACTCCCGCAAGCCTCGCCGGCCCGAGATCGTTTTCATGCCGCCGCAGCCGCAATGGACGACCGCGTCGTCAGCATACATTGCCAGAATGATTTCGATATCGCCGTCGCGGTAGGCATCGAGCCAGTCAACCGCAGCGGCCATCGGGTCAAAGGACATGATCCTACCTACGTGCCGTTTTCTCGGCCGTAGTTTAAGGGCGGGGTCATGAATGTGAGGTGAAAGGCACGGGTTCGGATTGCGCAAGAGGGCAAGAGCGCACCGGATGGCTGCAGGCGAGCTTCCCTCCGCGTGTTCACTTTTGGACTGTCCTAAATCGTTTCATAACCTACGCTGCGAATAGAGCAGGAAAACGGGAGCTTGTCATGCTCATCAGCAAGGAATTCGAGGCCTATCTCGACGTGCAGAAAACGCACCAGCTTGACGCAAGCCAAACGACACGACGATTGCTGCGCCGTTCGCGGGAGCAGATCGAGATGTCAACGACACTGCTTCAGCAACGGGTTCCGAAGATCTGGCACCCTGAGCCTCCAGAACAATAGAAACCTCGTCCGCCGTTCCCGCGTTGCGCGGAATGGCGAACCAAGACACCAGGCAGCGGCCTATTTGTGCTGCGTGCAACATACCCATGACGTTCATCGACGCGGTTGCTTCACCGGACGGGGCGATTGCCATCTTTCGGTGCTCCGGGTGCAACAAGCTATGCTGGGAGAAGCCCAGACGAGATCAAAACTAAGGCCGCCTCGGTCGGCGCCTTCAGGCTGCCAACGCTGCCCCCATAGCGGCTGAACCTCTGGCCTGCTTTGACCTGCGAGTGGAAAGAAACGGCCCCAGCGCGGCGGGCCGAGCTGAGGCCGTGGAGGTTGTCGGTCGTTCATCCGGACCGACGCCCGAATAACCCTTTGGCCCTTAAAGCTGTTCCTAATCGGGTGGCGTGTTTTTCGCTGTCGCGTAGCTGCCGGGCCGTGCTCCGGCCCGTTTGCGTGCCCAATGCGGCATGGCGCGTCTCGACGAAACACGCCTGAAACAGTGCTGAAACCAGATAGTCTCGAACTCCCCGCCCGCGGCGCCCGACCAACCAGGCGAAAAGGAGATCACCATGATCCAGGTCGGTTCGAAGGAAGAAGTCGCGTTTCTGCTGGCGCTGTTCGGCACGCACACCCAGCCGGTCAAGCGGCCGAAGTCGACATCGCAGCAGGCGTGAGTCGCTGATCCCATGCCAGGTTTGGCCGAATGCCAGAGCCTCTTGCGCCTTCTGATCGCAAGGGGCGACCCGAAAGCCATCCCGCTCGCCCAAGGCGCTATCGATTCATATCTGAACACGGCGCCGGTGTGCATGCGCGGGCGCGGCCTGCGCGTGCTCCAGCGCGATGCGCTCGACCAGCATGGTGCCGCGGTCGGCGTGCAGCGCTCGTTCGCCGAGACGGTGGATGCCTATATCGAGCGGAAGCTTGCGGAGGAGTGAGGGTGGCGAGTGTCATTTCGCCCCTGTCGCTTTCGCCGTGAAGAGACCGGGCACGAACGCGGCAACTGATGCTGCCGCGTTCGCGTCTTCATCGAATTTCACGCTCGGCTTCCGCGCGGTTACTGGGTCGGCGGCAGCACCTGTCTGCTTGCTTGTTTTGCTTGAAACCGTCGTCGTGGGATGAGTGATTAGGCCGTTGTGGCGCGCGCGTCCGCGACGCAGGCGCGGAATCGGCGGGCAGGACGCTGGAGTTCCTGGAACCCATTGATCCCGCACAGATTTTTTCGTGCCGCCGGAAACCCTTTGTCCGCTTCGGACCTATTACGGCAAAGGATGCTGCAATGCCCCGATATTATTTCGACCTGCGCGACGAGACCGGTGTAGCGCTCGACGAGGAAGGGCTGGAGCTGGCAAGCCCTCGCTCCGTTCACGCGGAGGCCGCCAAGTCGGTCGCGGATATGGCGCGCGACGCCATCCTCTCCGCGCCTCCCTCCGGCCGCAGGCAGACGATGGCGATCGACGTTCGCGATGCCGCAGGTCCCGTGATGCAGGTGAACTTCTCGTTCGCGATCGAGATCTTCAGGACAGCTTCAGAATCACGCGATCATTGACGCGTCAGCAATGTCGCCGACTGCTCGGGCTCGAGCACGGCGATCTTGCGGCCGAGCTGCCAGACCTCGACCTTGCCGTGCCGCGTGAATTGCTGCGCGAAGATGAGCGCGGTCGCATCCGACGTGGCCTCGAAAGCTTCGGCGGAGCGGAAGACACCGTTTTCGCCGACCAGGTAGGCGCGATATTGCTGTGTCATGTCGGAGGCCTCAGGCCCGGGGAATGCAGCCAGGCGTCGATGTGAATGGCCGTCTCGTCCTGCCGCGCGCGGCGCAGCAGCATCTCGCGGCGGCGCCCCGGCGCGAGCGTGCGCGCCTCCTCGCGAAGGCGTGTCGCTTCGTCTGCGAGTCGCTCATGGAGGGGTTTGATCTGCTTGAAGCGTCGGCGCGTCAGCATGGCGCATGTCCATCGTGCGAGCAGGGCGGGAGCGCAACCCCGGCGTTGTCGTTGCCGATCGATGCCGAGTGAGGCGCGGTGATATCTCAAGCCTAGGCCGCCGGTTTCGCACCGTCTTTGTCATTTGCTATTTTGTTTAGAAGAATCTTTCGGGGTGCCCGCGGCTAGTCTGAGCGGCTTGAGTGGCTTACTCATTTTGCGGCGCAGGAGATTTTAATGTTCACTTGGATGCGAGCTGCGGTGGACCGTCTACGCATCGGCTCGGGCAGCAGCGCCGCGGCGGCCGATGAGTGCGCATCGATTTCACCTCCGCGCTACCGTCGTCCACCTCCTTCAGCGCGCCGATGCAGACCACCTCATTGCCGTCGCGAACGCATGCACGCCGGCGAGGTGCAGCGCCAGCAGGCGGCGGGCCGGGGCGCCGGAGAGGGCGTCGAGGTCGATCGAGAACATGGATATGGCTTGTGTGCGATCCGCATCGATATTCGTACGACTGCCATGGGAGCAAGGAATATTGATTGACGAGGTTCTTGTTTTGTTCTACGAAACCAAGTTTCAACTGTGGGCGAGAACGGAAGTTGTCGTCTCGCCCAATTTCTGCGGGGCAGTCGATGAGTAACTCGCTTCTCTCTCTGGTCTTATTGGACAATCCTGTGACGCCGGATATGTCGGCGGTCGCCAAGGTCCTTCGCGCGCGACATCCGGAATTGGCGACGGAGGTGGGGGAGAACGGAGCTGTGCAACAGGCTCAGACAAACTCGCCGCTCATTCGCTGTGGCAACGAGCTTGTTGCCGTCATGTCGATGCCGGCGCGCATCCCTGACGATGCCGGCCTGTGGTCGCGCGCCGCCGGGACATGGCCAGAGAGCAAGTCGGTTGCGGCGCGGCATCGAGGGCATCTGATCGTCTCCGTGCTCGGCCAAAATCAGCGACCGTTGCCCTCCGCTCGTCTGACGACTGCTGTTATCGGCGCATTGATCGCGACGATGCCGGAATGTTGCGCCGTGGTCTGGAATGGCAGGGTCGCACGATCCGCCGAGCTATGGCTGGACTTGTCCAGCCGATCGTTTGCGCCGTTTCCCGACTATCCTTCCTCGCTGTGGGTGGACATATTGCCGTTCCGATCAAAGACAGGCATCGGCGCGGTAACGATAGGGCTGTCAGCATTTGCCGGACGTGAAATCGAGTTCGAGACCCACAAGCTGACGCTTCCAACGTTGATCGATAAGGTGGACGGTCTTACCGTCTATCTGGTTGAGCACGGGCTTGTGGTCAAAGACGGCGACACGTTTGGTCGCGATTCGCGCGAGCGCTTCTCGGCTCGTTACAAGGACTCCGATCGATTTGAAGGCTTGCCCGTTCTTTTCTGTACCGATGGTTCGTCATGATTGACTGTAACGATACGCGAGGGTAGTTGCGTGCGTCCCATTCAGGATAGGTCATTTGACACGTCGGGCAAAACACCGGCAGAATGGCATCGTCGAGATGGATTTGGATCGAGCCCGCGGGGGTGCCGCGGGCTTTTTTATTGGCAGTTGATGGTAGTTCTTCGTTGTGCCCCGATGGGCATGATGTTCAATGGGACGTAGTCATGGGCGAGGAAAGTGCAGTTTCTATTGCGAAACGACCCAGAGCGCGAAAGCGCCGTTTTTACGAAATGGGTCCCGACTACGGCGTGGGAGGCAAGGCGGGCTATTGGCTCGAGCACGAAAGTATCCTTCCTCCCTACAAGGTATTCCGGCTGCCGGCTTCTACCGCGCCTGCGCCCTTTGTGTTTGATAAATCGGCTGGCAGCTTGCCAATTGACCTGGAGCCTTACTACGGCTGGTGGCTCATTTCGGATCGGACAAAAGCAGTATTGGAGCGGCTTGATCCGGGGGCCTTTGTGTTTGTGCCGTGCACGGTGCGAGTGCCGCATGGTAGCTACGATGGCCCGGACTATTGGCTCTGCGATGTTGTTCGCGTCCTTGATGCACTTGATGAAGCGCAATCGCATTTGACCATCCGAAGTGAGGACGATCCTCGCTCTCTCAAATTTGGAAAGAAGGTCTACTTGACCATGCCGGGCTCCAAGCTGGTCTTTACGGAGGCTGCCATCGGCAAAGCGCATATCTTTCGTATGGCTCATAGCGAGGCTGACGTCATATGCGATCAAGACATGAAGGATGCCTGTAGGGCGGCCGGTCTCAGGAGGACACGGTTTTGCGACGTCTCGAAGCTTTGAACTAGCCTGGAGCCTTCGGCGTCATGAGGTCTGGCAACGCTTGCGGATCTCGAAGCAATAGCTGAGCAGGTTGCGAGGCGTTCGGTGTGGTTCGCTTTAGCGATGAAGAGTTAAGGCCAAAATCTTTTAGCGGAGGGGCTCACGGGCGCGAGTAGAAGATTTTCAACTCCTTGGCGGACGCGCGGCTTGGACCGGCTGGCCTGGCGAAATCTCACGGGACCATGCGATTATCGCGTGACTGAAATCGCCCGTATCACGATACCTGGTTGGGACCTTTCGACGGCTTTGCCGCATTCGCAAGAAAAAGCCGAAGGCACGTGATGATCTTCCTCGCAGAACATAGAGCACCAAGATCAACGCAGCCGCAGGTGACGTCTGCAATCCGGCAGGCCTAGAATATCGTCCCAAGAGACGATCCTAGCAGCAAGCCGTATTCAGATGTGAGATAGGCGCCTCATTGTTGATTTAACGACGTTACTCTTGAAACCGGCAAAGTCGAGCAGGCCATCATGAATGACGATAACGAGAAGGTTGGATCGCGTCGCCGCAGCGTACGGAAGGGACAGTACTATGAAATGGCCCTCGACTACCGCCCCGCCCGCCCCCGTCTGACCTGGGAGAACGCTGCTGCTCTCGCTCCTGGCACGCGAGTTCTTGCGCCGCCACCGGGACGGCGGGGATTTCCGGAATACTCCGAGCAGCCGCGCTTCCTGTTTGAGAAAAAGCGCGTACGACAACCTTTGGACATCAGAGAATTTCACTCCTTTTGGCTGCTGTCCGACCCAGCGAAGATGGTCTTTCAAACCGTCGATCATGCCGGATTCGCATTTGCAGCATGCGACGTGAGTGTTTCCCGGGGGACTTACGATGGCCCGCGATACTGGTTGTGCGATGCCACTCGCGTCCTGGACGCGCTAGACGAAGAGCAGTCACGGCTTGAGATAGGTATTCGAGACGACCCAAAGTACAACGATTTCGGCAAGAAATATTACAAGTTCGGGAGCGGCGCCAAACTCGTCTTCAACAAAGACGCGGTCGGGAGTGCACACGTATTCCGAATGGCCTTCTGCTTTAGGACGGTTATTTGCGATCAGGCGCTCAAGGATGCCTGCAAGGAAGCCGGCCTTCTCGGAATCAAATTCAATAATGCTTTGGACATTTGACGGCTCAAGCGGCCGCTGAATCCTCCTGAGGGACATCATGCGAACTTCAATTCTATGGGCTCACCATATTATTCCGGAGCACTGTGCGGGCCGTAAGGCCTTGGAAGGAGTGGATTTGGATGCACCTGAAAATATTGTTTATCTTCCGAGAAGTCGGCTGCTCGCTGCCGAAATGGGGTTGTCTCCTCATCCCGGTGGGCATCTCGAATCATACTACGCTGCTTGCAAAGAGCTTGACGCGATTGCCGAGATTTCTGACTCTATTCTTCGCTCAAGGGCTATAGAGGATCTGCAAGATGCGATGAGAATTGCCCTTGCGAATGGCGACCTTTTCACGAACAACCCGAGCGCCGGCGCTGATGTGACATCTATCAACGAGAGCTTGCTTGCCGGTCGTGGAAAATATCTTGCCGATTACCCCGAAAAGCAGAAGAGAATCCGCGAGCTCAGGCGGACGGGAAGTCACCTCATCAAATTGTCGCCGTACTTGGGCAATTTCGACAGGGAAAAGCAGCTCAGTAAGGCAATCGCCGATAACCATGGCCTCAACATAACGCCCGGCAACAAAGACTTGAAGGAGACGCCTTGGTCCGAGTTCACGCCCTTTGATCCCTCCTCAAGCATCTTTCGGATACCCGGCTCGACACAGGCAGACGCGAGCGACTTTCCGCCGCTGCCGGGCTACAGTTCACCTTCTCTCGTCGGTCTGAACGAACAAGAAAGGCTCACGCGAATTGATCCGCGCCTCACAGGTGTGCTGCCGGCTTTTCCTGCGCTAAGGCCAAATGAACAACGGCTTGGTGAATTGCCTCCGACCACGGCAGCGCCGCCGGAGCCGCAGGTCTTGCAATTCCATTCAGAGACAGGCCAACCGCTCACGCGGCTCTCTGATGGGTCGCCGGTGCTCGGGCCGCAAGCACCTCCCGATCAAGGCTCCGCGTTGCTAATGGGAGCAGGTGTGCTTGGTGCAGGAGCCATGATGATACCTGGAACACAAGGCTTTGGCGCTGCGTTGCTCGCAGGCTTAACTGCCGCCGCTCTCACCCGACCCGCTTTCTCGGCAACTACCCCCAACGATGCCAAGGTTGCAGATGGCAGCGTCTTTTCCAACGGTGGTGCGGCTCCCTACAAAGCGTTCGACGTCAACGTTCCTGGTCTACGCTCTGGTAATGGTCGGGACAATTCTGCCGGACCATCAGGATTATCGCAAACTGAGAGCAGGATCCTTGGTCCAGAAACGGGGCGGGCCGGTAGATTTGTAGATCGCTTCGGAAACTGGATCGACACGCCGGCCGGCACCATGCCTGCCCAAAACTCGCCAGAACCACTGCTCCCTCCAGCCGCGAGAGTAGTCGCACCCGAAGAGGTCCGCCGTCTCACCCGCGTCAATGAGTCGAATGCGGGCAGCGTTTTCACGTCAGGAAATGCGCCAGTCCCTTATCTGTCTTCCACGAAATTTAACGATCGGTTTGGCAACTGGACCATGCCGACCGCTGACGGCCGGCAGCCGGAACCGAGCAGGCCGACCGGCCCGTTTGCGAATGAGCCAAGCTATTTCATTCCGCCACCGATCTTTGGAGTGGATGGCGCAGGCAGTCCGCACAATGACGCTGAGGAGTGGTTCGCGCGCTGGATACGGCCGTTGCTTCGGCCGGAGTGAAATGCAGGTTTTGAGACGTGCGAATGTCGTTCGAGGTCTTTCTTTTGACACGTCGGGCAAAACACTGGCAGAATGGCATCATCGAAAAGGTGCCTGGTTCAAGCCCGCGGAATTCCGCGGGCTTTGTTTGTTCCGACAGCCCGTCGGACGTTCATGCGTTATGCCGCATGCGGTCCGAACCACCTCGTCAACGCCTCCGCGAGTCCGCATTGGCTCCCATCTCCCACCCAGGCCACGTGCCCGTCGGGCCGCACCAGCACGGCGCCTGGCGCTGCGACCTGTCCGATCGCCGGAAGCTGCCACGGGCCTTCGCACTCGGCGTCGATGCGATCGATGCGACCTGCCCAGGGCGCGATGTCGAGGCCGCCTGTCTTGCTGAAATTGAGCAGCAAGCCGCGCGCGCCGTGCAGCAGCGTGAACAGTCGCAGCGGCTGCCCGTCGACCGTCAAATCGAGATCGGGCATGCGGCGCCCGAGCAGTGGATGTCCTTTGCCGAGATCATAGTGCACGTCGAGCCCGCTCATCATCGCGCCAAAACGCCGGCGCGGCGCGTCCATCGCGAGCAGTTCGGAGACGACCTCACGCGCGGCCTTGAGGCCGTCCTCGCCGCGGCGGAGCAGGGCGATTTGCGCCATGGTGTTGCGCAGCACGCGCGCGGCGACGGGATGGCGCTCTGTGTGGTAGGTGTCGAGCAGGCTGTCCGGCGAAACGCCTTTGACCACTTGCGCGAGCTTCCAGCCGAGATTGACCGCGTCCTGCACGCCGATGTTGAGGCCTTGTCCGCCGACGGAATGATGGATATGCGCGGCATCGCCGGCGAGCAGCACGCGTCCCTTGCGATAGAACACGGCCTGCCGTGCTGCATCGGTGAAGCGGGAGATCCAGGACGGGTTGTGCAGTCCGAAGTCGGTGCCGTACACGGCGACGAGGGCCTCGCTGAGATCGCGCAAGCCGGGTTCGCCGGTACGGGCGAGCGTCGCTTCGGTCACGACCACCAGCACGCGTCCGCTCTCGGTCTTGCTGAGGCCGTGAAAGCCGAGCGCGTCGTGGCGCAGGCCCCATGCGGGCTCGCAAGCCGGTTCTTGGCGCATCTCGACCTCGGCCATGAGGTTGCTCAGCGTCGGACCTGTGCCGGCGAACTCGATGCCGGCGGCCTTGCGCACCAGGCTGCGGCCGCCGTCACAGCCGACCAGATAATTCGCGCGCAAGGTCTCGCCGCCGGGGAGCGTCACGTCGATGCCGGTTTCGTCCTGCGCGAAGCCCGTCACCTCGAGGTTCCGATAGATCGGCACCGCGAGCTCGCTGACCCAGTCGGCCAGGATGCGCTCGATGTGGCTCTGCCGCAATGCGAGCCCGTAAGCGTGCCTGGTGGGGAGGTCGCCGATGTCGAGCCTGGTCCAGGCGAAGCCCGCGAGCTGGGTGATCTGGCCTTCGCGCAGGAAACGATCCGCGACGCCGCGCTGATCGAGGATCTCGATGCTGCGCGCGTGCAGGCCGCCGGCGCGCGTGCCGACCAATTCCTGATCGGCGCGCCGTTCGACCACGGCAACGTCGACATGCGCGAGCGCGAGCTCCGCGGCCAGCATCAAGCCGGTCGGGCCACCGCCGACGATCACCACGGTGTGGTCGGTCGCGTTGCCGGCGCGGGCCGGTGTGGTGTGGCCGCGCGGCCGAGACGTCGGAAGCAACACGGACATGCGGTGACCCTCTCGAGTTTGGATATTGTTCGGGTCGAGGGTTCTACGGCAGGGCCGGGGGCTTGAAGCAAGCCCGTTGCACACCACATATCTGAGTGGGGAGAGTAAATCCCTCTTCCGCGTTCGCCGCGTTGACACGTCGGGCAAAACACCGGCAGAATGGCATCATCGAGATGTGTGCCGCCTGCGGGAGCGGCCTAGTCATCCTTCGACAAATCGCCGGGCTTGGTGGGAAGGTCGATGGTGCCGCCGTCGCCGTGCACGAGATCGCGGCCCTTGTCCTCGGTCTCACCGGCGTCTTCAACGATGGCCTCTCGCGTGTTGCGCTCCTTGTCGATGCGCGGCTTTTGTCCTGGAAGATTTCGCGACGTCTGTTGGGACGTAGTGTTGCGTGTCATCTGCCGGTCCTCCTGATTGCGGTAACGCAGCCTTGGCGAATTCGTTCGTTTGACACGTCGGGCAAAACACTGGCAGAATGGCATCATCGAAAGACGTTTTGTTGAGCCCGCGCGGAGCGATCTGCGGCGGGCTTTTTAATTCAACGAGGTTTTGACACGTCGGGCAAAACACCGGCAGAATGACATCATCGAGACGAGTTGGTTCACCCGCGCGGAAAACATCCGCCGCGGGTTTTTTCGTCTCGATTCGAGATCGGACGGCGGTGGCGCATTGCGGCCACGCACTCGTCAAACCTGGAGCGCCGATCGGCGCGCCGTCGTCCGAACCATTGCTGGCCGTGCACGCGCGAACGTGCCGGTCGCGGCGCTGGGCATTTGCTCGCGCCGCTGCGGTCTCCGGGAACGGAGATAGGGTTTGCGCCCGAAACGATCGTGCTTCGTCACGCGATCTGCCGCGCATTTCTTTTCATGGAGGGACAATGACCGCCTATCTGATATCGCTCGCGCTCGCGGGCCTCGTCGCAATCGTGCTTTGGGAGATGCTTTCTTGAGTGAGGAGGTCGAATGTGAGAGCGCCGGCGAGTCGGTTCGCTCGCCCACGGCCAGGAAGACGTCCAAGGTGCGATCGCTGACCGAGATCCGGTCGCTGGCGCGAAGCCACACCAGAACCGCAATCCGCGTCCTCGTCGGCATCATGCGCAGCGATGACGCGACGCCGGCGGCCCGCGTGTCGGCCGCCAACGCCATCCTCGACCGTGGCTGGGGCAAGGCCGCGCAGCCGATCGAGAACGGCGAAGATGGAGCACCTGATTTTGTTCACCGGGTCGAGCGCGTCATCGTGCATCCGGAAAGCCCTGGTGACGGGGACGTCGTACCCGATGCCTGAGTTGCCGACGTTGTTGATTTGCACTTGCGCCCGATTGACCGTTTGACTCGTCGGGCAAAACACCGGCAGAATGGCATCATCGAGATTTAGTTGGATCCGCCCGCGCCGAGCAATTGGCCGCGGGTTTTTCGTTTCGATAATCCTACTGCTAGTTGTTGGTCCGGCGTTGCCCGGCATAGGCGCGCTGAACCTTGTCGCTGCAATAGGTCAGCGATCAATTGATCGAACTCGGATCAACTCTTCTTATTGGACTCGCTATACAAACGTTGCAGCTCGTCCGGACAATAGGCCATCCGACCTCCGGGACGCTTGAACTTTCCGTCTTGGGTTTCGCGTATGAAAATCGTCTTCTCGTCGATCTTCTTCAGGAGAATGATCTCTTTGTACGGCCGTCCTTCTCTGTCAGCGGACTCGCAGACCACATCAAGTTTGATGCTGCCGGGAACGGCATCCGACAGTCTGGAGATCTTGCAGCCCTCCTCGCCGCCCGAGATAAATTTTGAGTTCCAATCGATCTGAGTGTCGCCGTACTCCCCGCATCTCGCACCGAATTCGGGGCCGGGCGCTGCATAGGTGCCGTCCTTTGGGCGCCATCTGTCTGGGGCCGTTTTGGCGCTTTCCTGGGCGTGGAGCGACAGGCCAGCGCACGGCAACAAAGGCGCGACAAGCATCAATAATGAGGTGAGGCGTTTCATTCGATTCAGTTTCACGAGTCCGATCCTGCACAAGGTGTGGTGGTGAGCTGTCCGAGGGCGTCAACCTCAGAATAGCGGATTGACCATAAGTTGAGCAAGTGGAGTACGTTTTAGCGCGGCCGGTTTGCCTTCAATCGATCTACGAAGTGGAGATTTATGTGTCTTGGGAGCATGCCCTGCGACGAATGTTGCCGCCGACCGACGGCTTTCAACCGCACACCACCAGCCCATACGGCGCAATCCGGGACGTTGGCACATCGCCCCATCGTGGCGTGGATGCGAACTACAACGTCGGGCCAAACGGACAACAGAGGATCAATCTCAGGCATCCCGCATTGCGGTCTCCGGTCGATGGTATCGTGACGAATGCCGGTGAAGGAACTGCAGGTCGCATAGCGATCAGGGACGCAGATGGTGTGTCACACGACCTGCTACACACGCATAGGCAATATGTCAGCATTGGCGATCGGGTTGTCGCGGGGCAGATGGTCGGTGCGATGGGTAACATGGGAGTGCGCGAGAAATACGTGGAGGGTGGTGATCATCATCTTCATTATCAATTGATCGATGACGCCGGGCATCGTCTCGATCCTCAGGCATTTTGGAATCAACGAGAGTTGCCCGCGCCGAGCCCGCCAGCTTACGTTCCGGAGCATCAGCGGTATCTCCAGGATGCGGACTTCGTTCCTGTGACCCGCGCCGAAGAATGTGCGGGTTCTGAGGAAAATGCCTGTCGGACAATCGGATCGATCCGCTTTCAATCGAGTGATGGCGTATCGGTGCCTTTTATTCCTCCCGACGCTTCGTTTCCGCCTTCGCCGCAAAGCGACTTCGAGGGACGATTCGGATCGTGGCCTTCGCCTTCCGGAGGCGACGTCCTTGCTGGTTTCGATCAAGCTCCGCTGGGACAACCCGACATACCAAATAACGAAGACTGGTCCGCGATGTGGCGCAGGCGTACCGGCCGGCCGTAACGCGAGCGGGTATATCCATTGTCCATTCTGAAAATTCCGACGGCGAAGATCTTCGAGCCGCTGTTGCAACCTGCGCGCTACAAGGGCGTTTTCGGCGGGCGCGGCTCAGGCAAATCGCATTTCTTCGGCGAGCTTCTGGTCGAGACTTGCCAGGCCGAACGTGGCATGCTCGCGGTCTGCATCCGCGAGGCGCAGCGGACGCTGGCGCAATCGTCCAAGCGGCTGATTGAGGGCAAGATCGCAAGTCTTGGCCTCGGCCACGGCTTCAAGGTTTTTAGCGACAAGATCGAGACGCCCGGGGACGGGCTGATCATCTTCCGCGGGCTTCAGTATGATGCCGGCAAATACCGGCTGATGATAAAAGCTAAGGACGCTGTCACGGCAAAGCCGATGCCGCCGGTGCAGAGGCCGGGCATGGCGGCGCGGCGGGGTGAGGGCGAGCAGCACGATCTGCGGACGCTGAGTGCACGACTTTCGAGCACGGGCGATCTCAAGGACGCGGTTGCCCTCTACCAGGCGAAGAAAGGGGGCCGGCAGTGAACGGTATGTACCACAACCGTCTGCGGAAAGATCGACAACGAGTGTACCTTGTTTGACGCCCAATCAAGCCGTTTGATAGAGAATAGGATGCCCATGCTGTTGAGACGTATCCTGCCCGTCACGATCGCCGCAATCGGTCTTCTTCTATCGGTCGACGCATTTGCCGGTGATTACGCTGTTTCCTATGCCTTCGACGGCACGACGAGGGAGGACGTCGCCGCGGGTACAACGAGCTCGCTCAACGAAACGGGGACCGCGAAGGAATGCCAGTATGACAGGCCATGCACGATAGAGCTGACGAAGTCGGATCTGATGATATCGTTGAACGTACAGCGTTCGGGGCGCCATAAGGTGGTCGTCTTTGCCGATGGTGGTCGTAGCCGCAGTATCGGTTGCTGCTATTTTTCGGACGGGGAGCAGCGCGCTGAAGGCGACCTTGCTCAGCCGATGCTTTGGCTGCGCATCTACGATGGGCACGCTCGCAAGAGAAACGAAGTCGTCCAAAATATTCATTTGGGGCTCCTGTATCTCCAATTTTCAGATTTGAGATAGTTCGGCGTTCGAGAGCGCCACTCGTCGACTTTCATCACCTTAATCGTCAGCCGAATCCTCCCGCGATCTTGCGTTGATCGACGGGCAGGATCGGCATATTTCCAGAGGAATTCATGATGGCCACGATCGAGCGGCAGTATCTGCCTCCCCTAAATCCAGAGATAACGATCGGGGAGTCTGATCGTCCGCGGGTCTACGATATCGTTCGCCGACAGCTGGCCGATCTCCTGGAAGGCGACCAGTCTTACTATCCCTGGCTGTACCGCCGAGCCGATTAATGTGAATCTACGACAGGACAACGCACCATGAGCGAGGACGACAGAAACCGAATTGAACGCGCCGCATCCATCACTGGCAATCTCTATGGCGAACCAATGTCGCCGGATCGGATCGCAGAGAACTTCGCGCTCTACGGCTTGCGGAAACGTGTGGCCGCGCTCGAGCAGTTCGATTCCGAGCTGGCCGGCGAGATCGATTCCAGCCCTCACAGCCTGCGAAGGCGCGTTCAACTCGTCGATGTGCGCCGGCGCATGGGCGATCTCCACGAAGCGCTGCGCAAAGCGAAGCGATGACCCATCCGCTACTGACGGCGCTTGCGCAAGCACGACTGCGCGATGCGCCCATGTTCGTCAAATGGTGTGAGCTGAACGGCGCGACCGCCTGTCCGGCGACGCCTGAATCGGTGGCGCGTTTTGTGGCCGACTGTGCGTCGCTCGGCATGAGCCGGTTGTGGCCGGCCGTTCAGGACATATCGCGGATGCATGTCGCGCTCGGTCTTGCGGATCCCACACTAGGCGGCCTGCCGGCAAGCGCGATGAGCGGGATTGCGGCGATTCCTCCGCCACGGTCGTGGCCGGAGCGGTTCAAACAACAGTTCGGCGCGCTATCCTACGACATCCAGGTTCATCTCGCCTCGCACGAAGCTCAGCGGGAACGCGCACTCCGGCGTGCGCAGAACGATGCTGCCTCCGCCCGCCAGAAGCTGGCGGCATTCGAAGCTCAAACGAAGGACGAAAAGACCAATGGCAATGAAGCAACAGCAGCACCGGGTGACAAGAATTGAGGATAGGATCCAGGAGCTGCGCGCCGAAATCGACGGGATCATCGACGCACGTGTCGCCGGAATCGCAAGCGAGAGCCCCGGCGTCCCCCCGGGTGTGATCCGCAACCTCCTGACGGCTCGGGCCCCGTCTTGTCGCTGCGCGCAGTATATCGAGCTGTGCAGCAGAGAGACGAAAATGCCCGACTGATGGTCCGCAGCGGCGACATTATCAAAGCTCATGATGGCGCCCACGGCGCCGCTTTCCAATTAGGGATGCAGTATGACTCTCTACAAATGGTCTCAGATGGCGTCCGCCGACGCGACCGCGGATTCCACGATCAACTGGGCGGAGGGCCAGTCACCCGCCAGCGTCAACGACTCGGCACGCGCGATGATGGCGGCGATGGCGAAATACCGAGATGATGTCGCAGGCGCGATCGTGACGAGCGGGACCAGCACGGCCTATGCGGTCAACACCTATCAGGTGTTTCAGTCGCTCTCGCAATTGAATGGCCAGATGGTCGCTTTTACGCCCCACGTAACGAACGCGGCAGGCTCGCCGAACGTCACTCTCAATGTCGACGGGCTCGGCGCGAAGTCCATCCGACCCGACCCCAACACGGAAATGCCGGTTGGCCTCCTGGTTGCGGGCACGCCTTATGTTGCGCTCTACAATAACAGCACTGGGTTGTTTCTTCTGCAGAACGTCTTCGGCAATCCATACAATATTCCGATCGGCGGCAGCCTGGATTTCTGGGGATCGTCTGCGCCGAACAGCTCCTTCGCACTGATGTATGGACAGGCCATATCGCGCACGACGTATGCAACGCTGTTTTCGCTTCTTGGCACCGCTTATGGCACGGGCGACGGATCGACGACGTTCAACATCCCCGATCTGCGAGGGCGGGTAGTTGCGGGCAAGGATGACATGGGTGGCGCTGTGGCTGGCCGTCTGACGTCGCCTTACTTTGGGGGCACGGCGACCAATCTTGGTGCGACGGGTGGCTCGGAAAGCCATTCGCTGACAACTGCACAACTGGCCTCACATACACACTTGAATACACTAACCGATCCTGGACACGCGCACTCGTATCAGCGCGCCGAGATGGGTGAACAGAAGCCAGCATCCGGCGGCAACGCACCGTTTTCCACCTATTCCTCCCAAAATACGGGATCGGCGACTACCGGTATCGCGATCAATAACGTCGCATCAGGCAGTGGCAACGCTCATAACAATACACAACCAACGATCATCGCTAGTAAGCTGCTGCGGATTATTTAGAGGGCTCTATACCACCGCATCATTTGATGATCTTGCGGGATGATTGATCCGACAGCGTCTTTTGGAAAAAAGATAAAATCTCGATGGCCGCTCAATCCGAACTTGGGATGAGGAGTTCGTGAGAGTTCTTCTATCCGTGCGTATGTCTTCCCAAGAAACATAATGCCCAAATAGCCGAGATCGCTGAAGAATTCTAGCAACGGGGCAATTTCTCCCGACATGCTCTCAAATTGTATGACAGGAGAAAATTTGCGAATCAGGTTTTCTCCGCCACGAAAAACCTTCAGTTCATGCCCCTCTACGTCGCACTTGATAAATTTCAAATTCGAGATTGGTCCAATATCGTCTAGTTTCGCGAGCTTAACAGGTATCGAAGTGCCGATGTTTCTGGAGAGGGAGGCACTCCCGTCTCCGGGACGCTTTCTTGATAGTTGGGAGACGCCATCGGCGTCGGACAAAGCAAGATTGACTATCTCGACAGTCGATCCGAGGCGGCGTTGACGAATATACTCGGACATTTCCGGCTGAGGTTCGATTGCGAGAACTCGACCGTGCGTTCCAACTGCTTTAGCTAGCCAATACGAGTAGATGCCCTTATTGGCGCCAATGTCCAGAACAGTGGCGCCAGTCAGCCGCAAGCGCAGAAGGGTCTTGATCTGCAAACTTTCGGTTCTCAGCCTGTAGCGCAGGCATCGAACTAAAAAATGAACATCCTCGAGCATGACTTGAGGCTACTACTACAACCCCCAACCGAGTCAACCCATGGTAGACCTAAACGCCCTCGCTCGGGCGAACGCCGACCGCTGGTCAAGAGCCAAGCCGACCCGGAAAGCCGAGGCCGCCAATGTCGCTGCTCGCCTCCACAAGGCCAGACATCGTTACCAGGCCGTCGGGCGGGAGACCGGTGTCCCCTGGCCCGCCATTGCGGTCATTCACGAACGGGAGTCCTCCCAGGACTGGAGGGCTTCGCTGGCCCAGGGGGACTCCTGGAACCGCGTGTCGGTTCACGTTCCAGCCGGGCGAGGCCCGTTCGAGTCATGGGAGGCGGCAGCCATCGATGCGCTGGCCGAGTGTCCGCCCTTCCTCGCGCGCCACAAGGACTGGTCGATCGCGGCAGCGTTGACCGCGCTCGAGACCTACAACGGCATTGGCTACGCAGCCCGGGGTGTGCCGTCGCCCTATCTCTGGTCCGGCACCAACCAATACCGCGCCGGAAAGTACGTCCGGGACGGCGTCTACGATCCAAGCAAGGTCGATTCTCAACTGGGATGCGCGGCGCTCATGATCGCTCTGATGGAGCTCGATCCCGAGATCGGCTTTGCGGCGACGAAGAGTGCAAAGAGCCCGACCGCCGGCGACCCGGCGAGGCCGTCACTGACGAACCCGTCGAAGGGCTCGATCGGCGCGTTCGTGATCAACCTGGTCCGAGCGATTCTTGGAAGGAAATGAACATGCGGACGATCCTCGACATCCTCCTCTTCGCCGCGGGCTTTGGCGCCTGTTGGTTCTGCAAGGACCCGGTCCTCCGGTTCGTGACCGGCACCGACATCCTGATCAAGTCGCTCGAGGCAAGACTTTCGGCGCTGAGGGACAAATCGTGATGCTCGCAAGGATCAAAACGGCCTGCATGCACTCCATGACCATCGCCTGGAGCTATTGCATCGCGTTCGCCGGTGCGCTGGCTTCGTTCATCGATGATCTCGCCGACACGCTGGGTGATCCCGGTGTCAAGGACCAGATCAGCTCGGCCATCGGCGACGTCAAGACAACGGGACGCATCCTGCTGGTGATCTCCGTCGTGACGATCATCTCACGCCTGAGAACTCTTCGGAGGAACGACCAATGTGGATGACGATCATCTCGTTTCTCGGCGGCCCCGTCGTCAAGGCGCTGATCGACGCCTACAGCGCGAAGCTGAAGGCTGAAAATGTCGACACCAAGATCGCCGCGGATCTCGCGGCGAGCGAGATCGCATCGCAGACGGTCGAAACCAAAACCGTCATGCAGTACCGCATCGCGGAGATCGGACACTGGTGGGAGCCGGACAAATTGATGGGCTATTGCGTCGCGCTTTACTTCGCAAAACTCCTGGTCTGGGACAAGGTCCTCGGCATTGGCTCCACGGACGCCTTGGCGGGATTTGCGGCGATCACAGCCAACCTGGTTGTGTCCTTCTACTTCGCCAAGCGCGGCTTCGAAAATGTCGCAAGGATCATCAAGCGGTGAAGATGCCAGATGATGAAATCAGGGCAATCGTTGCCGAGACGCTGGCCGAGCAACACAGGCTTCAGCAGGCGAATATCGATGCGATCGTATTGAGGACGGTGGCATCGGTGCTGGCCTCTTTTGGAATCGAGGATGACGACCGAAAGGAACTGAGGGCTGATTTTCAGCACCTACGCCGATGGCGAACGAGCGTGGAGCAGGCGCAGAGCTACACCTTCAAGGCCGTCATTACAGTGATCGCCACCGGCCTGATGGGTGCGGTTTGGCTAGGCGTCAAGGTCGTGCTCGGCAAGTGAGCCTCAACCGCGACGACATTGCTGCACTTCCACTCACGTCATTCCTCGCCAATGGACCGTCTCATGTACAGAATTCGCATTGTCGATGCATCCGATGACGACATCGCCGAGACATTGGCTGATCTGCATCAGTTGACGTTCTTCGATGCGGCTGCCTTGCCACAATTCGAGTTAGGGGCGTGGTGGCTTGCCTATCACGGCGATGAGGCGGTAGCCTTCGCCGGTGTCGTGCCCTCAACGCACATTCGAAATGGCGGCTATTTCTCCAGGGTCGGTGTGTTGCAGCGGCATCGGGGACGTGATCTTCAGTGCAGGCTGATGCGGGTGATCGAGGCGAGGGGACGGCGTATTGGATGGGACAGCATCGTCTCGGATACGACGGACAATCCGGTGTCTGCCAATAATTTCATCCGGGCGGGCTATCGGCTCTTTGAGCCCCATGTGCCCTGGGCTTGGTCGCATACGCTTTACTGGCGAAAGCGGCTTCGCTGAGCGAATGGAGCCAGGTTTCCCGCGGTGCGACACGTGATTCGCACAACGTAAAATGGTCGCGCGAGATGAAGCGCAGCACGAAACGTCCAAGGGCCCGGCAGCTTGACAGCTGCCGGGCCCTTTTTTGCGTATTCGAGCGATGCGGGTGAAGCACTTGCGAAGTCAGCGGCGGCGGGCTTTAAGTTTGCTCTCGCAGGAAATTCGGCGGCCACAAGCCGATGTAGGGGAGCCCTATCGATGCCCACCAAGCCTCAATTGCCGGAACGTTCGTCGCGGGCGACGGGCGCGCCTACCGCACTCGATGGTCTGCTGGTCGTCGATTTCACGCGTGTGGTTGCCGGTCCGGCCTGTACGCAGACGCTTGCTGATTTCGGCGCGCACGTCATCAAGATCGAGAATCCGGATGGCGGCGACGACACGCGTGCGTATGAACACGCCGAGATCGGTGGAGAGAGTGCTGCCTATCTCAGCTTGAATCGCAACAAGCGCGGCATCGCGCTCGACCTGACCGTACCGGAGGCTCGTGAGATTGCGCTGGATCTGATTCGCAAGGCCGACGTGGTCGTCGAGAACTTTTCCAGCGGGGTCATGAAGAAATTTGGCCTCGATTATGAAGCTGTTGCGCCGCTCAATCCGCGGCTGGTCTATTGCTCGATCTCCGCCTACGGGCGCACCGGACCGTTTGCCTCGCGTCCCGGTTTTGATCCGATCACGCAGGCGGAAAGCGGCTTCATGTCGCTTAACGGATTTGCCGATGGACCGGCGGTTCGCACCGGCCCGCCCATCGTCGACATAGCGACGGGGATGGCTGCCTGCAACGCCATCCTGCTGGCGCTGTTGGCGCGGGATCGGCTCGGTCGCGGCCAGCATGTCGAGGTCGCCCTGTTCGACATCGCCATGGGCATGACGAGCTTCTACGGCATGGCTTATCTGATCAACGGCGAGAACCCTGGGCGGTTCGGTAATTCGCCGAGCGGGTCTCCCACCGTCGGCGTCTACGAGGCCTCCGATGGGCCGCTCTACATCGCGTGTGCCAACGACCGGCTCTATCGCAGGCTGGTCGTCGAGGTGCTGAACAGGCCTGATCTCATCACCGATCCGCAGTTTGCAACGCGCAAAGCCCGCTCCGAGCACAAGGAGCTTTTGCGAGCAGCCATCGCGGAGGTCTTTGCAAGCGATACCCTCGAGAGCTGGATGGCGAAGATGAAGCTCGCCAACATCCCGGTCGGCTATCTCCGGACGGTCGAGGAGGGGTTCAATGCACCGGAGGCGCGAGAGCGCCATCGCTTGAGCCGGATTCCGCATCGTACGGCGGAGTGGGTCCCGAACATCGAGCCACCGATTACCATGAGCCTGACCGGTTCGGTTGATCCTGTGGCTGCTCCGCTGCTGGGCGAGCACACGGAGCAGGTTTTACGTGATACGCTCGGTTATGACGAGCGTCGGATATCGCAGTTCACCCAAAGGGGTGTCTTTGGCTCAGGTAAGCCCTCGGCGTCGGTTTGAGCCTGAGGGGCTGATCCTGCAGGCCAAGCCTGGCGCGATTCGCAGTTCACGGCGTCGCGATATCGCCTTCGCGACATCGCATCCTTCCCGGGCGGCCGGATTCAGGACGACCATACCCAGCGGGCGCCGCCTCGGCTTGATTTGGCAAAAGTCTCGCCTCATAACTGCGTGAAAGCGAGGGATACCAATGGCGCCTGGTCAAGAGCCGAGCGTGGGCCAGCCCGCGGGGGCGCAATCCGATGAACGTGCCCATGCGGCAATGGTCGCGAAGGCCCGGGCGCTCGTACCACGGCTGCGAGACCGCGCGGCACGAACGGAAGAGCTGCGGCACCTGCCGCCGGAGACCGAACTGGACCTCCACGAGGCCGGCCTGTTCCGGATGCTCCAGCCCAGGCGCATTGGCGGCGCAGAACTCGACTATGTTGCCTTGATCGATTGCGCGGACCTCCTCGGACAAGCAGACGCCTCGGTGGCCTGGAATCTGGCCAATCTGGCGAGCCATCACTGGATGCTCGGCATGTTCGAGCCGTCGGCGCAGGATATGGTCTGGGGCCGTGATCCGGACGCGCTGATCGCATCCTCGTTCATATTTCCCGCCGGACGCGCCACGAGAGTGGAGGGGGGATACCGGCTCCATGGCAGCTGGCCCTTCTCTTCGGGCGTTGCCTCCTGCGCATGGAACATGCTCGCAAGCGTGGTTTACTCCGACGATGAGGCAGACGGCATCGAGTATCGGATATTTCTGCTGCCGAAAGCCGACTACAAGGTCCTTGATACCTGGAATGTCGCGGGACTGCGCGGCACAGGGTCTTGCGACGTGGAGGTCAGGGACGTTTTCGTGCCCCACTACATGACGGTCGCGGTGGGCGATCTTGCCGGCGGTCCGACTCCGGGAAGCGAGCTCAATCCTAATTCGCTGTATGCGCTCCCCGTGTTCGCGCTGTTTCCTTACGTCCTCTCCGGGGTCGCGCTGGGGAACGCGCAGGCGTGTCTCGACGATTATGCGGAGGTCGTCCGTCATCGCATTTCCACCTACAACCACGCCAAGCTGAGCGACTTTCAAAGCACCCAGATCAAGATCGCAGAGGCCTCGGCGAAGATCGACGCCGCACGCTTGATCATGCGCTCGGCCTGTCTGAATGCCATGGAGGATGCGCGGCGCGGTCATGTCCCCGATATGGCGACCAAGACCAGATACCGGCGCGACGGGGCTTATTCAGTAAACTCCTGCACGGATGCGGTTTCGATGCTGTTTGCCGCGAGCGGAGCGCGGGGTTTGTTCACGACGGGCGTGTTGCAGCGGCAGTTCCGCGATGCGCACGCGATCAACTCGCATCTCGCGTTCAATTTCGATGCGGCCGGGACCAATTATGGACGCGTGGCGCTGGGCCTGCCGTCCGAGAATCTCACGCTTTGAGGCCGGCCGATGAATGATCTGCCGAAGCAACCGGCCGTTCCCGATCCAGCCAACGAATTCGCGAACGACAGCTCGCCGATCGATCCCCGTGATTTTCGCAGCGCGCTTGGCACCTACGCTACGGGCGTGACGATCATCACGGCCGCGGCGCCTGATGGCAAGCCCTATGGCCTGACATGCAATTCGTTCGCCTCGGTCTCCCTGAATCCTCCGCTGGTTCTTTGGAGCCTGGTCGTCTATTCGTCCAGTTTGACCATCTTCCAGAACGCCAGTCATTTCACCGTCAATGTGCTTGGCGCTTCGCAACAGGCGCTTGCGAGCAAATTCGCCAAGTCGTCGGATGACAAGTTTACCGGTGTTGACTGGACGCCGGGCCTCGGCAACGCGCCGGTGCTCGCCGAGAGCGTCGCCAATTTTCAATGCCGCTCGGTCAATCGCTATTACGGCGGCGACCATGTGATCTTTCTCGGTGCAGTCGAGGCCTACGCTTACAATGCGACGGAGCCGCTGCTGTTCGCGCGGGGCGCCTTTGGTCGATTTCTCGCCGACGACGAGCCCAAGAAGTTACCCTAACGTGCTCCAGCTCGCGCTGGACAGTTCAGCGCTCCCGTGCCGAAAGCTTGTAGATTTCGAGTGCATCCGCATCCGCACCTCGCGCGGCCTTGGCGAGCCTGAAAAGTTGTCCCGCAAGCGAAGCCATGGGCACCGGCGTTGACGTCGTCTGCGCGACATCGGCAACCGTATCGAGGTCCTTGAGCATTGTAGCGATGTGACCGAGCGGCGGTGAGTGAATGCCCTGGACCATCCGCGGCACGAACAGCTGAAGCGGAATGGAGTCCGCGAAGCCGCCGGCGAGTGCTTCGGGTAACCGGTTGGCGTCGATTCCGGCGTTCACGGCAAGGCGCGTTGCTTCGGCAAGCACAGCCATCGCGCATCCGACAATCACCTGGTTGCAGAGCTTTGTAGTCTGGCCGGCGCCGGTCGGGCCCATGTGGGTGAACCTGCGTGCCATAGCGAGCACATAGGGCCGAACCCTCTCGATGTCGCCTGTTTCTCCGCCGGCCATGATCGCAAGGGTGCCTTCCTCGGCGCCCTTGGTGCCGCCAGACACCGGTGCATCGACCCAGCTCGCGCCATTCGCAGCTTTCAGCCGCGCTGCAAGGTCCCGTGCGGCGTCAGGATGGATCGATGAAAAGTCGACCACGAGCTTCCCTGTTCCGGCAGCGGTTGAAAGGCCTTCAGGCCCGAAGATCACCTCTTCAACGGCGGCGGCATCGGTCACGCACATGAAGACGATGTCCGAGCTCTCCATCAAGTCGCGTGGGGTGGCTGCACGCCTGGCGCCGGCCTCGACGAGCGCGGCCACCTTCCCTTCCGAACGATTCCAGACAGTGACCTGATGGCCGGTCTCGAGCAGGCGCCGGGTCATGGATGTCCCCATCAGTCCAAGGCCGAGATAGCCGAGCCGCTCGACGCCTTGCGGGTTTGTCCTGCTCGCTTCAGCCATAGGTTGCCTCCATCTGTCGCTCCGCGACCCTGCATTACCATACATGGCACATGCCACGACGAAACCGGCCGGCCCGCATGGCTTGCTTGATTGTTTGAACCATGAAACATTTGCGGCGGTCGGATTGGATGGCGCGGGTCGGCGCCGGAGCAGCGGAGTGGGCACGATGCGAACCGTTTCGAAGTGGATCCTGGCTTTGGGGGCGGCAGCGGCCGTGAGTGCGAGTGCAGGCTCGTCATGGGCGCAGCAGACGATCCGTGTCGGCTGGACGATTCCGGCTGAGGAATCCAAGTACTGGATGATGCGCCGACCGGCTGAGTTTCCCAATATCGGCAAGACCTACAACATCGAATGGACCCAATTTCAGGGCACCGCTCCGATGACGCAGGCATTGGCGGCCGGCGCGCTGGATTGCGCGACGCAGGCGCCGCTGTCGCTCGCCAACGGCGTGGTCGGCGGCAACCTCAAGGCCTACATTGTGGCGCAGCACGTCTTCGAGAAGCCCGGCGGATTCTCGGTCTACTGGGCCGTCATGGACGACTCCCCGATCAAGTCAATCGCCGATCTCAAAGGCAAGACGGTCGGGATCTCCGTGATCGGCGGCGGCACGCAAGGCCCGTTCAATCTGCTGCTGAAGCAGAATGGCGTCGATCCGGCCAAGGACATCAAGCTGGTCGAGGTCGGCTTTGCCATTTCTGAAGATGCGCTGCGGCAGGGCCGTGTCGATGCGGTCAACATGAACCAGCCGTTTGCCGCGCGCGCGGAGGCAAAAGGCGGCACTCGCAAACTGTTCTCGCTGTCGCAGGCCATGCCGAACATCGTGCACATCCTGGAAGCCTGCCGCGCCGATTTCGTCGACAAGAACCCCGAGTTGGTGAAGGCTTACGTGCGTGACATCACCTCCGGCATGAAGAAAGTGCTGGCCAACCGCGAAGAGACGTTGAAGGTGGTCAACGAAGTCCTGAAGGCACCTATTCCGGTTCTCGAGACCTATCTGCTCAAGGACAATGATTTCGGCCGCGATCCGGGTGCGGCACCGAATTTCCCTGCGATCCAGAAGATGCTGGACATCTACGCGGAGACAGGGATGCTACCAAAATTGGATGTCGCGCAATTCAAGCATTCGACGATTGTCGCTCCTTTGCAATAGGCGATACGGCGAACGATCCGAGCGAGGAGGTCGCGGCGTGAAGATGCACGTATGAAGAAGTTGCGATCACGGATCACGACGGACGGCCTCGATCGGGCCCCGCACCGCGCGTTCATGCGGGCCATGGGGCTCGACGACGCTGCGATTGCCAAGCCGATGGTGGGCGTCGTCAGCATGAAGGGCGAACAGACGCCCTGCAACATGACCCACGACTTCCAGGTCGCGGCGGCCAAGACGGGCATCGAGGAGGCCGGCGGGACGCCGCGCGAGTTTTCGACCGTGTCGGTTTCCGACGGCATCAGCATGAATCACGAGGGGATGAAGTTCTCCCTGTTTTCGCGGGAGCTGATTGCCGATTCGATCGAAGCCGTCGTCCATGGTCTCGCCTACGATGCGCTGATCGGATACGGCGGATGCGACAAGACGCTTCCCGGCGTGATGATGGGGATGGTCCGGTGCAACGTGCCGTCCATTTTCATCTATGGCGGTAGCTCGCTGCCGGGCCGTGTGGACGGGCGGACACTGACCGTGCTCGACTCCTATGAGGCTGTCGGCAGCTTCATGACCGGAGAGATCGACGGCGCCACGCTCGAGCGGATCGAGCGCGCCTGCCTGCCGACCATCGGCGCGTGCGCCGGGCAGTTCACGGCGAACACCATGGGGATGGTGTCTGAAGCGATGGGCCTCACCATTCCCAACGTGTCGATGGTGCCGGGCGTCTATGCCGAGCGCGCGCAGATATCCAGGCGGGCGGGGCGCCTCATCATGGAGATGCTGGAGCGCGGCGGGCCCTTGCCGCGCGACATCGTGACGCGGAAATCCCTGGAAAACGGTGCGGCAATCGTGGCTGCAACGGGTGGTTCGACCAATGCTGCGCTGCATCTGCCGGCGATCGCGAACGAGGCCGGGATCGCATTCACGATCGATGATGTCGGCGAGGTTTTTGCGAGAACGCCGCTGATCGGAAACCTGCGACCTGGAGGCAAATATACGGCGAAGGATGTCTACGATATCGGCGGCGCGGCCGTGGTGATCCGGGAGCTGATCCAGAGCGGGCATATTGATGGCAGTTGCCTGTCCGTCACGGGGCGTACCCTTGCCGAAGAATATGGCGCCGCCAACGCACCCGACGGAGAGGTCGTTTACGCGGCTCGGGCGCCAATCATGCCCGATGGCGGCGTGGCAGTGCTGAAGGGAAACCTCTGTCCTGATGGCGCGGTGATCAAGGTCGCGGGCTTGAAGAGCCAGATGTTCGAAGGTGTGGCGCGCATCTTCGAAGACGAAGAAGCTTGTGTCGCAGCGGTTCGCGACCGCAGCTACAGTGCGGGCGACGTGCTTGTGATCCGCAATGAAGGGCCGGTGGGCGGTCCAGGCATGCGCGAGATGCTTGGCGTCACCGCGTTGATTTATGGACAGGGCATGGGCGAGAAGGTGGCCCTGATCACGGATGGACGATTCTCTGGCGCCACTCGCGGAATGTGCGTCGGCTATGTGTCTCCCGAAGCCTTCGTTGGCGGTCCGCTGGCGCTGGTTCGCGATGGCGACAATATCCGGATTGATGCTGCAAATCGGCGGATGGATATGCTCGTCGACGAGCAGGAACTCACTGCTCGCCGGCACAATTGGAAGCCGCGTCCGCCTCGTCACCGTGCTGGCGCCCTCGCGAAATATGCGCGATTGGTTGGCCAGGCGCCAGGCGGTGCTGTCACGCATGAAGGGCCCGCAGAATGGCCCTGGTTCGAATGACGCGGCGCACCTGCTCGGAAACAGTCGGTAGTCTGGCAAATTTCTTGCTAAGCTCGTGCCGCTGACGGGGACGTTCAGCGAGTCTGTTGCGCAGGATTCGCGCGAGTGAAGTGAGACGGGATGAAGGTAGTGCCTTCGAGATCGAGCGAATGGGTGAGACCGGTGACGCCGCAAAAACCGGCTTCTGCAATCATCGAGATCGAGCGCGTCTCGCAGGTTTTCCAGACCTCGACGCGCAAGGATCATGTGGCGCTATCCGACATCTCGCTGACGATCGACGAGGGGGCCTTCGTCTCCATCCTTGGTCCGTCCGGCTGTGGCAAGTCGACCTTGCTTTACGTCGTCGGCGGCTTCGTCAGCCCGACCAGCGGCTCAGCAAAGATAAAGGGACGGACAATCACGGGGCCAGGGCCGGATCGCGGTCCGGTGTTTCAGGAATTCGCGTTGTTTCCGTGGAAGACCGTGCTGGGTAACGTGATGTATGGCCCGCGTCAGCAGGGCGTGCGGGCTACTGAGGCGGAAGCGCAGAGCCGGGCCCTGATCGAGATGGTCGGGCTCAAGGGCTATGAGGGCTTCTATCCCAAGGAATTGTCCGGCGGCATGAAGCAGCGCGTAGCACTGGCCCGAACGCTGGCTTACCATCCTGAGGTTCTGTTGATGGACGAGCCATTCGGTGCGCTCGATGCTCACACCCGGACGCGCCTGCAGAACGATCTCCTGAACATCTGGGAGCGTGATCGCAAGACGGTGCTGTTCGTCACCCACTCGGTGGACGAGGCCGTCTTCCTGTCGGACAAGGTCGTCATGATGTCGACATCGCCCGGCCGCATCCGCGACATCATCGACATCGACCTGCCGCGGCCACGCCGGCGTAACGAGCTGCTGCTTGACCCGCGCTACCAGAAATACGTCGTCGATATCGAGCGGATGTTCGACGAGAGCGACCTAATTGGGTCTTCGTCATGATATCGCCTGCTGCCTTGGCGAGATGTGCTGCCCCGGTGCTTGCCTGCATCGGATTGCTCGCAATGTGGCAGGTGGCATCGCTCGCGCTAAAGAATGACAGCTTTCCAACGGCGATCGAGGCGATCCGGGCGATTCCGGACATTCTTGGCGACAGGGAATCGCTGATCAATATCCTGGCCTCGCTGCGCCGCATGGCGATCGGATTCGGCATAGCGGTATTGATCTCGATTCCGCTAGGCCTGCTGATGGGCCGCAGCCGGGCCGTCGCGGCCTTCTTCAATCCGCTCCTGATGGTGATCTACCCGGTGCCGAAGGCAGCCTTGATGCCGATCATCATGCTGTGGCTGGGCGTCGGCGACGTCACGAAAACGCTGGTAATCTTTCTCGGCGTCAGCCTGCCCGTGATCTATCACAGCTTCGAGGGCGCCAAGGCAGTGGAAGAGAAAATGCTCTGGTCGGGCGCCGCGATGGGGCTTTCACCTGCGCAACGGCTGGTCCGGATTGTGCTGCCGGCGGCGCTTCCGGAAATTCTGACCGGGTGCCGCACGGGACTCGTGCTGGCGCTAATCACGATGATCACCAGCGAGATGATTGCCCGCCAGTCGGGCGCCGGCAATATCCTGTTCAATGCGCTCGACATGGGCCAATACGACACCGTCTTTGCGATGATCATCGTCGTGGGGGCGATGGGAATTTGCCTGGATGCGATCTTCGAGCGGGTCCGCGCAAGGCTGGTGCGGTGGTCCGAGCCTCAGTTCGACATGCCGCTGAGCTTCTCATGACATCGCGCCTTCACTCCACAAGCATCCTCGGGCTCGCGCCAATCGTGCTGGTGCTCGCGCTGTGGCAGGGCCTCGTATCATTTGGCTTTGCGCCTGCAGTCTTGCTGCCGCCGCCGGGATACGTCTTCGGCCGGCTGCTCCAGCAACTTTTGACCTGGACGTTTCAGCAGGATATCGCGGCGACCCTGCTCAGGTTGTTTGCCGGCTTCGCGATTGCGGTCGTGCTCGGTGTCAGCGTCGGCATCGCCGCTGCCGCCAATCCGGCCATCAACGCCGTGGTTCGGCCGATTGTTCGCGTATTGGCGCCGTTGCCCAAGGTTGCGCTTTATCCGGCACTTCTGTTGCTGCTCGGCTTCGGACACGGATCGAAGATCACGCTGGTGGCGGCAGACGCACTCTTTCCCATTTTGCTCTCTACCTATTACGGCGCGTCGACGGTGGAGCAGAAGCTGATCTGGTCGGCCATGGCGGCGGGAACGCCGCGCTATGAGATCCTGTTCAAGGTGGTGCTGCCGGCGGCGATGCCGTCGATCCTGACCGGTTGCCGGATCGGCCTTGTCATTTCCTGCATCGTGGTGTTTCTGGCCGAGATGATCACATCGACGGATGGGCTCGGACATTCGCTCGTCACGGCGGCCCGGACTTTTCAGGCCGTCGATATGTTCGTGCCGCTAGTCACGATCTCGCTGCTGGGATTGATCCTGAATGGTCTGCTGGGGGCCGTGCGCGCGTACCTGCTGCGGGGTTTCCCCGAAGCATGAACTGCGAAGAAGAAACCAGAAGACGGGAGTAGACCATGCTGGCTGATCGCATTGAGGCTAAATGGATCGACGCATTTTGCGAGATCTTTGAACGATGCGCTGTCAAGGCCGGCGATACCGCCGCGATCCTTTCGGAAACCCAGTCACGTGCGTTGAATGTTCATCTGGCGGAGCTCGCGCTGCTGCGGATGGGCGCGCGGCCGTTTCATGTGGTTATGCCGACTCCGCGTAACCGGAATATTGTTCCGGTTCGCTCAACGGGGGCGAGTGAGGCGATCCAACGGCTCGGGCCGGTCATCACCGCGCTTCAACAGGCCGGCTTTGTGGTGGATTGCACCATCGAGGGTCTAATGCATGCCGTGGAGACACCAGAGATCCTCAAGGCCGGTGCGCGCATCCTGGTGATCTCCAACGAGCATCCCGAGGCGCTGGAGCGGATGGTGCCGGATCCGGCGCTGGAGAAGCGCGTTCGCGCAGCGGCGAAGATGCTGCGCGGGGCCAAGCGGATGCGGGTGACGTCAAAAGCCGGCACGGCGCTCGACGTCGATATGGTCGGCGCGTCCACGGTCGGCGTGTGGGGGTGGACGGACAAGCCCGGTACGTTGGCGCATTGGCCCGGCGGCATCGTTGTCAGCTTCCCCAAGAGCGGAACGATCAATGGCACGCTGGTGATGGCGCCCGGCGACATCAACCTGACCTTCAAGCGTTACCTGACATCTCCGGTGAAGATGACACTGAAGGACGATTATGTCGTCGAGCTCGACGGCGAGGGCACGGATGCCGCGATGATGCGCGCCTATCTCGCGGCCTGGGGCGATCGGGAAGCCTATGCGGTATCCCATGTCGGTTTCGGCATGAATCCGGGCGCACGCTACGAGGCGCTGTCGATGTATGACCAGCGCGACACCAACGGCACGGAGATTCGCGCCGTCTCCGGCAACTTCCTATTTTCGACCGGGGCCAATGAATTCGCCGGCCGCTACACGGCGGGCCATTTCGATCTGCCGATGATGGGGACGACGATTGAGCTCGATGACGTCGCGGTGGTGCGTGAAGGGGTGCTTCAGGATGTCTTCGGCTAGAGCGTTTTCGAGCGAAGTGGATACCGGTTCGCGTGAAGAAAACGCGTCAAAACAAGAATGTAGAGCTTCGGTTCTGATTCAATCAGAACCGATAATGCTCTAGCCGCGATCGAGCACCGGCGGACGCGCCAGGTCGAAGTGCCGGAGCAGGTCGACCATGGCCTGAAGCCGCTTCACCCGATAGGCGTCGACGTCCATACCTGAATAATCGAGAAAGCCTGCGCCTGTGCGCAGGCCGATCCGGCCTTCGTGCATATTGCGGGTAATGACGTCCGGCGCGCGATACCGGTCACTGCCAAGTGCGTCCTCGAGATACCGGCTGGCGTAGTACAAAATGTCGCCGCCGCCCCAGTCGATGAATTCGAGCAGCCCGAGCACGGCGTAGCGGAAGCCGAAGCCGTAGCGGATCGCCTTGTCGATCTCTTCGGCGCTGGCGACGCCCTCCTCGACCATGCGCGCGGCCTCGTTCATCGCGAGCGCCTGGATGCGCGGAACGATGAAACCGGGCGTCGCCGCGCAGACCACCGGCACCTTGCCGATGCCTTCGAGCAGCGCCTTGACCTCGTCGATGATGGCAGGATCGGTAGCCTTGCCGGGCGAAACCTCGACCAGCGGTATCAGATAGGCCGGATTGAGCCAGTGCACGTTGAGGAAGCGTCGGGGGTTCACGATGGCACCTGAGAGATCGTCGACGAGAATGGTCGACGTCGTTGAGGCGATGATCGTATCCGGGCCGATCTGCTTTGAAGCCGCCCCCAGGATCTCTCTCTTCAGTTCGACGACTTCGGGGACCCCCTCAAAGACTATTCCCGCGTCGGATAGTGCAACACCGCTCTGGCTGGCCGGCGCCACCGAGACCCGTGCGATGAGCGGATCGACATCCGCCTCGGTCACTAGCCCCAGCTTCGACAGGCTGGCAAAGGTCTTCCTGACCTCGCCGAGCGCATCTGCCTCCAGCCTGGCGAAATCTTCCGCTGAGCGGGCCTTGATGTCGATCATCGTGACCGTATGCCCCGCGTAGGCGAACGCGACGGCGATGCCGCGGCCCATGCGGCCGGCCCCGAGACAGGCAATGTTAGCTCGGCTGGTCATCGGTTAAAATCCCTTGCGAAGAAGCGTCTGCAGTTCGGCCTTGCCGAGATTGCCGAGCCCCAGCGTCTCGAGCGTTCGGCCGCCTTGCGCTAAATCCTCACCGCAGATTGCGCCACCGATGGCCAGGAATGCCTTGGCCAATGGCGTCGCCACGCCCGCTAGGCCGGCGACGGAGACCAGCAGCGATAGCCCAAGCCGCAAATCTTCACGCATGTAGCGATGCTCCCTCAGCACGATCCGCTCGCGCCAGTCACCGGAATCGGTCAGCCGGTCATGCGAGCCGCGCCCATACATCCAGATCTCGCCTTCCCTCGCATAATGATGGGCGAGCGGAAAATGCGGTGCGCCATATCCGAGTGCCTCACGCACGGCGATCCGCTCGGCATCGAGTGCATCCGTAACTCGGCGAATCGCGGCTTGCGTTCCTTCCTTGTGGATGTCCCACCGCTCGAAATGCTCGATCGGGCCCGCATTCATCACGATCAGAGGCGGATGGATAATCGGGCCTGCGTTCATCAGCGCGCCGGAGAGAGCATCTCCGCACGGCTCGACCGCGCCGGGGAAAGCCTGTCCAATCACCTCAAGTGCATGCGGCGCTTGATCGAGCGGGAAAACGCCGACCGGAAGTCGCTTGGCGCGGATGGTGATCGCGACCTCGAATGGCCCGTGCTTGCGGGTCAGCCAGGGTAACGTCCCGGTCTCAGCAAAGCTCGCCTTGGCGCGATTGTCCGCATCCCGCGCAGCCTGTGCGAAGATCATCGAGCCGAACGTCGCCGGCGGCAGAAACACGACCTGTCCATCTCGTAGATGTGGAGCAAGCAGCCGCGCAATGTCGGGCTGCGCGAAGGCAGGTGCAGGGCACAGGATCAACTCTGCGCCGTCGACCGCTTCGGCAATGTCGGCCGTTACCACCGCGAGCTTGACGTCGTGAGGACCGTTATGATCCTTCACCAGGATGCGCGAGCCGGCGGCGCGATGGGCTGCGACCTGATTCGCGTCGCGGCGCCAGAGCCGGACCGCATGTCCCGACAGCGCAAAATCGCCCGCGGCCGCGAAAGAGCCGTTCCCCCCGCCTAGAACCGCAATCTTCAAGTTGCTTCTCCTCGCGTGCGCGATTGCGCATCAAGCTGCTTCAGCAGAAAATGCTGGACCTTGCCCAGCGCCGTGCGCGGCAGGTCGGTGACGAAAACGATGTCGCGCGGAACCTTGTAGCGGGCGAGTTGGGCCTGAAGATGCAATTTCAACTCGTCTGCCTCCAGTCGACAGCCGGATCGCTGAATCACATAGGCGATGGGCACCTCGTCCCAGCGTGGATCGGGCCGGCCGATCACGGCGCATTCGCTCACATCGGGATGTTCGAGCAGGACGCGTTCGACCTCCGCCGGATAGATGTTCTCGCCGCCGGAAATGATCATGTTCTTCTTGCGGTCGCGCACCCAGAAATAGCCGTCCACATCGCACAGGCCGATATCGCCGGTACGATACCAGCCGTCGTGCAGCGCATCGCGCGTGGCGTCCGCATTGCCCCAATATTCGAAGAACACGTTGGGACCGCGCACCGCGATCTCGCCCGGCACTCCCGCCGGCACCTCGTTGCCGGCCTGATCGATCACTTTCGCTTCGCAGCACAGGCCGGCAAGCCCAGTCGATCCCGCACGAGAGAGATCGCCACCAAGCCGGGTGTAGACTGCAATTGGGCATGTTTCCGTCGAGCCGTAGACCTGAAGCACTGGGACGCCGCGCGCCACGAAGCGGTCGATCAGATGCGGCGGCACGATGGTCGAGCCGGTCGCGACGGCCTTGAGTGACGAAAGGTCGGTGGTGGTCCAGGCGGGATGCTCGCTTATGGCCTGGATGATCGCCGGGACCATCACGGTCAAGGTCGGCCGTTCCCGTTCGATGGCTGCAAGCGCAGTGTCCGGCGTGAAGCGCGCGTGAACCGTGACCGTCGCGCCTAGCTGGAGTGCCGGCGTGGTTTGAATGTTGAGGCCGCCGACATGGAAAAACGGCAGCAACGTCAGCACATGGTCGTCGGAAGTCATGTTGTGCATGTGCTGGCTCATGACGCCGTTCCAGAACAGCGCCTCCTGGCGCAGCACCGCGCCTTTGGGCCGTCCGGTCGTTCCTGACGTGTAGACAATAAGGAGCGGGCAGGAGAGATCAGTGTGCGGGTTGCGGCCGGTGCCCCGGCTTCGAGCCAACAGGTTTTCGAACGTCGTGCCGCGAAGCGGCTCGAAGTCGAGCCCTACAATTGCAGTCCCCTCAAGCTCGGCAAGAACGCCTTCAAATGCCTGCTCGAGCACCAAAACCTTGGCGCCGGCATCGGTGAGGATGAAAAGCTGCTCGGCGATAGCGAGCCGCCAGTTCAGGGGCACCAGCATCGCGCCGAGCCGGGCGCAGGCATAGAGCAGAACCAGATAGTCCGGCCGGTTCAGGCTGAGGATGGCGACGCGGTCGCCCCGGCCTACGCCGAGCTCCTGCTTCAATGTCGCCGCGGTCCGCTCGATCCGTGCGGCGAACGCTGCATAGCTCAACCGCTCGCCTTCAAAGGCAATGGCTGTCTTGTCTGGCGCGAACGCCGCGTTGCGATCGATCAGACTACAGAGGTCCACCGTCAGTCGTCCGTTTCGCCGGCCTCGTATAGTGCTTCGCGTCCGATCCGGTCGAGGCAGAGCTCGGCTGTCCAAGGCAGCATCAGCGAGCCGCAGCGGCTGTCTCGATAGATGCGCTCGAGCGGCAGCGAGCGGAGCATGGCCTGGCCGCCGCAGGTCCGGATCGCGAGTGTAGCGAGCTCATTGGCGCCCTCCATCACCGAATATTGCGCGGCATAGGCGCGCAGCACCTGCTCCTTGCTCGGATTGGCGCGGGCCTCGGTGACGGCCTGGAACCAGATCGCCTTGATCTGCTCGAGCTTGATCTGCATCTGCGCGACCGCAATTTGCTTGGTCGGATACATCCGGCGCTTGACCGGCGGCATGCCCGGTATTTCGCCGCGCAGATATCGCACGGTGAAGTCATAGGCGGCTTGCGCAAGGCCCATATAGGTCGGCGACAGCGTCAGGAACATGTGCGGCCAGCGCATCGCGGCCTGGAAATAGACGCCCCGCGGCATCAGCGCCGAATCTCCCGGCACGAACACGTCCTTGAACAGCAGCGTGCGCGAGACCGTTCCGCGCATCCCGAGCGGATCCCAGTCGCCGACGACCGAAACGCCTTCCGATTTTGCGGGGATGGCGAGGTAAAGCGTATTGCGGCGCGAAGCCTTTTCGCCTTCCTCGATCTCGGTGCAGAGCACGCCGTAATAGTCCGCATGTCCGGAGAGCGATGCAAAGATCTTCTTGCCGTTGACGATCCAGCCGCCTTCGGCCGGCCGTGCTTCCGTGCCGAAAGCGACGCCGCCTGCGGCTGCCGCACCACCCTCCGAGAAGGGCTGCGAATAGATCGCGCCATCCTCGACGATGCGCTTGAAGTGGACTGCACGCCGCCCTTCGTGCTCGGCGCGGGTCTCAGCGTCCATATCGAGATCGTCGGCGAGCGGGCCCGACCACAGCGTCGAGCAGACATGCATGTTCCAGGTGAGCGCAGTCGCGCCGCAATAACGGCCGATTTCGGCTGCCGCCAAAGCGTAGGTCTGGTAGTTTGCGCCGAGCCCGCCATGTTTCTTGGGGACGGCAATGCCGAGCAGGCCGACGCGATGCAGGTCGCGATAATTCTCGGACGGGAAGATCGCCTCGCGGTCGTAAGTCGCGGCACGGCCAGCGAACACGCTCTGGCCGATCTCGCGCGCCCGCGCGATGATGCCGGCTTGTTCGTCGCTCAGGCGGAACGCGACGGGATCGAAGATCGGCGCATCGAGCGCGACCTTGTCGGTTGCTCCAATATTCTTGCTGACTTGCACGGTCATGGCGCAGTTACCCTACGTTTTGGTCGCGACGGAGTTCAGGAACCGGCCGAGGGCCCCGTCAAAGGCATCGGGGCGCTCAAGGTTCGCAAGATGGCCGGCACCGGCCAACTCGACATATTCGGCAGATGGAATGTAGGTCGCCGTCTTCGCCATCATGGCGGCCGACGCGTTGTTGTCCCTGGAGCCGGACAGCAGCAGCGTCGGAATGGAAATGTCCTTGAGGGTGGCTCGCTGATCGAATCCAATCAAGGCCAGCATTATGGCGCGATAGCTCGCCTCGGGCACGCTTGCCATGCACTCGCGAGCGAGCTCCATTCCCTTGGGATCAGGATCGTCGCCCACGAGTTCCTCCACCAGAGAGGGCGCCATCGACTTCATCGTTTCCCCGCGATCGAGCGGTACCAGGCGTGCGGCGATAAACGATTTCTGCCAATCGCCATCGGCCTTGCCGAAGGCCGGGCTGGTCTGCGCCAGCACGACTGCGCGCGCCAGTTTTGGGGATTGCACCAGCCATTTCTGGACGATCATGCCGCCGATGGAATGGCCAACCAGAATGGGCCTGCTCGCACCAAGCTGCTCGATGAATTGCTGGAGCGCATCGGCCAGGGCAGCGATGCTGACGCTGGCGAGCGGCGCCGATCCGCCATAGCCCGGCATGTCCCACGCAATCGCGTGGAAGCGGTCGCCGAATGTAGCAAGCTGCTGCCGCCAGGCCCGTGCCGCACCGCCGATGCCGTGCAGGAAAATCAGAGGCGTCGCGCCCGGATCGCCGACGGCTTCATAGGCGAAGCGGCCGTCCTTTGTTATCATTGGCGCAGGCTGCGACACGCGACATCCTTTTGCTCGGCCCTTTGATGCTAACAGGCCTGTGAGGGATGGGAAGAGATAATTTTATACTTAAAGCAATTTTTGGGCCGGTCGTTGGCGTGCAGTTGTTCGCGGTGCCAAGTCGAGGCTTGTTTGCAAAAGTTTGAAGGTTAAAATATATCCGAGAGAGCGATCAGCAAAATGCAAGGAAGCCAGCGCATGTCCGGATTACCGCATTCGCCGCACGCGCTGGTGACCGGTGGCGGTCGCGGCATCGGTCGCGCCATCGCGGCAGCGCTCGTCGAGGCCGGCGCCACGGTGACGGTGCTTGGCCGGAACGCCGCGACGCTTGAAGAGGCCGTCAGTGCAGGAGCTGCGCATTTCGCGGCCGTCGCCGACGTCTCGAACGAAACCTCTTTGAAGGCCGCCATCGCTGAAGCGAGCGCGCGGCAGCCGATCGACATTCTGATCGCCAACGCGGGAAGTGCCGAGTCCGCGCCGTTCTTCAAATCCGACAGCGCCCTGTTCGCGCGCATGATGGACGTCAATTTCATGGGCGTGGTCCATGCCATCAGCGGTGTGCTGCCCGGGATGAAGGATCGCCCCTACGGGCGCATCGTCGCGATCGCGTCGACGGCCGGGCTCAAGGGCTATGCCTACGTCAGCGCGTACACTGCGGCCAAGCATGCTGTGGTCGGTCTCGTGCGGTCCCTTGCTATCGAGATGGCCGGCAGCAGCGTGACCGTAAACGCGGTGTGCCCGGGTTTCACCGACACGGATCTCGTCGCCGGCAGCATCGAAAACATCATGAAAAAGACGGGGCGTAGCCGCGAGCAAGCCATTGCCGAGCTCGCGAAACATAATCCGCAGGGGCGGCTGATCTCTCCTCAGGAGGTCGCGGATGCCGTGCTCTGGCTGTGCGGCGAGGGCGCCGGCGCAATCACGGGACAGGCGATCGCCGTTGCCGGTGGTGAAATCTAGCACGTATGGCGCAGGCGCGGAACAAAGAAGCTAAGGAGATCGCATGAGCAGACCAGCCAACCCCGTGACCTTGCCGCTCGCGGACTATTCGCCGCAGCACTTCCTGTTGGCCGTAGTCGATGGCGTTGCAACAGTTACGCTCAATCGTCCGGAACGGAAGAATCCGCTGACCTTCGAGAGCTATCGCGAACTCACCGATTTCTTTCGCGCTTGCGCGTTCGATGATGCGGTCAAGTCCATCGTCATGACAGGCGCCGGTGCCAATTTCTCGTCCGGCGGCGATGTGTTCGAGATCATCGGTCCGCTCGTGAAGATGGACACCAAGGGGCTGACGGCGTTTACGCGGATGACCGGCGACCTCGTCAAAGCGATGCGGGCCTGCCCGCAGCCGATCGTTGCGGCGGTCGAAGGGATCTGCGCCGGCGCGGGCGCGATCATCGCCATGGCGTCGGACATGCGGCTTACGGCGAGCGGGACCAAGGTCGCATTCCTCTTCAACAAGGTGGGCCTTGCTGGATGTGACATGGGCGCCTGCGCGATCCTGCCGCGGATCATCGGACAGTCCCGCGCCTCCGAGTTGCTCTACACCGGCCGGTTCATGACTGCGGAGGAGGGCGAGCGCTGGGGCTTCTTCAGCCGCATCGTCACATCGGAGCAGGTGCTGCCCCAGGCACAGCTGCTGGCCAAGCAGATTGCGGAGGGACCGACCTTCGCCAACACCATGACCAAGCGGATGCTGGCCATGGAATGGGCGATGTCGGTGGAGGAGGCGATCGAGGCGGAAGCTGTTGCTCAAGCGCTGTGCATGACGACGGCGGATTTCGAACGGGCCTTCGAGGCCTTCGCCAACAAGGTCAAGCCGGTCTTCAGGGGCGACTAAGCCGGGCTTTACCGGCATCCTGCCGCAATGGGGACTTGCGCGAAATTAGTTTAGGCTTAAAATAGTTTCAGCGGGTTGAATTGGCGAGGCTCCCATGAAAGTCGCGATCATTGGTGGTGGACCTGCGGGTCTCTACGCTGCAATCCTGCTCAAAAAGCAGCGGCCGAGCGCTGAGATTACGGTGTACGAGCGCAACCGCGCGGACGACACTTTCGGCTTCGGCGTGGTGTTCTCAGACGCGACGCTCGATAATTTCGAGAAGCACGATCTTCCGAGCTATCGCCGTATCACCCAGGAATTCGCCTACTGGGATGACATCGCCGTGCACTTCCGCGGAACGGTCCATCGGGTCGGCGGCAACGGCTTCTGTGGCTGCTCGCGGCAGAAGCTGCTCCTGATCCTCCAGGCGCGGGCGCGCGAACTGGGCGTCGCCCTGAATTTCGAAGCGGACGTCGAGGACGAATCCAGCTTCGCCGACGCCGATCTCATCCTGCTCGCGGACGGCATCAACAGCCGCTTCCGCGACAAATACGTCGATCATTTCGCGCCGGAAGTCGACCTCCGTACCAACAAGTTTGCCTGGATGGGCTCGACCAGGCCGCTGGATGCCTTCACCTTCATCTTCCAGGAGACGGAGTGGGGACCGTTCATCGCCCATGCCTATCAATATCAAGCCGGGCACTCGACCTGGATTTTCGAGACCGATCCGGAGACGTTCGAACGCGCGGGACTGACGGGTCTGAACGAGACCCAATCCGCCGCGCGGATGGCTGAGATCTTCGGCTGGTTCCTCGAAGGGCACCAACTGCTCACCAACCGCTCGACCTGGCGCAACTTCCCGATGATCCGCAGCAAACGCTGGGTTAAGGACAACATGGTGCTGCTCGGCGACGCCAAGGCGACCGCGCATTTCTCGATCGGCTCGGGCACCAAGCTCGCGATGGAAGACGCGATCGCGCTGGCTGACGCGATGGAGAAAGCGCCCAGCATCAAGGCGGCGCTGGACGTCTATGAGCACGGCCGCCGCGAAGAGGTCGAGAAGACGCAGCACGCCGCTGACGTCTCGCTGGTCTGGTTCGAACATGTCGACCGCTTCTGGGATTTTGATCCCGTGCAGTTCGCCTTCGGCGTGATGACGCGCTCGAAGGCGATCACCTATGACAATCTGAAGCTCCGCGCGCCCGATTTCGTGGCTGAGGTTGAGAAATCGTTTGCCAGGCAGGTCCATGACAGCGGCTTCGACGTCGACGTCGACAAGCCGATGGTGCCGCTGTTTCAGCCGTTCCGCTTGCGCGAGATGGAGATCGCCAACCGCGCCGTGGTGTCGCCGATGTGCATGTACTCGGCGAAGGAGGGCGTGCCGACCGATTTCCATCTGGTGCATTACGGATCGCGCGCGATCGGCGGCGCCGGCCTGATCTTCACGGAGATGACCTGCGTTGCCCGCGACGCCCGCATCACGCCCGGCTGCACAGGACTGTGGAATGACGAGCAGGAGGCGTCGTGGTGGCGCATCGTTGATTTCGTTCATGCCAATTCGACTGCGAAAATCTGCCTGCAATTGGGCCACGCCGGGCGCAAGGGCGCGACCAAGCTGATGTGGGACGGCATGGATCGTCCGCTGGAGGAGGGCGGCTGGGAGGTGTTCTCCGCATCGCCGCTGCCCTATTTCCCCGACAGCCAGGTTCCGCGTGAGCTCGATCGCGCCGGCATGGATGCGGTGAGGGACGCTTTCGTCGCGGCGGCCGAGCGCGGCGAACGCTGCGGTTTCGACATGCTCGAACTGCACTGCGCCCACGGCTATCTGCTCGCGAGCTTCATTTCGCCGCTGACGAATACGCGGACGGATGATTATGGCGGATCGCTCGCCAATCGCCTGCGCTTCCCGCTCGAAATTTTCGAGGCGCTGCGGGCCGTGTGGCCGTCGCACAAGCCGATGTCGGTGCGCATTTCCGCGACCGACTGGGCCGAGGGTGGTATCGGCGGCGATGACGCGGTGGCGATCGCGCGCGCTTTTGCCGAAGCCGGCGTCGATCTCGTCGACGTCTCAACCGGGCAGACCGTGCGCGATGCGCAGCCGGTCTATGGGCGCATGTTCCAGACCCCGTTCTCCGACCAGGTCCGCAATGAGGCTCGCGTGGCCACGATGTGCGTCGGCAACATCACGACCGCCGACCAGGCCAACACCATCCTGGCTGCCGGCCGGGCGGACCTCGTCGCGCTCGGGCGGCCGCATCTGGTCGATCCCTTCTTCACCATGCGGGCTGCAGCCTGGTACGGAGCAGGCGACGCGTTCTGCCCGCCGCAGTATCTTCCCGGAAAAGATCAGATTTTCCGCAACAGCGTACGGGACCGACAGGATCTCGAGGAGCTGAGAATTAAGGCTAAGCCCAAGACCCGGGCCGAGCTCAAGGCGGAGGCGACAAAGCCGCTTGCGGCGGAGTGACCGCCCGTGCGAATTTGGCCGCATTGCCTGGTGTGTATCGAGTGGAGTGAGGGCGATGAAGGCGATTATCGTCGGTGGCGGTGTCGGTGGTCTCACCACCGCATTGATGTTGCGCTCGCGGGGCCTGGCTTGCGAGATATTCGAGCAGTCCGACACCATCCGCGAGCTTGGCGTCGGCATCAACACGCTGCCGCATGCCATGCGCGAGCTGGCGGGCCTCGGGCTGCTCCAGCAGTTAGACGATGTCGCGATCCGTACCGACCAGCTCTATTACCTCAACCGTCACGGCCAGGAGGTCTGGCGCGAGGCCCGCGGCATCGACGCCGGGCACGATGTGCCGCAATTCTCGATCCACCGCGGCCGCCTTCAGGGCGTCATTCATCGGGCCGTCGAGGAGCGGCTCGGGCCGGAGGCAATCCACACCGGTTGCCGCCTCGGCGCCTTCACGCAGGACGAGGGCGGCGTCACCGCTTACTTCTTCGACCGCTCAGGCGCGCACATTCACACCGCGCGCGGCGACATTCTGATTGGTGCCGACGGCATCCATTCGCGGGTCCGCGACACGCTGTTTCCGAGCGAGGGGCCGCCGTGCTGGAACGGCCTGATGCTGTGGCGTGGTGCGCGAGATTGGCCGCTGTTCCTCACCGGCAAGTCGATGATCGTCGCCGGTGGCCTCAACGCCAAGGTGGTGATCTATCCCATCGCGGAGGGATCGAGCCCCGCGAGCCGTCTCACCAACTGGGCGGTGCTAGTGAAGGTCGGCGAGGGCAATGCCCCGCCGCCGCGAAAGGAAGACTGGTCCCGGCCGGGGCGGCGCGAGGAGCTGATGCCGCATGTCGCGCGCTTCTCGGTGCCTTACATCGACGTGAAGAGCCTGATCTCGGCCACGCCCGAGTTCTACGAATATCCGACCTGCGACCGCGATCCGTTACCCTATTGGTCGTCCGGGCGCGTCACGCTGCTCGGCGATGCCGCGCATCCGATGTATCCGGTCGGCTCCAATGGCGCCTCGCAGGCAATCCTCGATGCACGCTGCCTCGCCGACACGCTGGTGCGCGCCGAGCACCCGCGCCAGGCGTTGCTTGAATACGAGAAGAAGCGCCTGCCGATGACCGCTGACATCGTCCGCTCCAACCGTCGCGGCGGCCCCGAGGGCGTCATCGACGCCGTCGAGCAACTCGCGCCTGACGGCTTCGACAATGTCGACAACGTGCTGAGCTATCCCCAGCGCGAAGCCATCGTACGCGGCTATGCCACCAAAGCCGGCTTCGCTGCCGTGCCGGGACTTGCGGCGGTGCGCGCTTAGGATGCGCTGCTAGCCGCCGGAAGGCGGCGGCAGGAAGTGGATGTTGAACTCGGCCGCCATCGCCACCACGTCCTCCGGCTTCTGCTCCTTCATGTTGTGAAGGCCCCAGAACAGGTCGAACAGCTTGCGGGTCGGCGAGACCCAGAACAGCACTTTTGCGGTCTGCTCCGACTTGTTGAAGATGCCATGCGGCACGCCCATGCCGAGCCGAATCAGATCTCCCGCGGTCGCCTGCGACTCGGAATGGCCGAGCATGAAATCGAGATTGCCCTCCAGCATGTAGAGATATTCATCCTGGTCGGGATGAATGTGCGGCGGTACGAACGTGCCCGGCGGCAGCGTCGCGTGCCAGGAGAAGCTGTGCTCTGTGTTGCTCTTCGGCACATAGGTCTGGCCGAGGATGTTCCACGAGATGCCCTGGATCCCCTCATTGGCCCGCGTGATGCCGGTGATTTCGCTCTTCATTGTGATCCTCCCATAACGCGATGCGGCTTAGTTCGCCGCCTTGCAGTCCTTGGCGTAACGGTCGCCGTAATTCTCAAAAACCTTCTGGACGATCTCGGTCTGGAACTTGCCGTCCGCGCGCTTGGCGACCTTGGTCAGGTAGAAATCCTGGATCGGATAGCCGTTGGTGTTGAACTTGAAGGCGCCGCGCAGTGAGGTGAAGTCGGCCTTTTTCAGCGCGGCCCCAACTGCATCCTTGTTCGAGAGATCTCCCTTCACGGCTTTGACGGCGCTGTCGATCAGCATCGCGGCATCGTACGCCTGGAAGGCGTAGGTGCCTGGCACGCTGTTGTAGGCGGCCTCGTAGGCGGCGACGAACTTCTTGTTCTGGGGATTGTCGAGATTTGGAGCCCAGTTCGCGCCGCCGAACATGCCAACCGCGGCGTCCTGCTGCGCCGGCAAGGTCGATTCATCCACCGTGAAAGCCGAGAGCACCGGAATGCTGTCGGCGAGGCCTGCCTGCTTGTATTGCTTGACGAGATTGACGCCGAGGCCGCCCGGCATGAACGTGAAAAGAGCATCGGGCTTCTGCGACGAAATCTTGGAAAGCTCCGGCTGGAAGTCCAGCGTGTTGAGCGGCATGTAGGATTCCTCGACGATCTCACCCTTGTAGTCGAGCTTGAAGCCGGCGACCGAGTCCTTGCCGGCCTGATAGTTCGGCACCATCAGATACATGCGCTTGTAGCCGCGATCCTGCGCGACCTTGCCGAGGATTTCGTGCACCTGATCGTTCTGGTACGAGGTTACATAAAAGAACGGATTGCAGTCCTTGCCGGCAAAAGTAGATGGGCCGGCGTTGGGGCTGATCAGGAAGGTTTTCGATTCCGTGACCGGCCGGTGGATCGCCTGGAGGATGTTGGAGAAGATCGGGCCGACCACGAAGTCGACCTTGTCGCGTTCCAGAAGGCCCTTGACCTTGGTGACCGCTGCGTCCGGCTTCAATTCGTCGTCGACCACGACGACCTCGACATCGCGGCCGCCCATCTTGCCGCCGAGATCCTTCATCCCGAGCGCAAAGCCGTCGCGAACCTGTTGGCCGAGCGCGGCGGCGGGTCCCGAGAGGGTCACGATCACACCCAGCTTGATCTTCTCCTGGGCGAAGGAAGGGCTCACCGCGGTGCCAAGCAGCAAGGCGGCTGCGGCCAAGGTCATCTGCGTCTTCATGATCAGTCCCCCGTGACGACGGCCTTGCGCTGCAAGCCGCTACTCCAATCCAAGTTTATGCCGATGATTGCTGCCGCGGCAAGCGAGCTCAGGGCGTCGTCATGCTGCGCGCAGCCGCGCATGCAAGCGGCGCGCCAATTATTTGAAGCCTAAAGAAATCAGCGTGCGGTCGATTGTTGCGGCTTTAGGCTTGCAGCCGGCTTCGATTTATTTGAAGCTCAAAACGTTGGGGAATCCGTGCCCGCGCCAATGCCGGCCGTGAGTGACTACATCAACATGCTCGATTCCGAGACCAAGGCCGTCGAAACTCCGGAGGATCACGCCGAAGAGCTTAGGCTGTGGCTGCGCCTCTTAACCTGCACGACCCTGATCGAGGGCGAGGTCCGTGGCCGGTTGCGGCAGCGCTTCGACGTCACATTGCCTCGTTTCGACCTGATGGCGCAGCTCGACAAGACGCCTGACGGCATGACGCTGTCCGACGTTTCCAAGCGCATGATGGTGTCGAACGGCAACGTGACCGGCCTCGTCGAACGCCTCGTGGAATCCGGTCATCTCGACCGCCGCACTTCGGAGACGGACCGCCGCGTCCAGGTGATTCGCCTCACGAAAGTCGGTCGCGTCGAGTTCCGCAAAATGGCCGCGGAACACGAGACCTGGATCGCCGATTTGTTCGCCGATCTGACGCCGAAGGATGTACGCGAATTGATGCGGCTCCTTGCCAAGACCAAGGCATCGGCGCAGAAATCAGCCGGTCGTCGCCGGACCTAGGTCCACGGCTGACGCCCCACCAATCCCATTTGCCGCCGGAAAAAGCACAGGATGCCCAAAATCCGCTATTGCACCAAATTGTTTTAAGCATAAAATGTTTTCGAGTTAGTGCTGCCGGGTGCTTTCCATGCCGAAAGGAGCGTGCGATGGCCAACGCCGCTAAGGTTCAAGTCTCGGGCTCGCATGACGGCAACGCCGCAACGGCTCATGTCGATGCGTTCGCGCGGCAACATCTGCCGCCGCGAGAGTTTTTGCCCGAATTCATTTTCTCGCGTCCCGAGCTGCAATATCCGCCCCGCTTGAACTGCGTCAGCTATTTCCTCGACCGCTGGGTCGAGCAGGGACATGGCGACGCCCCTTGCGTCATCAACCCCGCTGGCAGCTACACCTATCGCGAGTTGCAAGAGCTCGTGAACCGCATAGCCAATGTACTGGTCGGCAGGCTTGGTCTTGTGACCGGCGAACGCGTGCTGCTGCGCTCGGCCAACAATCCGATGATGGTTGCGACCTACCTCGCGGTGATCAAGGCTGGCGGCATCGTCGTCGCGACCATGCCGTTGCTCCGCGCCAAGGAGCTGTCATATCCGATCCAGAAGGCGGAGATCACACTGGCGCTCTGCGATGGAAAACTCGCCGAGGAAATGGAGAAGGCGAAAGCCGCAGCACCCGGCCTCAGGCACGTGGTCTATTGGGGCAACGGGGCCGGCGACTCGCTCGAGGCGCTGATGGCGGATGCAAGTCCGGAGTTCAGAGCTGTCGATACTGCCTCCGACGACATCTGCCTGATCGCCTTCACGTCGGGCACGACCGGCGATCCCAAAGGCACCATGCATTTCCACCGCGACATGCTGGCGGTCTGCGATGGTTATGCGCGCAACATCTTGCGTGCGGAGCAGAAGGATCGCTTCGTCGGCTCGGCACCGCTCGCCTTCACGTTTGGCTTCGGTGGCGTGCTGTTTCCGATGCACATCGGCGCCTCCTTCGTCGTTCTGGAGAAGACAGCGCCCGACGACATTCTGAACGCCATCGAGCAGCACAAGATCACGGTCTGCTTCACCGCGCCGACCGCGTACCGGGCGATGATCGGCAAGCTCCCGGGCCGCGACATTTCCACGCTCCGCAAATGCGTGTCCGCCGGCGAGACGCTGCCCAAGCCGACATTCGATGCCTGGCTGAAGGCGACCGGCATCAAGCTGATGGACGGCATCGGTTCGACCGAGCTGCTGCATATCTTCATCAGCGCCACCGAGGACGAGATTCGCCCGGGTGCGACAGGCAAGCCGGTGCCGGGGTATGAAGCCAAGATCGTCGACGATTCCGGCAATGATTTGCCGCCCGGCACGATAGGACAGCTCGCGGTACGCGGGCCGACCGGTTGCCGCTATCTCGCCGACGAGCGGCAGCGCAAATACGTCCAGAACGGCTGGAACATCACGGGCGACACCTACCTGATGGATAGCGACGGCTATTTCTGGTACCAGTCGCGCTCGGACGACATGATCGTGTCGGCCGGCTACAACATCGCAGGCACGGACGTCGAGGCGGCGCTGCTCACGCATCCCTCTGTCGTCGAGTGCGGGGTCGTCGGTGCGCCGGACGAGGCGCGCGGCATGATCGTGAAGGCCTATGTCATTGCCGCGCCTGGCGTGACGCCCGACGATCAGCTGGTCACCGCGTTGCAGGAGCATGTCAAGCGCGAGATCGCGCCATACAAATATCCGCGCGCGATCGAGTTCGTGACGCAGCTACCGAAGACCGAGACTGGCAAGTTAAAACGCTTCGCCCTGCGGCAACTGGCGCAAACCGCAGTGACGTCCTCTGGCGTCGCGGCGGAATGAGAAGGATAGAGAATTGTCCGTGACGACGCCGAAAGGCCCGCACCTCGCGGTGCTGCCGACAGCAGCCGAGGACGAAACCCGCTCCAGGGCGCAGGTACTTCAGCCGTCTGGTTGGCCGGTGCCGAAAGGCTATGCCAACGGCATGGCCGCCGAGGGACGCATCGTCGTCACTGGCGGCGTGATCGGCTGGGATGCCGAGGAACGTCTCGCGGAGGGTTTTGTCGCGCAGGTGCGCCAATCCCTGGGCAACATCGCCGCGATCCTCGCGGAGGCCGGTGCGCAGCCCGAGCATTTGGTGCGGCTGACCTGGTACGTCGTCGACATGGACGAGTACCTGACGAACCTCAAAGAGCTCGGCAAGGCCTACCGCACCATCTTCGGCGCGCACTATCCGGCGATGGCGCTGGTTCAGGTGGTCCGCCTCGTCGAGAAGGCGGCGCGCGTCGAAATCGAGGCCACCGCCGTCATTCCGCGCTGAGCCGTGCCCGGTTTCAGCTCGCCTTGGCGAGATCACCTAATCCTCACGCTCCGCATTCGGCGCAAGGTCGGCGGAGCGGAACGGCTTGGCCTTGTCCAGTTTCCGGTAGGCGTCCGAGGCGGTCCGCAACAGCTTCTTTTCGCGCTTGCGGCTGAGGAAGCGAATGCCCGCCTCGGGGACGGCCTCTTTCAATGACGCGGCCAGGGTCTGCCCTCGCGCATCGTCGTTCAACTGTCCCAGCGACTTTTGCGCCTTGCGCAATTGCTTGAGGATCGACTTCTGCTTCGTCAACGTGTCGTCGGCGAACAGGTCCTCCAGCGACTCGATCGAATAGGTCAGCCGCTTGTTGAGAAGCCGCAGCCTGTGCCGTTCCTCGACGTTGAGCTTGCGGAGCTTGCGCGCCTTCTTGAGCAGCGTCGTTTCCCACTCCGTGAGTTGCGCCGTCGCGTGGTCGGCAAGCGGGCAGCGGCGCAACCGGATGGCCTCCTTGCTGCGCCGGGTCGACCAGGGGCCGCTCTCGATCCAGCTGGAGGTCTGCTCGACGAGACGGCGATATCGCGCGGATTGCAGCGCGCGCGCCAGCAGACGATGGCTCTCGGCGCGCTTCTCGTCCCAGTGCTGAAGTTCGGCAATCACGGTCAACTCGCCGCCGCTCTCGGCGATGACTCGCTCGATCGCCACGTCGAGGTCCCGCACCATGCCGAGTTGGCTGTTGAGCCATTTCAGTTCGGTCCAGACCTGCGGGCGCAGGGCGTCATCCACCATCGGCGAGAAGAAGCGGATGGCGGTGCGTAGATGCGTCAGTGCGATTCGGATCTGGTGCAGCGCCTCTGGATCGCCGCGGCAGGTGCCGTCATGCTGGGCAAGAACGGCGTCGAGGTGACGGCGGGCAATGATGCGGAAGGCCGTGTCGCAGACCATACCGGGGCTGAGCCGGCCGGGCAGGGCGTTGCGCTTCGCCGCAGGCTTGGCGCGCGCGGCCGCCGTCGAACTCGTGCTGGGTCGCGCCATCCTTACCCGCGTCAAACAGATTGCCTTATCTGCAGATTGCCTTACTTGCTCTCGGCGATCGCGTCCCGGCAGTTCTGGAGCGTCTGCTCTTGCGTCCCGGATGCATCGATGGTCGCCCAACCGACATGGCCGATATTATAGTGCTCTTGCAGCGCGGCAACTTCTTGCGTGGCGTCGGATGCGTCGCCCCGGCGGCTTCCGATCCGCGCCTGCCGGGTCGCGAGGTCCGCAACCAGAAATAGGCCGCTCAGCGGCACGTTGCGCTCGCGTGCCAGTGCGGCGACCGCGTCTCGTTCGTTCTCGCGGGCGAATACGCCGTCGATGATCGCCGAATGGCCTTGCGCCAGCACCCGCCGGGCGTGCTGAGCCAACATGTCGTAAACGCGGGCTGTAACCTCCGGCGTGTATGCGGATGCCGGCAGCTTGTGCGTCTCCTCGACCCCGAACATCTGCTTGCGGACGACGTCGCTGCGCAGCACGACGGCCCCCGGCTGCGGCGTAACGACCGGTGCGAGTGCGCGTGCCAAAATCGTCTTTCCGGTGCCTGACAGTCCGCCGACCGCGATCAGGCGGGGAGCGGGAGGGTGTATCAGCGCCCGGGCGAGGCCAAAATAGCGCCGTGCGTCGTCCACGATCCCGGGATTGCTAGAATGTGACGGCTTCAGCCGTGCCAGGGTCACCTGGGCGCGGATCGCGGCCCGGACGGACATGAACAGCGGCAATGCGGAGAGCGCGTCGAGATTTTCGGGCGGCGTCGCGGCGAGATAACGGTTCAGCACGATGTTGGCCGCGTATCGTTGATCATGGCGCAGCAGGTCCATCAGCGTGAATGCGAGATCGTAGAGCACGTCGATGGTTGCGATCTGGGCATCAAACTCGATGGCGTCGAACAGCACTGGCTTTTTGTCGATCGACACGATGTTCGCAAGATGCAGGTCGCCGTGGCAGCGGCGCACGAAGCCCTGACGGCTGCGCTCTATGAGCGGCGGCCGGAGGCCCCTGAACATCGCGAGCGAGGCTGTACCGAGCCGTGCAATCTCTCCGGCTTCGAAGCCGGTCCGCAGGCCATTGCTGTTGCCGTCGATCAGGCCGGGGATGGAGGAAACCCATGCCTCGCCGTCGGCGGGGATCGCCGCGGCATGCGAAGCCACGATGGCGTCGGCGACAGCCGAGGCAAAATTAGCATCCAGCGGACCGGCCTTGGCCAGATGGTCCAGCGTCCGGCTCTCGTCGAAGCGCGACATCTCGACCGCATACTCGATCGGCCGGCCGGGGCCGTCGACCTTCACCGATCCGTCGGGCTCTTCCGTGATCGCCACGACCCGATGATAGATCTGCGGCGCCTGCGGCCGGTTGATCCTGAGCTCCTCCTCGCACGCCGCCTTGCGCTTCTCGAGAGTCGAATAATCGAGGAACGGAAACTGCACGGCGCGCTTGATTTTCAGCGCGCGCCTGCCTTCGAGAAAAACCGAAGCTGCGTGCGTATCGATCCGCCTCACGCCTGGATGCATGACAGAATCGGTGAGCGCCGCAAAGATCCGGTCCTGGGTCGCAGAATCCTCTGTCATTCCAGTTGGCACTTCCACATGCATCGAAAGGCGGTCCACCAAGCGACAGGTTAACCCTTAGGAGGAGATCGCGGCCAGTCCTTGACCTTGGTCAACGCCTGTCCCGGCTGGCGGAGTTCCCCGGGCTTGACGAGGATCAAGCGTCCCGACGAAGCCGAGCCTAATATAGCGGTCAAAGGAGAATCCCGATGCCCATCAAGGACGTCTTTCTGCCGCTTGTCGGCCAGCCGCGCGAGCCGGCCCTTGCTGCGATCGAGAAATGCGTTGCCGTTGCCGCCGACCTCGGCGCCAGGATCACCGCGCTGGCACTCGAAGAGGATGTTTTCGTGCGGCCGAAGGTGATGCTCCCAGACGATTCCGATGCCGCCGAGGCAAAAGGGTTGCTCGAGGCCGGCGACATGCAGCAGCTCCTGAATGCGTTCAGCCATGCGACGTCCCGCGCCAACATTCGCGCTCACAGCCGATCGGCCAAGGTGCCGGCCGACCAGATCGCGTCAATCCTGGCCGAGCACGGGCGTTTCAGCGATCTCACGCTGGTCCCCGTGAAGCCGCACGACAGCCGGACGGAGCACATCATCGAGACGCTCCTGTTCGAATCCGGGCGGCCAGTGCTGCTCTGCCCGGAGCAGCATGTGGACGAACTGCGACCGCAATTCGAGAACGTTATGATCGCATGGGATCACTCCGCGCGCGCGGCGCGAGCGGCCGGTGACGCGCTGCCTATCCTTCAGGCAGCTACCTCGGTCCGCGTGGTGACCGTGGCGGACGACAAGTCCGACCGGATCGTGCAATCCGGGACGGCTTTGGTCGATCACTTAAGGGAGCACGGGATCTACGCCTCGTTCGAAACCACGACGGGCAGCGGCAGTTCGATCGGCAAGGTGCTGGGAAGCTGGGCGAATTCCCATGCCATCGATGCGATCGTGATGGGTGCCTACCATCATTCGCGCCTGAACGAGATCGTTTGGGGCGGTGTGACAAAGACCGTCATTGGCGAGCCACCGTGCTGGGTTATGATCTCGCACTAGGCGGGTAGCCAGTTCATCGGCCTGATCGTCAACCATCGGAACCGCCACCGACCGGGCGCATTTGCTTTCATGTCAACTTATCGTCTGAAGAACCTGCTGTCGCCGCGTTCCGTTGCGCTCGTCGGTGCGAGCGCCCGCCCGGTCTCCGTTGGACGCGCCATTCTGGAGAACATTCGGAAGGCTGAATTCACGGGCCAGTTCGGCCTCGTCAATTCGCGCCATGCCGAGATCGGCGGCGTCGCGGCGGTGGACAGCCTCGACAAACTGTCGTTCGTGCCCGAACTCGTGGTCATCACCGCGCCGGCGCGCGCGGTTCCCGACATTATCGATCAAGCCGGCCGTCGCGGCTCGGCGGGCGCGCTGATCGTCTCGGCCGGGCTCGGTCACGGACCGGGGTCCCCGCACGAGGCCGCCATCGCGGCGGCACGCAAATTCGGCATGCGGCTGATCGGGCCGAACTGCCTCGGCATCATGATGCCCGGCGTGAGCCTCAATGCGAGTTTTGCCGCGCACATGCCGGGGGCGGGAAATCTCGCGCTGATTTCGCAATCGGGTGCCATCGCGGCCGGCATGGTCGATTGGGCCGCGCAGCGCGGCGTCGGCTTCTCCGGCATCATCTCGATCGGCAATCAGATTGACGTCGATATTGCCGATCTGCTCGACTATTTCGCGATGGATCACAAGACTCGTGCGATCCTGCTCTATATCGAGGCCATCAAGGACGCGCGGAAGTTCATGTCGGCAGCGCGCGCCGCGGCGCGCGTGAAGCCGGTCGTCGTGGTCAAATCCGGCCGCATGGCGCAGGGCGCGAGGGCGGCAGCCACCCACACCGGTGCGCTCGCGGGCGCCGACGCCGTCTATGACGCGGCGTTCCGCCGCGCGGGCGTCCTGCGGGTCTCCGATCTGCGCGAGCTGTTCGATTGCGCCGAGACGCTCGGCCGCGTCGAATCCCCGGCCGGAAAGCGCCTCGCCATCCTGACCAATGGCGGCGGCATCGGCGTCCTCGCCATTGACCGATTGGTCGAACTCGGCGGCATTCCGGCGGGCATCTCGGCGGAGGCCTGCAAGAAGCTCGATGATGCGCTGCCGCCGACCTGGTCCGGCGCTAATCCCGTCGACATCGTGGGCGACGCCGATGCGTCGCGCTATGCGGCGGCGCTGGAGGTGCTGCTCGCCGATTCCGGCAATGACGCTGTCCTGGTCCTCAATGTGCAGACAGCGATCGCCTCGGCTGCCGATATCGCAACGATGGTGACCGAACGCGTCAAGGCATATCGCCAGAAGCACCGCAGTTGGGCCAAGCCCGTGCTCGCCTCGTGGATCGGAGCAGACCAGAACATCATCGAAACACTGTCTGGCGCCGGCATTCCGAACTATCCAACCGAAGACGACGCGGTACGCGGCTTCATGTACCTCGTGAGGCATCGCGAAGTCGTGGAGGAGCTGAGCCAGGTTCCTCCGGCGATGCCCGATACGTTCGCGCCTGACGCCCTGGCTGCCAGGCAGATTGTTACGTCTGCGATCGCCGACGGTCGCGAATGGCTCGAACCCGTCGAGATCAAGCTTCTGCTGGAGGCTTATGACATCGCAATGGTTCCGACCTATGCCGCCACTGATGTCGAGCAGGCGGTAGCCTACGCGAAAGAAATCTTCGCGCAAGGCGCCACCGTCGTGCTGAAAATCATGTCGCGCGACATCGTCCACAAATCCGATGTTGGCGGCGTCGTGCTCAATCTGACCGTGCCCGAGGCGGTGCGCACCGCTGCCACCGACATTATCGCTCGGGCAAGGAAGCTGCGTCCCGAAGCTCGCATCGAGGGCGTCATCGTGCAGGCGATGGTCGTCAAGGCGAAGGCGCGCGAGCTGATCCTGGGCCTCGCCGACGACCCCACCTTCGGCGCCGTCGTTGTCTTCGGCCGCGGCGGGATCGCGGTCGAGATCATCGACGACAGGGCGCTTGCGCTGCCGCCGCTCGATCTGCAACTGGCCCGCGACCTGATCGACCGCACGCGCGTGTCACGGCTGCTTCGCGCTTACCGGGACGTGCCGGCGGTGAAGCCCGACGCCGTCGCCATGGTCCTGGTCAAGCTGGCGCAGATGGCCGCCGACATTCCCGAGATCCGCGAATTCGACATCAATCCGCTGCTCGCGGATGAAACCGGCATCACCGCGGTCGATGCCCGCGTCGCGGTCGGGCCGCCGCAACGGAAGTTTGCCGGCTCAGGTCCTGCCAACTTCGCCGTTCGGGCCTATCCGTCGCAATGGGAACGCCGCCTCGAGCTCAAGGACGGCTGGCGCATCTTCGTGCGGCCCTTGCGTCCCGAAGACGAACCGACCATCCACGAATTCCTGCGTCACGTCACGGCGCACGACCTTCGCCTGCGTTTCTTCGCGCCGATGAAGGAGTTCACCCACGAGTTCATCGCGCGCCTGACCCAGCTCGACTATGCGCGCGCGATGGCATTTATCGCATTCGACGAGGCGACCGGCGAGATGGTGGGCGTGGTCCGGCTCCATTCGGACTCGATCTACGAGAGCGGCGAATACGCGATCCTGCTGCGGTCCGATCTCAAGGGCAGGGGGCTGGGCTGGGCGCTGATGCAACTGATCATCGACTACGCGAAGTCGGAAGGGCTCAAAGCGATCTCCGGTGATGTTCTCAGGGAGAACACCACGATGCTTGAGATGTGTCGCCAGCTCGGCTTCGAGGTGAGGCCGGATCCCGCCGAGCCCGATATTTGCGACGTCAGGCTGAAACTCTGAGCATCTCGGACGTCGCGTCCATTTTGCCTCCGGCGAGACGTGTTCTCCGAGGAGGACATCACAACCTCGTTCTACAATCTCCTCGAGGGCGTCATGCGGCTATACAAGCTGCTGCCCGACGGCCGGCGTCGAGGCTCTGGCCGCGGCCTGACCTTCTGTCCACAGCGCTCTCGCAGACCCTCGCGCGATCATCGTCTGATCTGGCGCGCCAAATCGCGATGCTCACCCGGGCCAGCTCCGGGCGTTCGGCAGCGTCTCAACGCAATAAGAATTGCGTTACCTGCAACTCTGCATCTATCAAATGCATCGGCGCATCCTTCGGATGCCGACTTGGGGCCCGACTGCCGCATTTTCGCGGCATTTGCCTACAGATGCGCGCGTGCTTTCTGGTTGAAAAGCCTGATAACGTTGACTACGCAGGAACTTCAGTGCCTTGCAGTCTTAGGAGCCCCGCGGCGTGCCTCAGGACAAGACCGGCGACCCGCGACAGTCGGCGGGCAACAAACTATCGGTCCTGCGCAAGCACCCGATCTTCGCGGATCTGGAGCCGGACGCGCTTGATCAGCTCTGCCGCTACGCCAAGCACACCATGGTGAAGCGCGGTGCGACGATCGCCGCCAAGGGCGATCCCGGAAACAATTTGTTCGCGGTGATCGCCGGGACAGTGAAGATTTCCTCTTCGTCGCCTGATGGGCGGAATGCCATTCTCAACCTGATCGGTCCTGGAGAAATCTTTGGCGAGATCGCCGTGCTTGACGGCGCGCCAAGGTCGGCCGACGCGACCGCCAACACCAATTGCGAGCTCTACATCATCGACCGCCGGGACTTCCTGCCGTTCGTGAAGAGCCAGCCGGCGCTGGCGATGAAATTCATCGAGCTGCTCTGCGCGCGCTTGCGCTGGACCAGCCAGCAAGTCGAGCAGGTGATCCTGCAAGATCTACCGGGTCGGCTCGCGAGCGCGCTGCTCGGTCTCACTGAGGAGCGCAAGCTCGACTCCGGCAGCGGCACGCTCACCATCACGCAGCAGGAGATCAGCGAGATGGTGGGGATGACGCGCGAGAGCATCAACAAGCAATTGCGCGTCTGGGCAGGTCGCAACTGGGTTCGCCTCGAGCACGGCGCCATCGTCGTGCTCGACATTGATGCCTTGCGCGAACTCGCCGAGAGCGGCCTCGACGGTAACTAGCTGTCGATGATTGCGACTGCGCGGGTCCAGCCTGCGGAGGCACGCTCGATCTTCACCGGAAAGCATGACACCGTGAACCCGGTCGAGGGCAGCTGGTCGAGATTGTGCAGCTTCTCGAGATGGCAATAGCCGATGTGCCGTCCCGCCTTGTGGCCTTCCCAGATCAGGCCGGCATCTTTTGTTTCCGCATATTTCTTCGCGGTATAGACGAATGGCGCGTCCCAGCTCCATCCGTCGGTGCCGGTCAGCCGCACGCCGCGTTCGAGCAGATACATGGTGGCCTCATAGCCCATGCCACAACCGGAGTTGACGTATTCGGCGCGGCCGAATTTGGCGCCGGCGCTCGTGTTGACGACGACGATCTCCAGCGGCGACAGCGTGTGCCCGATCCGGCTCAACTCCTTCTCGACGTCGTCGACGCTCGCTACATAACCGTCGGGCAGATGCCGGAAGTCGAGCTTCACGCCGGGCTGAAAGCACCATTCCAGCGGCACCTCGTCGATCGTCCATGACCGCTCGCCGCGATTCATGGTCGGATGGAAGTGCCAGGGCGCATCGAGATGCGTGCCGTTATGGGTCGACAGCGAGACTTGCTCGACGGCCCAGCCCTGGCCGTCCGGCAGGTCTTGCGCCTTGAGGCCGTCGAAGAACTGCAGCATGCGCGGCAGGCCTTGCTGGTGATCGATATACTGGATCGTCGGGTGATTGCCCGGGGGATCGGCCGTCACGTCGTTTCTGAGCGGCACGGAGATGTCGATCAGCTTCCGCGGCATGGGTGTTCCTCGGGACGGTCCGTTTTGTTTCGAAGCATCTTGGAGGGGCCGCACCGGAGGCGTCAAGCGACGCGCGTGAACGTTTCCCGCGGCAGGCGGCCAGATGGTTTCGGAAAAAGCTGGCTATTCCCAGATTGCCTCTCCGAACCCGCTTGATCCATCGATGCAACTCTAGCATTGATCGATGCCGGATTTGGCTTGGACTCAGAATGCCGCCCGCCCTACGGACGACAATGGCGCTTGACTTCACACCTGAAGTGGAGCGACCCAAGGCGGCCCACAGCATCTGCCCAACGATATAATCACCTCAGGAGGAAGCCCAGATGAAGACACTCACCGGCATCATTACAGCCGCTCTGCTCGCGGTCTCAGCCCCCTTGGCGACCGCACGCGATTTCCGTTCCGCCGACATCCATCCCGCTGATTATCCGACCGTCGAGGCCGTCAAGTTCATGGGCAAGCAGCTCGCGACGGCGAGCGGCGGCAAGCTTGGTGTGAAGGTGTTTCCCAACGGAGCCCTGGGCTCCGAGAAGGACACCATCGAGCAGCTCAAGATCGGCGCACTCGACATGATGCGGATCAACGCGTCGCCCTTGAACAACTTCGTGCCGGAAACCATCGCGTTGTGCCTGCCCTTCATCTTCCGGGACACGCAGCACATGCGCACGGTCCTTGACGGGCCCATCGGCGACGAGATCCTGGCGGCTATGGCGCCCGCAGGCCTGATCGGCCTCGCCTATTATGACAGCGGCGCCCGGTCCATCTACACCGTTAAGGCACCGATCAAGTCGCTCGCCGACCTCAAGGGACTGAAGATCCGCGTCCAGCAATCCGACCTGTGGGTCGGCATGATCCAGAGCCTCGGGGCCAACCCGACGCCGATGCCGTATGGCGAGGTTTACACCGCGCTCAAGACGGGTCTGGTGGACGCTGCCGAGAACAACTGGCCCTCTTACGAATCCTCGCGCCATTTCGAGGCCGCCAAGTTCTACAACGTCACCGAGCACTCCCTGGCGCCCGAAGTTCTCGTGATGTCCAAGACGGTCTGGGACACGCTGAGCAAGGAAGATCAGGCGATGGTCCGCAAGGCGGCCAAGGAATCGGTGCCCGTCATGCGCAAGCTCTGGGACGAGCGTGAGCAGGCGTCCCGCAAGACGGTCGAGGCGGCCGGCGTTCAGGTCGTGACGATCGCCAACAAGGCGGAATTCGTCGATGCGATGAAGCCGGTGTACGACAAGTTCGCCGGCGACGAGAAGCTGAAGGGCCTCGTCAAGCGGATCCAGGACACGAAGTAAGACCATAGCGTCGGTCCGGCGTCGCCGCATGGCGACACCGGGCCCCGCAAGGAGAGCTGATGACAGACCCTCACGTCGCAAGCCACGAGCAGGAAGTCGCCGGACGACCGTCGACCGGCTTGCTGTCGCGGATCAACGCCGTCGTCGCTCGGCTGGGCATGTATGTGTCCGTGACCGGACTGCTCGTTATCGTCACCATCGTGTTCTACCAGGTGTTCGGACGTTACGTGCTGAATTCCAGCCCGACCTGGACGGAGAACCTCGCGCTGGTTCTGATCCTGTATGTCACGCTGATCGGCGCCGCTGTCGGCGTACGCGATGCCGGACACATCGGAATGGACAGCTTGCTGGTGATGCTTCCTGATCAAGTCCGTGAGAAGATCGAACTCGTGATCCACGTCCTGGTGGCCGTGTTCGGCATTGCGATGGCCTACAACGGCTGGATCCTCGGGGCGTCGGTCGGAACGGTGAAGATTCCCAATCTCGGCCTGCCGGAGGTCATCCGCTACGTGCCGCTGATCGCCTCCGGCGTTTTGATCGTTTCCTTTTCAATCGAGCACATCATTGCTCTCCTGCGCGGCGAAGAGGTCGTCCCCTCATGGAATTGATCATTCTCGGCGCCACTTTCTTCGGCTTTCTCGTCATCGGTGTACCCGTTGCCTTCGCGATCGGTCTCTCGGCGATTTGCACCATCCTCTACGAAGGCCTGCCGGTCGCCGTCATCTTCCAGCAGATGATGTCGGGGATGAACATCTTCTCCTTCCTCGCCATCCCGTTCTTCGTCTTCAGCGGTGAGCTGATGCTGCATGGCGGCGTCGCCGACAAAATCGTGCAGCTCGCCAAGAATCTCGTCGGGCACATCCGCGGCGGGCTCGGCATGTCGAACGTGGTCGCCTGCACGCTGTTCGGCGGCGTCTCCGGTTCGCCCGTGGCCGACGTGTCGGCAATGGGGGCCGTGATGATCCCCATGATGAAAAAGGAAGGCTTCGACACCGACTACGCCGTCAACGTCACCACCCATGCCTCGCTGGTCGGAGCGCTGATGCCGACCAGTCACAACATGATCATCTATGCGCTCGCCGCCGGCGGCAAGGTATCGATCGGCGCGCTGATCGCCGCCGGCCTGCTGCCGGCGCTCGTGCTGATGGTGTGCATGCTGGCCGCCGCCTACGGGGTCGCGGTGAAGCGAGGCTATCCGGCCGGCAAGTTCCCGGGCTGGCCCGCGGTTTTTCGCTCGTTTGCGGCCGCTCTGCCTGGCCTTCTGATCGTCGGCATCATCCTCTCAGGCATCCTCTCGGGCGTGTTCACGGCAACCGAATCCGCGGCCGTCGCGGTCACCTATACGATCCTGCTGACGTTCTTCATTTACCGCACAATGACCTTGCCGAACTTCCTGCGCGCTGCGGCCAAGGCGGTGAAGACGACGGGCGTGGTGCTGCTGCTGATCGGCGTCTCCACCATGTTCCAGTATCTGATGGGACTATACGAGGTGGCCGACTTCGCCGGCGACATGATGAGCAAGGTCTCGACGCAGCCCTGGGTCATCTTCCTGCTCATCAACGTCATCCTGTTCGTGCTCGGCACGTTCATGGACATGGCCGCGACCATCCTGATCTGCACGCCGATCTTCCTGCCGATCGCGATGAAGGCGGGCATGGATCCGGTGCAGTTCGGCATGCTGATGCTGATCAACTGCGCGCTGGGACTGAACACCCCGCCGGTCGGAACCACGCAGTTCGTGGGCTGCGCCATCGGCGGCATCTCGGTGGGCGCGGTGATGCGCACCATCCTGCCGTTCTACGCCGCCCTGATCGCAGCTCTGATGTTCGTGACCTACATCCCCGCCTTCTCGCTGTGGCTGCCCCGCCTGCTGATGGGCTACAAGGGATAGCAGCAACACAGGAGAATTCGTTCGTGACTGACTATCGCAAGCTCTTCGATCTCACCGGCAAGACCGCCGTGGTGCTCGGCGCCGCATCGGGCATCGGCAAATCGTCAGCCGAGGCGCTGGCCGGGCTCGGCGCCCGTGTCGTCTGCGCCGATCGGGCGCTTGATGCCGCCGAAGCGACCGCCGCCGGCATTCGCGACAAGGGCGGCTGGGCCGAGGCGGCTGCGTGTGACGCCGCGAGCGCTGCGGACGTCAATGCGTTGGCCAAGACCGTGATGCAGAAATTTCCGCGGCTCGACATTGCGGTGACGACGCCCGGGCTCAACATCCGCAAGACCATCCTCGACTATACCGAGGAGGATCTCGACCGCGTCCTCAACCTCAACGTCAAAGGCACGGTCTGGTTCTTCCAGGCGTTTGGCCGCATCATGGTCGAGCAGAAAGGCGGCAGCATCATCGCCTGCTCCTCGGTGCGTGCGGTGACCATCGAGCCGGGCCTGGGCGTCTACGGCTCGACCAAGGCGGCCATCGGCCTGCTGGTGAAGGGGTTTGCCTCCGAGGTCGGCCATGCCGGCGTGCGCGTCAATGCGATCGCGCCAAGCATCGCCGAGACCGCGCTGACCGGCCCGTTCAAGCAGCGTCCCGACATCTATAATCTCTACGCCGGCCACACCGTGTTCAACCGCTGGAGCAGCGCCGACGAGGTCGCGACCGCCGTCGCCTATCTCGCCTCGGACGCCGCAAGCTATGTCAGCGGCAGCACGCTGTTCGTCGATGGCGGCTGGACCGCGGTCGACGGGCCGCCGACCGGCCTCACCCAGCTGCACAAATAGGGCGGTTATCTAGCCGGTGAAGCCTGCACGCTGGCGCAGCTCCTTGTGGTCTGCGCCGGTCAGCAACGCGATCAGCGCGGCCGCATCGTGCGGATGCGTGGCCCGCGTGGTCACGCCGGCCGTGTACATCGTCACGAGCTCGCAGCCCGGCGGCAGCGCCCCTGATAGCGCGATGCCGTCGGTCGCGATGATCTCGGTCGCCTGGGTGCAACCGATCGGACGCGTCGCAGTCGATGACGCAAGCTCCCGCATCGCGGCCGCGCCATTGGGAAAAATCTTGAGGCGCGAAGCAACCTCATAGGCGATGCCGAGCTGATCCAGGACTTTTGCGACGTGCTGTCCCGCTGTCGAGGCTCTGGTATCCGGGACGAAGATTGCGTCGGCGCTGCGCAGCACTTCGCGCAAATCGGCCTCGGTCTTCACCGTCACCTTGGGATCGCGGCTGCGGACCGCGAGTGCGGTCTCGACCCATCCGACATCTGCGATGGAGGAGGGGGTGACGAACTTCTCCTCCGCGAGCTTTGCAAGCAGCGCCTGCGTCAGGATGACGAGATCGGCGGCCGTCCCCGCGCGCAGCTTGTCGGCCATGATGCCGACCGCGCCGAACTCGCCGTCGATGCCGAGGCCGGTCTGCGCCTTGAAAGGCTCGCTGAGGCCGCGTACCAGGCCTTGGGCCGCGCCTCCGCTCAAAATGTTCACTGTCGTCACGATGCTAGCTCCATGGCAGCAATGATCTTGTCACGGGTGATCGGCAGGTCGCGCACGCGCACGCCGAGGCAATCGTAAACGGCATTCGCGATCGCCGCCGTCACCGGGCCGTGGGCGGCCTCGCCGGCGCCGACCGGCTCGATTTCCGGCCGCTGGATGATCTCGACATCCACCGCCGGCACCTCGCTGAAGGTCAGGATCGGATAGTCGGTCCAGGACGCCGATGTGATCCGCGTCCGGTCGAAGCGGACACGTTCCTTCAGCACCCAGCTTGTCGCCTGGATCGCGCCACCCTCGATCTGGTTGATGACACCGTCCGGATTGACGGCCTCGCCGACATCGACCGCAAGCGTCAGCCGCTTGACGCGGATGTCATCAGTGCCTTCGATCTCGGCAATCGCGGCGCAATAGGCCCCTGTGTTCTTGTAGCGGGCGAAGCCGACGCCGTGGCCCGTGCCGTACTGCTTCTGCGGTTTCCACTGCGCGCGTCGCGCCGCGGCGCGGATGACGTCCTTCGCCCGCTCGTCGCGCAGACGACGCAAGCGGAACGCGATCGGATCCTCGCCGCGCAGGGCGGCGATCTCGTCGAGCAGGGACTCGATGGCGAACACATTGCCTTGTCCGCCGAGTGTCCGCAGCGCCGAGGTCCGCACCGGCATGGTCAGCAGCCGGTGGCTCGTAACCGTCCAGGCGGGGAGGTCGTAGAGCGGAATGGAGTTCCGATCGCCGCCGCCGCCGTTGGCAGCGGGCGGGTTGGTCGAGATCATGCGCGGGTAGGGGTTCGCAATCTCGGTCGCGGCTAGCAGCGCGGGCTGTGCTGCGCGCCCCGGTCGCGCCGCGTGGCCGTTGCTCCAGATCGCATGGCGCCAGCCGACGATCTCGTTGTCCACGTCGAGATCAGCCTCGACCTCGATCGCCATCGCTGCGCCAAACGGCGCGTGGGCCATCTCGTCGTGGCGCGACCACTGCACCCGCACCGAACGGCCGCCCGCCGCTTTCGCCAGCAGCACGGCATCGAGCGCGACATCGTCGGCGGCATTGTGCCCGTAGCAGCCCGCACCCTCCATGTGCTCGACCACGATGTTTTCGGCCGACAGCTTGAGCACGATCGCGAGATCGGCACGCAGCAGGTAAACGCCCTGGCTGTGCGTCCAAACGTGGACACGATCGTCGCCGGCCCATTGTGCCATGGCGCAGGAAGGCGCGATCGAGGCATGCGCGATGTAGGGGCGGGTGTATTGCCGGCGGAGAGTCCGAATGGGCTTGCCTGTCGTTGCCGCCATCCTGGTGTCGATGACATCAGTCTCGACCGGCTGGCTCTTCAGGAAGCCCGCCAGATCATTTTCATCGGGCAACGGTTCGCCGGCCGACCAGGTCGCGCCCTTGCGCAAGGCTTTCAGCGCGGTTTCCGCCGCAGCCTCGCTGTCCGCAACCACGCCGGCAAAGCCGCCGTCGCGGACGATCATGACGAGGCCGGAAACGGCGCGCGCGGCCGCTTCGTCCAGTGCGATCAGCTTGGCGCCCGAGACGTGCGGCCGCAACACGCGTCCGTGCACCAGGCCCGGCAGCGCATGGTCATGGATGAAGCGCGGCCGTGCGAACACCTTGTCGGGAATATCGACGCGCTGGACCGAATGTCCGGCGATAGCGCGTTTGGCGAAGTTCTTCGTTGTCGCGCCCGCATTGGCGTCGTGGTCGAGCGAGACGTCGCCGGCAAGCTCCCAATAGCTGGTCCTGACATTGCCGGGGCCCGAGATCGTGCCGTCATCGATCTCGAGCAGCGACGCATCGACACCGAGACGTTCCGATGCCGCGACGAGGAAGCGCTGGCGCACCTCGGCGCAGGCGTGGCGCAGCGCGCGGCCGGACTGCTGGATTGAGAGGCTGCCCGAGGTGACGCCCTCGTTCGGGCTGGTCGCTGTGGAGGCACGGATCATCTCGATCCTGATGATATCGACGTCGAGCTCGTCGGCGGCGATCTGCGCCAGCGCCGTGACGATGCCCTGACCGATCTCGACCTTGCCGGGCGAGATCGCGATACGGCCTTCGCCGATGAGCCTCACCCAGGAGGACAGCTTTGGATTGGCCGCAAGGCTGACCGGCAGTGTCGGGGCAGGGGACGCCGTACTCATGATGCCGCCATCTGCGACGCCGCCCGCAGTACGGCGCGGACCATCCGGTTGTGCGATCCGCAGCGGCACAGATTGTGATCCAGCGCCGCTTTGACCTCCGCCTCGGTCGGCGACGGATTGCGCTTCAGCAACGCCGCCGCGCTGATCAGGATCCCGGAGACGCAATAGCCGCATTGCATCGCCTGTTCGGCGATAAAGGCACGTTGCAGCGGGTGCGGTTGCTCTGCCGTGCCGAGGCCCTCGACCGTGACGATGTCCTTGTCCGCGACCGACCACATCGGCAAGTCGCAGGAGGCCATCGCGCGGTCGCCGACCATGACATAGCAGGCGCCGCACTCGCCCGCTCCGCAACCGAAATGCGGACTTGTGACGCCGAGCGGGCCGCGCAGCACATCGAGTAGCGTCCGATCGGGAGCGGCATCCACGGACGTGGCCGCGCCGTTGAGCTGGAATTGAATGGTAGGCATTGTCGCTCTACAGCCTCAGGACTTGTCGAACTTCTTGACGACGTCGGCCCATTTTTCGATGTCGCCGCGCAGGAATTTCTCAAATTGGTCCGGCGTCATCGACATGGGTACGGCACCCTGCTCGGTCCAGAGCTTTATGATGTCGGGGCGCTTCACCATCGCGTTCACGGCGGCATTGAGTTTGTCGATGACAGGTTTCGGCGTGCCGGCCGGCGCCATCAGGCCGAGCCAGATCGTGGCTTCATAACCTGCCACGCCTGCCTCGATCGCCGTCGGTACGTTTGGCAGCACCGCTGAGCGCTGCTTGCCAGTGGTCGCGAGCGCGCGGACCTGGTTCTCGCCGATATTAGGCGCCATCGCCGGCACTGCGTCGATCATCATCTGCACCTGCCCGCCGATCACGCCGCTGCGCGCCTCGCCGCTGTTGCGGTAGGGGACGTGCACGAGGTCGATGCCGGCCATGGCTTTGAACAGCTCCCCGGCCATGTGATAGGGCGTGCCCTGGCCGGAGGACGCGTAGTTCAACTTGCCCGGCTGCGACTTGGCGAGCGCGACGAACTCCAGCAGTGTCTTCGCTGCGACTTGCGGGTTCACCACGATGACGAGATCGGAATAGTTCACCGGCGTGATCGGCGCGAGGTCACGCATCAGCTCGTATTTGCGTTTATCCGGCGTCAGCAGGGATTCGTTTGCGGTCTGGGTGTTGGACATCATCAACAGCGTGTAGCCGTCGGCCGGCGACTTCGCCGCTTCGACCGTGCCGATGACGCCGCCCGCGCCGGTTCGGTTCTCGATCACGAAGGGCTGGCCGAAACTCTCCTGGAGCGCATTGCCGATCAGCCGGGCCGCGACATCGGCCGGCCCGCCGGCGCCGAAGGGCACGACGATCCGGACCGCGTGGTTGGGATAGTCTTGTGCCAGGGACGGGGCTGCGGAGAATGCGCTGAGCAGGCCGGCGGCCAGCGCCAGCATAAATTGTCGGGCCGTCACACCCACCTCCCTGATATCGTTCTTGTTGGCCGGCACTGTAGCGGCAGGGGAGGCGGACTGTCGACGCCTCACAAAGCCGACGGTGCCTGGAATATCGGGCGGTTTGCGGTGTGGCGGTGCCGCTCTTCGCGGTTGCGGCAGGAACCGGCAGCGCAGGCGGCCTGAGCAAATCGCATGGGCATTGCCGGATAAATACGCTCGGCTGACAGGTATTTTGGTGTTACCAAATTGGACATGAACCAGCACGCCAAGATCGAAATCCGCCATTCCACCTGCCCGCATGATTGCCCGTCGGCCTGTGCCCTCGACATCGAAGTCGTCGAGGGACGCAGCATCGGCCGCGTCCGCGGTTCCAAAAAGCAGACCTATACGGCCGGCGTGGTCTGCGCCAAGGTTGCCCGTTATGCCGAGCGCATCCATCACCCCGAGCGGCTGATGTATCCAATGCGCCGCACCGGGCCGAAGGGTTCCGGTCAATTTGCGCGGATCAGCTGGGACGAGGCGCTCGACGAAATCGGGCATCGCTTCAACCAGGCCGAGCGCGAGTTCGGCGCAGAATCGATCTGGCCCTATTATTACGCCGGCACGATGGGGCTGGTGATGCGCGACGGCCTCAATCGTCTCACGCATGTGAAGAAATATTCGCGCTTCTATCAGACCATCTGCGCCAATGTCGGGCGTATCGGGTTCGCGATCGGCACTGGCAAGATCGCCGGCGTCGATCCGCGCGAGATGGCACTCTCCGACCTCGTCGTGATCTGGGGCACCAATCCCGTCAACACGCAGGTCAACGTGATGACGCACGCGGCACGTGCGCGGAAGGAGCGCGGCGCCAAGATCGCGGCGGTCGACATCTACGACAATGAGACCATGAAGCAGGCCGACATCAAGATCATCCTGCGGCCCGGCACCGATGGTGCCTTCGCCTGCGGCGTGATGCATGTCCTGTTCCGCGACGGCTATGCCGACCGCGCCTATATGGACAAGTACACCGATTGCCCTGACGAGCTCGAGGCGCATCTGAAGACGCGCACGCCGGAATGGGCGTCCGCGATCTCGGGCGTGCCGGTGGCGGAGATCGAGGCCTTTGCCAAATTGGTCGGCGAAACCAAGCGCACCTTCTTCCGGCTTGGCTACGGCTTCACCCGCTCGCGCAACGGCGCGGCGCAGATGCATGCCGCGAACTGCATTCCCGCGGTGACCGGCGCCTGGCAATATGAAGGCGGCGGCGCCTTCTTCAACAATTACGCGCTGTGGCACTTCAACGAATCCATCATCGAAGGCCATGACGCCATCGACCAGACTATCCGAGCGCTCGACCAGTCGCAGATCGGCCGCATTCTCACCGGCGATTCCAAGGCCCTGCACAGCAAGGGGCCGGTCAAGGCGCTGCTGATCCAGAACACCAATCCGATGACGGTGGCGCCGGAGCAGGCGCTGGTTCGGCAGGGTTTTGCGCGCGAGGATTTGTTCGTCGCGGTGCACGAGCAGTTCATGACCGAGACGGCCGAGATGGCCGACATCGTGCTGCCGGCGACGATGTTCATGGAGCACGACGATCTCTATTACGGCGGCGGCCACCAGCACATCTCGGTCGGGCCGAAGCTGATCAATCCGCCCGGCGAATGCCGCTCCAACCATGAGGTCCTGCAGGCGCTGGCGCCGCGGCTCGGCGCCAGGCATCCCGGCTTCGAGCTGACGCCGCGCGAATTGATCGACGCGACGCTGAAGCTCAGCGACCACGGCGACATTGCCGGCCTTGAAGCCGATCTCTGGCGTGACCTGCAACCGGACTTCCGCACCTCGCATTATCTCGACGGCTTCGCCCATGCCGACAGGAAATTCCACTTCAAAGCCGATTGGGCGCATCCGCCGTTCGGCCAGACGATGGGGGATTTCGACAAGATGCCGTCGCTGCCGGACCATTGGGCGGTGATCGAGCACTCCGATCAGGCCCATCCGTTCCGGCTTGCCACCAGCCCGTCGCGCAGCTTCCTCAACACCACCTTCAACGAGACGCCGTCCTCGCAGGCGCGCGAGGGCAAAGCGAGCGTGATGATCCATCCCCTGGATGCGGCCGCGCTCGACATCGCCGACGGCGACGCCGTGACGCTCGGCAACACCCGCGGCGAGACCACGCTGATTGCCATTCTGTTCGAGGGCGTGCGCCGTGGTGTGCTGATCGCGGAGTCGGTTCATCCCAACAAGAACCATATCGGTAACCGCGGCATCAACATGTTGACGGGCGCGGACACCATCGCGCCGATCGGCGGAGCCGCTTTCCACGACAACAAGGTCTGGATCAGGAAAGCGGTCGCGGCCTGAGCGCTCGCGCTTCGTTCGCCTTTCAAGTTTGTGTCGAGGCGCTAAAGCGGCGGCTCGCCGCAGATTGCCCTTGCACCTTCCGCCCGTGCTGCCGCAAATGGCTGCAAAACGGGAACTAAGGAAGCGAGTGCGCCATGTCCGACACCACAGCCGTGATCACTGAGAAGCGCGGGCAGGCGCTCTGGATCACCATCAACCGGCCCGAGAAACGCAATGCACTGAATGGCGAGGTCATCGCCGGCATCGCACGCGGCTATCGCGACGCGCATGACGACAAGGATGTCCGCATCATCGTGCTGACGGGTGCGGGCGAGAAGGCGTTCTGCGCCGGCGCGGATTTGCAGAACTCCGGCGCGGCTTTCGCGATGGATCATTCCAAACCAAATGTCGACTATGCCGATCTGCTGCGTTTGTCGCAGAACGCGACCAAGCCGGCGATCGCGCGCGTCGGCGGCGTCTGCATGGCCGGCGGCATGGGCCTGCTCTGCATGACCGACATGGCGGTCGGCGCCGATCACGTCATCTTCGGCCTGCCGGAGGTGAAGGTCGGCGTGTTTCCGATGCAGGTGTTGAGCCTGTTGCAGTCGATCGCGCCGCCTCGGCTCGTCAACGAATGGGCGCTGACCGGCGAGCCGTTCGACGCGAAAGCGGCGCAAGGAGCCGGCCTGCTCAATTATGTCGTGCCCACGGCCGAGCTGGACGCCAAGGTCGACTGGCTGATCGGCCGCATCGTCGACAAATCCCCGACCGCGATCCGCCGCGGCAAATACGCCATGCGCGCGATCTCCTCGATGTCGTTCGACGAGAGCATCGCCTACACCGAAAGCCAGATCGCGCTGCTCGCCATGACCGAGGACGCCAAGGAAGGGCTGAAAGCGTTCGGCGAAAAGCGCAAGCCGATTTGGACGGGGCGGTGAGGGCGCACCGCTCTCGTGTCCCGGACGCGCTGCAACGCTCTTGCGTTGCTGCGCAGAGCCGGGACCCAGAAGGCAGTTCGGTACAGCGCGGCGGGATAGGCCCCGGCTCTGCAGCGCACCGCTGAAGAAGCGCTGCGCTGCGTCCGGGGCACGAGAGCGACTTCCACCAGCTTAGATTCGATTGTCAAACAGCAAACACGCCTTCGCCTTCTCGCGGCGTATTCCGCCCGAGGTTTGCTCTCCGTTTTCACGCCCTTTCCGGAGAAAGGGCGCACGGAAGGCCGGGTGCCGGCTGGCACCCCGCATAACTCCCGTGCGAGAACGTTGCACACGCAATGCACAGGAGAGAAACAGGGCAGCCTGACATCCGGCCTTCCCTGCGCAGTGGTTTGACGGCTTATGCGCGCTCTCCCCGGAGACGAATTCCTGCTTGCCTCCGTCGCCTCGCGAAAATCACGGACATCTCCCCGGTTGAGGCGATGCCGCATTCGCAAAGGCTTGACCGTAGCAACGACGGCCAGGACCACGCGGTTTTGCCGTACGCATTCGGCGCCGTCCGTCGTGCGCGGTCCGCGATGTGCTCACGGGGTTCATCCCGCCCTGCACACTACGTTCCGCATCGGCGCCGCTCGCGTCCACCGCAGCCCGATCCGCGGTTCGTGACGACGTACGACCGCCCCTTTCGCCGGATCAAGATGGGGCGGAGAATGCGATAAAACAGCAATTCTGTAAAGGCGAATATTTTGATGGGTGGTGGTTGACCGAGGGCTAGCGTGTTTTGCTCGTCGGGTGGCGCAAAGTGTTGTGGCCGCGTAGGGCGTAACCCACCTCTTTAGTCTCCGCGGTGACAGAAGTGGTGGGTTACGTCAGCGACTGCGCTTCGCGCAGCCGCCGTCCAACCCACCTCTACAGGATTCACCCCGCGTTGGCTTTCAACCCCGCGGCCTGGATGCCCGCCACGGCACACGCCTCGTCATTGTCCGACGTGTCGCCGGAGACGCCGACGGCGCCGAGCAGCGTCGCGCCGTCCATGATCAGCACGCCGCCGGGGACCGGGACCAGCGCGCCCTTGGCGATGGTGTTCACTGCGTCGATGAAATAGGCCTGCTCCTGCGCGCGCTGGAACAAAGCGCGCGAGCCCATGCCCAATGCGAGCGCGCCATAGGCCTTGCCGTGCGCGATCTCCGCGCGCATCAGGCTGGTGCCGTCCTGCGCCGCGGCGATCTTGAGCACGCCGCGGGCGTCGAGGATGGTGACGACGAGTGGCTTCAGCTTCAGCTCGGTGGATTTCGCGAAGGCGGCGTCGAGGATCTTGCGGGCGGTGTCGAGGGTGAGGTCAGCCATGGCTGGTTTCCTTTGCAAGGGGAGTGGTTGTGGATTGGGTTTTGGCACGATCAAGGCTCATCGCCAGCACACGCGCGACGTGAAGTGCCTCGCGCTGGGCGCCGTCGTGGATCTGGTGCCGGCAGGAGGTGCCGTCGGCAACGACCAGCGTATTCTGGTCCGCGCGGCGCACGGCAGGCAGCAGCGACAGCTCGGCCATCTCGATCGAGGCGTCGTAGGTGTCCGCGCCATAACCGAACGCACCGGCCATGCCGCAGCAGCTCGACTCGATGGTCTCGACCGCAAGGCCGGGGACGAGGCGCAGCACCTGCTCGACCGGCTTGAAGGCGCCAAAGGATTTTTGATGGCAATGGCCGTGCACCATGGCGTTGTCGGCGACGGTGCCGAGCGGCAGTTGCAGCCGGCCCGCCTCGGCCTCGCGCACCAGAAATTCCTCGAAGGTCAGCGCATGGGCGCCGACCGCCTTGGCATCGTTGTCCTTGCGCAGTGAAGCCAGCTCGTCGCGCAGGGTCAGCAGGCAGCTTGGCTCGAGACCGACGATCGGCACGCTGCGCGCGGCGAAGGGCGCGAAGGCGGCGACGAGACGATCGAGCTCGACCTTGGCCTGGTCGACGAGGCCGGCGGACAGGAAGGTGCGGCCGCAGCACAGCGGCCGGCCGCCGCTCGCGGGCTTCGGCAGGTGCACGCGATAGCCGCCGGCCGCGAGCACGCGCAGTGCGGCCTCGAGGTTTTCGCGCTCATAGATACGATTGAAGGTGTCGGCGAACAGCACGACCTCGCGGCCGGTTTCAGGTCCCACGCTGTCCGCAGGCGGCACGAACACATCACTGCGGAAGGCGGGCAGGGCGCGTCGCGCGCTGATGCCGGCGAAGCGCTCGAACAGTCTTCGCAGCAGCGGGCTGTGATTGCGCAGGTTGACGAGCGGCGCGAAGCGCGACGCGAGGCCGGCATAGCGCGGCAGGTAGCCGACCAGGCGATCGCGCAAGGTCAGGCCGTGTGACGCCGCACGCGCGGCGAGCACCTCGATCTTCATCTTGGCCATGTCGACACCGGTCGGGCATTCGTGGCGACAGGCCTTGCAGGAGACGCAGAGCTTTAGCGTCTCCATCATCTCGTCCGACGACAAGGCGCCCTCGCCGAGCTGGCCGGAGATGGCGAGCCGCAAAGTGTTCGCGCGCCCTCGCGTGACGTCCTTCTCGTTGCGCGTCGCGCGGTAGGACGGGCACATCACGCCGCCCTCAAGCTTGCGGCAGGCGCCGTTGTTGTTGCACATCTCGACCGCGCCCTGAAAACCGCCGCCGGCCCCGGGATAAGCGGACCAGTCGAGTTTTGTCTTGAGCTCAGCGACGCGATACCCAGGCTTGAAGCGGAACAGCGAACGATCGTCCATCTTCGGTGCGTCGACGATCTTGCCGGGGTTGAGCACGCCATCGGGATCGAAGCGCTGCTTCACCTCGCGGAAGTCGGCGACCAGGCGCTCGCCGAACATTGTTTCGTGGAATTCGGAGCGCACCAGGCCGTCGCCATGTTCGCCGGAATGCGAGCCCTTGTATTCGCGCACCAACTCGAAGGCCTCTTCGGCGATGGCGCGCATCGCCTTGACGTCCTTATCGAGCTTCAAATTCAACACCGGTCGCACATGCAGGCAGCCCTCGGAGGCATGGGCGTACATCGTGCCGCTGGTGCCGTGCCTGGCGAACACCTCGCTCAGCCGCGCGGTGTAGTCGGCGAGATGCGGCAGCGGCACGGCGCAGTCCTCGACAAAGGAGACCGGCTTGCCCTCCTGCTTCATCGACATCATGACATTGAGGCCGGCGGCGCGGAAATCGGCGATGCCACTCTGCAGCGCAGGCTCGATGATTTCGACCACGCCGCCCCATTTGCGCTTGTCGTTGTTCCAGCCGAAGCCGAGATCGCCCATCAGCTCGCCGAGCTGCTTCAGGCGTACGAGATTATCCGCCTGATCCTCTTCAGCGAATTCGACCACCAGCACCGCATCCGGATCGCCCTTGATGGCAGCAGAGATGATCGGCTGGAACATCGCGATGTCGCGGCCGAGCGCGAGCATGGTACGATCGACCAGCTCGACCGCGATCGGCTTCAACTTGACCAGATGCTGGGCGGCGTCCATCGCCTCGTAAAAATTGCCGAAATGGCAGATGCCGAGCGCTTTGTTGCGGATCACCGGCCACAGCTTCAGCTCGACCTTGGTGGTAAAGGCGAGAGTGCCCTCGGAGCCCACGAGAAGATGCGCCATGTTGTTGCGCGCATTGCGCGGCACCAGCGCATCGAGATTGTAGCCGCCGACTCGGCGCTGCACCTTCGGGAAGCGCGCGGCGATCTCCTCGGCCTCGCGGGCGCCGAGATCGAGCATGTCGCGGAACAGGGCGCGGGCGCTGTCGTTCGCATCGAGATCAGAGAGATCGCGCGCCACCTCGCCGTAACGGCTCAGCGTGCCATCGGCGCGCGCGGCCTCCATCGACAGCGTGTTGTCGCGCATGGTGCCGTAGCGCAAGCTACGGCCGCCGCAGGAATTGTTGCCGGCCATGCCGCCGATGGTCGCGCGCGATGCCGTGGAGACGTCGACGGGAAACCAGAGGCCGTGCTTCCTAAGCTGGCGGTTGAGGTCGTCGAGCACGATGCCCGGCTCGACCACGCAGGTGCGGGCCTCGACGTCGAGCGACAGGATCCGGGTCAGATGCTTCGAGAGATCGACCACAAGGCCGTCATTGACGGTCTGGCCGCATTGCGAGGTGCCGCCGCCGCGCGGCGTGACCTTGCGTCCGTCGTCCCGGGCGATTGCCAGCGCCCGCAAGGCCTCGTCCATGGTCTTGGGCACAACCACGCCCGCGGGCACGATCTGGTAGAACGAGGCGTCGGTGGCGTAGCGGCCGCGGCTGAAACCGTCGAACAGGACGTCGCCGGTCATTTCCGCGCGCAGGCGCCGTTCGAGCGAGGAGGCGTTTGTCATCCCTGGTCCCGGACTGGTCCAGCGAGGCCTACGGGCCGGACTGGAGTATTCATTCTTGTTTCTGATCGATTACATTATGAATGCAAATCAGCAAGCCCGGCTGCCCTCACGGCGCGGCCGAAGCGCCCTCTTGGGGCTCGGTCAGGTGCTCGATCGCGGCCGCCCGCTTGTTACGCAGGTGCTGGAACAGGATGTCGCTGAGCTCGCTGCCGGCACGGCGGCGCAGCGCGTCGAGGATGGCCTCGTGCTCGCGCATCGCCTCCGCCCAGCGCTGCCGCTTGCGGGCGAAATTGGCGGAGTAGCGGACGCGGCGGATCCGCCCGGCAAAGTTGGCGTACGCGGTCTTCAGCGTCTCGTTGCGCGCGGCCGCGACGATGCTTTCGTGGATGCGCTGGTTGACCTGGAAATAGCCGTGCATGTCGCGATGCAGATAGTGGCCGTACATCTCGTAATGCAGCTGCTCGATCGCGGCGATTTCCGCATCTGTGATGGCTTCGCAGGCGAGGCGCCCGGCCAGGCTTTCCAGCCCCGCCATGATGTCGAACAGCTCCTCGAGATCGCGCTGGCTGAGTTGGCGGACCCGCGCACCGCGATTGGGGAGAAGCTCGATCAGCCCCTCTGCGGCGAGCACTTTCAGTGCCTCGCGCAGCGGTGTGCGGGAGATGCCGAGCATCTCGCAGAGCTGCCGCTCGGGAACGCGGGCGCCGTCCGGAATGTTGCCCTCGACCACGTAGTCGCGTAGCCGCAGCAGGATCTCGCCGTGAAGCGAGGCCTCCTGGCGGTCACCGCCATTTGCGGCGGACGGGGCAATCGGAACCCCGGTGTCGGGAATCGTGGATTTCATTTGCAGCACAATAGTTTGCTCGTTTGGTCGCGTCGATGTCCACAATCGAATACCAAATTTAGGTTGAAAGTACAAAAAATGAATGCGAAATAGGCTTCGGAGGCCGACCAGAATCCGCCGACAGGGGAGGTTTTCATGCATCAGGGACGCCATTTCCTTCAGATTCCCGGCCCGAGCCCGGTCCCCGAGCGCGTCCTGCGCGCCATGGACATGCCCGTCATCGACCACCGGAGCGCGGAATTCGGCGAGCTCGGCCGGGCCGTGCTCGAAGGCAGCCGGAAAATCTTCCAGACCGCCGGCCCGGTGGTGATCTTCCCCTCGTCGGGGACCGGCGCCTGGGAGGCCGCGATCGTCAACACGCTGTCGCCGGGCGACAGGGTGCTGATGGTCGAGACCGGCCATTTCGCCACCCTGTGGCGCCAAATGGCGGGACGGTTCGGCATCGAGGTCGATTTCGTTCCCGGCGACTGGCGCCGCGGCGCCGATCCGGCCGTGATCGAGGCAAGACTCACTGACGACACCGCCCACGCGATCAAGGCCGTGATGGTCGTGCACAACGAGACCTCGACCGGCGCGACCAGCCGCATCGCCGAGATCCGCGCCGCGATCGATCGTACAGGGCATCCGGCGCTGCTGATGGTCGACACCATCTCCTCGCTCGGCTCGGTCGACTACCGCCACGACGAATGGAAGGTCGACGTCAGCGTCAGCTGCTCGCAGAAGGGTTTCATGCTGCCGCCCGGCCTCGGCTTCAACGCGATCTCGGAGAAGGCGCGCGCTGCGGCGAAGACCAACAAGATGCCGCGCTCCTATTTCGACTGGGAGGAGATGCTCAAGCCCAATGCAAACGGCTTCTTCCCCTACACGCCGGCAACCAATCTGCTCTACGGCCTGAGCGAGGCGATCGCGATGTTGCTCGAAGAGGGGCTCGACGACGTGTTCGCGCGGCATCAGCGGCTGGCTGCTGCGACCCGTGCCGCCGTCAATCATTGGGGCCTCGAAATCCTCTGCCAGGAGCCATCGGAATTTTCGCCGGTGCTCACGGCGGTGCTGATGCCGCCGGGACATGACGCCGATCAATTCCGCAAGATCGTGCTCGACAATTACAACATGTCGCTCGGCTCGGGCCTGTCGAAGGTCGCGGGCAAAGTCTTCCGCATCGGCCATCTCGGCGAATGCAACGCGTTGACGCTGCTCGGCGCGCTCACCGGCGTGGAGATGGGCCTTTCGGTCGCGGGCGTGCCGCACCGCTCCGGCGGCGTCGATGCCGCGATGAAGCTGCTGGAGCAGCGCCCGCAGGGCAATGCGTCGCCGCATCTGAAAGTGGTCGGCACTTAAAACCGCGCGGGGACAACCACAAAAAGCATTCAGGGAGGGTGAGATGGGACTATGGCCGCAGAGTAGGGGGCGGCCGCCCTCCGGCCATGCATGGGAGCCGCCTTTAGAAGAGGGGACAAGCCGGTCAAATGGTGCTATTCGGCGGCCATCTAAAATCAAGGCAAGACCGGGAAGGACGCCGATGACCGTGCATACTGGAAGGCATTTCCTACAGATTCCAGGACCGACCAACGTGCCCGACCGGGTGCTGCGGGCGATGGACATGCCGACGCTGGACCATCGCGGTCCGGAGTTCGCCGAGCTCGGTTTCGCCGTCCTCGCCGGAATGCAGCGGGTGTTCCGCACCAAGCAGCCCGTGATCATCTTCCCCTCGTCCGGCACCGGCGCCTGGGAAGCTGCGATGGTCAACGTGCTAGCGCCCGGCGACAAGGTGTTGATGTGCGAGACCGGCCAGTTCGCCGTGCTGTGGCGCGGCATCGCCGAGAAGTTCAAGCTCGACGTCGACTTCATCCCGAGCGACTGGCGCCATGGCGCCGATCTCGCCGAGATGGAGAAGCGGCTTGCCGCCGACAAGCAGCACGCGATCAAGGCGGTCTGTGTCGTCCACAACGAGACCTCGACCGGCTGCGTGACGCCGCCGCTCGAAGTGCGCAAGCTGCTCGACCGGGTCAAGCATCCGGCGCTGCTGATGGTCGACACCATCTCCGGCCTCGGCTCGATTGAATACGAACACGATGCCTGGGGCATCGACGTCTCGGTCGCCGGCTCGCAGAAGGGCCTGATGCTGCCGCCGGGCCTCGGCTTCAATGCCGTCTCGGAGAAGGCGCTCGCGATGGCCAAGGCCAACCCCGGCATGCGCTCTTATTGGGACTGGCAGGAGGTGATCAGCTTCAACAAGCTCGGTACCTTCCCCTACACGCCCGCCACCAATCTGCTCTACGGCCTGCGCGAAGCGGTCAAGATGCTGGAAGAAGAGGGGCTTGAGAACGCCTGGACCCGCCACAAGCGCCACAGTGCGGCGACGCGTGCCGCGGTCAAGGTCTGGGGCCTGGAGACGCAGTGCGCCGATCCCGCCGCACATTCGCCGGCGCTGACCGGCGTGCGCGTGCCTGATGGCCATGACGCCGACGCCTTCCGCAAGGTTGTGCTGGAAGCCTTCGACATGTCGCTCGGCACCGGCCTGAACAAGGTCAAGGGCAAGGTGTTCCGCATCGGCCATATCGGCCATTTCAACGATCTGATGCTGATGGGCACGCTCGCCGGCGTCGAGATGGGCCTCGATCTTGCAAAGATCCCGCACCGGAGCGGCGGCGTGTTGGCGGCCATGGACGTCCTGAAGGGACGCGACGTGGTGCCGATGGCCAAGGCCCAGGTAGCCTGAGGGCTCAGGTGGCCTAAAGGCTCAAGTGGCTTGAACTAGCTTAGAAAAGAAGTGAGCGCGCGATGAACGCACCGACGACTGCCAACGAAGACCTGCTTTACTCCGTCACGGACGGCATCGCGCGGATCACTTTCAACCGTCCGCAGGCGCGCAACGCACTGACCTTCGCCATGTACGAGCGCATGGCGGAGATCTGCCTGGAGATCAACGCCGATCGCTCGATCAAGGCACTGATCCTGACCGGCGCCGGCGACAAGGCGTTTGCCTCCGGCACCGACATTTCTCAGTTCCGTGCGTTCAAAACCGCGCAGGATGCGCTCGACTATGAGGCTCGCATCGACCGCGTGCTCGGCACGCTCGAGCAGTGCCGCGTGCCCGTGATCGCGGCGATCGCGGGGGCCTGCACCGGCGGCGGTGCCGGAATTGCGGCCTGCTGTGACCTTCGCATCGGGACTGAAGCGACACGCATCGGCTTTCCGATCGCGCGCACGCTCGGCAACTGCCTGTCGATGTCCAATATCAGCCGCGTCGTCTCGCTGGTCGGCCCCGCCCGCACCAAGGATATGATCTTCAAGGCGCGCCTGGTCGAGGCGCCGGAAGCGCTCGCGCTCGGCCTGCTCACCGAAATCGTGCCCGATGTCGAGACGCTCCAGCGCCGTGCCGACGAGACCGCCAAGCTTGTGGCGAGCCACGCCCCGCTCACGCTGGAAGCGACCAAGGAGGCGGTGCGCCGCATCCGCCGCACGCTGTCGCGCGAAGAGGGCGAGGATCTGATCCTCAAGGCCTATATGAGCGAAGATTTCCGCGAGGGAATGGACGCCTTCCTCAACAAGCGCACGCCCAACTGGAAGGGCAAGTAGCGTATCTCCGGCTTGGGCCTCGTCAGCCGAAAGTCATAGGCGGCGGGATGCCCGCCTGCTTGAACTCGCTGGCTTTAGTCCGCACAATGTGCCGATAAATTACTGACAAACAAAGCCAACAATAACCAGGGGGCGAAACTCGTGCGAATTCTAGTGAAAGCTGTCGGGGTCGCAGCGGCGCTAACGTTGAGCGCGCCGGCCTTTGCCGGCTGGGAGCCGACCAAGCCGGTCGAGATCGTGGTGGCGGCGGGCGCGGGCGGCGCCTCCGATCAGATGGCGCGGATGATGCAGGCCGCGATCCAGAAGAACAATCTGATGAAGCAGCCGATCGTGGTCTCGCTCAAGGGCGGCGCGTCAGGTGCGGAAGCGCTGATGTACATGAAGTCCAGCGAGGCCGATCCCAACAAGGTGCTGATCGCCTATTCGCTGATCTACATGCTGCCGCTGTCGGCGAAGATTCCGTTCAACTGGCGTGAGCTGACCCCGGTCTCGGTGATCGCGCTCGACCAGTTCGTCCTATGGGACAACAGCTCGGGTCCCAAGACGGTGAAGGAGTTCGTCGCCGCCGCGAAGGCTGCGAGCGCCCCGTTCAAGATGGGCGGCACCGGCTCCAAGCGCGAGGATCACGTGCTGACGGTGTTTCTCGAGCAGAAGACCGGCGCGAAATTCTCCTATCTGCCTTACAAGTCCGGTGGCGAGGCCGCGACCCAGCTGGTCGGCAACCACACCGAATCCAACGTCAACAACCCGTCCGAAAATCTCGAAGTCTGGCGCGCGGGCCAGGTGCGTCCGCTCTGCGTGTTCGACAAGGAGCGCATCTCCTACACCAGCAAAGTGACGGACACGCAGTCCTGGGCCGACATCCCGACCTGCAAGGAGGAGGGCGTCGACGTCCAGTATCTGATGCTGCGCGCGACGTTCCTGCCCGGTAAGGTCACGGCTGAGCAGCAGGCGTTCTATGTCGACCTGTTCCACAAGGTGACGCAGACCGCCGAATACAAGGACTACATGGAAAAGCAGGCGTTGAAGCCGATCTTCCTCACCGGCAAGGACATGGTGCAATTCCTCGAAGAGGACGATGCAGTCAACAAGTCGCTGATGACGGAAGCCGGATTCGTCGCGAAGTAGCTTTGGTTTCTCCCTCTCCCCGCTTGAGGGGAGAGGGTCGGAGTGAGGGGCTCTCTCCGCGAGTCCAATCCTCACCGTCATCGCGGAGACTCCCCCTCACCCCAACCCTCTCCCCGCAAGCGGGGAGAGGGGGAATTGAACTACTCGGTCCCCAACGGCTCATGTCCCAAACCGATCTTGAAATCGTCGTCGACGATCCGACCGCGCCCGAAGACGACTCGCCTTCCGTCGTCTCCTCCGGCACGGTCGAGATATTCGTCTGTCTCCTGTTGCTCGCGCTGGCTGCCACGCTCGGCTACGACAATTGGCGCACCGGCGCCTCCTGGGATTCGACCGGGCCGGAGCCTGGCTATTTCCCGTTCTATCTCTCCGTCATTCTCGGCGGCAGCAGCCTCTACGGCCTGATCGTGGCTCTCGTCGCGCACCGCAAGGCGGCTGAGACCTTCGTCACGCGCGCGCAGGCCCGCCGTGTGATGGCGGTGTTCGTGCCGACGCTGCTGTTCTGCCTGACGACGCAGTTTCTCGGCCTCTATGTCGCGAGCTTCCTGCTGATCGCGGGCTTCATGCGCCTCGTCGGCAAGATCGCGCTGTGGAAGTCGCTGCTCACCGCTGTCGTGTTCACGGCGATCATGTTCCTCACCTTCGACATCGCCTTCGACGTCATCATGCCGAAAGGGCCGCTCGAAGCGGCCTTCGGCTACTAGGCGGGGCCTGCGATGGAAGCTTTCGGTCTCTTGCTTCACGGCTTCGCCGTCCTGCTGACGTGGAAGACGCTCGCGCTGATGATGGTCGGGCTGGTGCTCGGCATCTTCGTCGGCGTGTTGCCCGGGCTCGGCGGACCCAACGGCGTCGCGATCCTGCTGCCGCTCACCTTCACGATGGATCCGACCTCGGCGATCGTGATGCTGTCCTGCATCTACTGGGGCGCGCTGTTCGGCGGCGCGATCACCTCGATCCTGTTCAACATCCCCGGCGAGGCCTGGTCGGTCGCGACCACGTTCGACGGGTATCCGATGGCGCAGCAGGGCAGGGCAGCGGAGGCACTGACCGCGGCGTTCACGTCCTCTTTCATCGGCTCGCTGGTCGCTGTGCTGCTGATCACTTTCCTCGCCCCGATGATCTCGTCCTTTGCGTTGAAGTTCGGCCCGCCCGAGTTCTTCGCTGTTTATCTGCTGACCTTCTGCTCCTTCGTCGGATTGGGCCGCGAGGCCAAGCACAAGACTGTCATCTCGATGTCGTTGGGGCTCCTGCTCGCGGGCGTCGGAATGGATACCGTGTCGGGGCAGCTGCGCATGACCTTCGGTTCGTCCGAGCTTTTGCGCGGCATCAACTTCCTGGTCGCCGTCATCGGCCTGTTCGGCATCAGCGAGATCCTGCTGACGATGGAGGAGCGCCTCGCGCTGCGCGGACACGCAGCGAGCATTTCGCTGCGCGTCGTGCTGAGTGTGTGGAAGGACCTGCCGAAATACTGGGTGACGCTGCTGCGCTCCTCCGTCATCGGCTGCTGGCTCGGCATTACCCCGGGCGGCGCGATCGCGGCCTCCTTCATGGGCTACAATCTGGCAAAGCGCTTCGCCAAGGATCCCGAGAGCTTTGGCAAGGGCCGCATCGAGGGCGTGTTCGCGCCGGAAACGGCGGCGCATGCCTCCGGCACCGCGGCCCTCTTGCCGATGCTGGCGCTCGGAATTCCCGGCTCCGGCACCGCGGCGATCCTGCTCGGCGGGTTGATGGTGTGGGGGCTCAATCCCGGCCCGCTGCTGTTCGTCGAGCACAAGGATTTCGTCTGGGGCCTGATCGCCTCGATGTATCTCGGCAATGTCGTCGGCCTCGTGCTGGTGCTGACGACGGTGCCGATCTTCGCCTCGATCCTGCGCGTGCCGTTCGCCGCGGTGGCGCCGATGATCGTGGTGTCCTGTGCGATCGGCGCCTATGCGATCCAGAACGCCATGTTCGACATCTGGCTGATGCTCGGCTTCGGTGTCGTCGGCTACGTCTTCAAGAAGATCGGCATTCCCTTGGCGCCGTTCACGCTCACGCTCGTGCTCGGCAACCGCGCGGAGGATGCCTTCCGCCTGTCGATGATCGGCTCCGGCGGCGACCTCAAGGTGTTCTGGTCGAACGGCCTGGTCGGCTCGATCACGACGCTCGCGATCGTGCTGCTGTTCTGGCCTATCATTGATAGGCTTCTGACACGCATTGGAGGGATGCAACGGGGCAAAGCCAGGTCACTTTGACGTCTATCACTCAAAACATCCCGGACAAGTTCGGACCTTCCGCAGCGGATCGTTCGCCGGCACACGTTTATCCGGCGCGATGTACGAAAACAGGCCGCGCTGATCCGTAAACCTGCCGCGCATGATCGTCTCCGCCGATTCGAGATGATAAAGTGAATCATCAAGTCCCCTCCCTGGCGAGGGGTTTTTTCAGCAGACTGTTAGACGACTTTCGCCTCCCTTAAACGAGCTACTTCCTCCTTGTTGAAGCCGAACTCCTTCAGCACTTCGTCGGTCTGCTCGCCGAACTCCGGCGGCCGCGCCACCATCCTGCTCGGCGTGCGCGACAGCGTCACGGGCTGGCCGACGAGGCGGATGTCGCGATCCTCGTCGTTCGGCACCTCCTGCGCGATGCCGAGATGCTTGACCTGCGCGTCTTCGAACATCTGGTCGATGGCGTAGATCGGCCCGCAGGGCACGCCGGCCTCGTTGAGTTCACTGACCCAGGTCTCGGTGGACTTCGTCAAGGTACGCTTCTCGATCTCGGCATTGAGTGCGTCGCGGTTCTTGGAGCGGGCTGGCGCGGTCACATAGTCGGGGTGGCTGTAGAGTTCCGGCGCGCCGATCGCCTGCGCGCAGCGCTCCCAGATCCGGCCACCCGTCGTGGCGATGTTGATGTAGCCGTCCGAGGTCCTGAACACGCCCGTCGGGATGCTGGTCGGGTGATTGTTGCCGGCCTGTTTTGCCACGTCTTTTTCCATCAGCCAGCGCGCGGCCTGGAAGTCGAGCATGAAGATCTGGGCTTGCAGCAAAGAAGTCTGTACCCACTGGCCCTTGCCCGAGACCTCGCGCTCCAGCAGCGCGGTGAGGATGCCCATGGCGCAGAACAGGCCCGCGGTGAGGTCGGCGACGGGAATGCCGACCCGCATCGGGCCTTCGCCCGGCGCGCCGGTGATCGACATCAGCCCGCCCATGCCTTGCGCGATCTGATCGAAGCCCGGCCGCTTGTGGTAGGGCCCGTCCTGGCCGAAGCCGGAGATGCTGCCATAGACGATGCGCGGGTTGATCTCGCGCAGGCTCTCATAGTCGATGCCGAGCTTCTTCTTCACGTCGGGACGGAAATTCTCCACCACGACGTCGGCCTTGGCGGCGAGGCGCTTGAACACGGCAAGCCCACGCTCGTCCTTCAGGTTCAGCGTCATCGCCCGCTTGTTGCGATGCAGATTCTGGAAATCGGAGCCCCGCCGCGGCCCGCCCGGCTGTTCGCCGCCGGAATCCTCGGTCAGCGCGTCGATCTTGATCACGCTGGCGCCCCAGTCCGCGAGCTGCCGCACGCAGGTGGGCCCGGACCGGACGCGGGTCAGATCGAGTACGGTGAAGCGCGACAAGGCTTCGGAGGCATGCGGAAAGGGCATCTTGAAAGGCTCCGGGAAAGATTGCGGGCCTACCATAGTGCCGAAAGACCATGCGGCAAGACATCACGCGGCAGGTCTGGGCCGCGCGGATGCCGCCTGTCGAAATGCAATGCCTGAGGGGGCACGGCGCGCGAAGGATCAGCGCGCCAGCTGCTTCAGCTCGGCACGCGCCTGCTCGGCCAGGGGATCGTCACCGTGACGCGCGATGAAGAGCTCGAACGCCTCCCGTGTACCCTGCCGGCGGGCGGCTTCGTACTCCTCCGCTACCGCAGCCGAGGGGTCGCGGGCCATTGGAACGGAGGGGGCGCGTCCCGCTGTGCCGCCTTGCTTGCCACTCTCATCCGCGCTGGCTTTCCCGACCATGACAGGCAGTCCTCCGAAGGGTAGATGGTCCGGCCCGGCGAGCGCCACCAGGGCGCCGAACAGACCGGCCGAGAGTGGACGTAGTTTCATGATTTCACTCGCAACACAGGTGGGCGGAACCGACATCCTTTGCCCTGGCCCGTGTGACTACGGGATTTGATGGCTAACACGGCCTTATGGAAGGAGTCCGGACCGGCTCGCCAAAATTAAGCCAAACGTTTAACTCTCAAGCTAGAATCACCTGTCGCGCCCCGAATCGAGCGGGGTTTGCTGCTTCGGAGATTCCCTTGGCCAGCGCCGTCAACGTCAGTGCAACCAACAACGCCGAAATCGACGGCCTGCTGTCGGGCTACAAATGGTCCGGCACGATCACCTACAGCTTTCCGGACGCTGCAAGCGACTACTCCAGTCCTTACTCCGGCGGCAGCAGTGAGCCGACGACGTCGGGTTTTGCCGCGGCGCCGAGTCAGATGCAGGCGGCGATCAATTACGCGATCGGGCTGATCCTCGGCTACACCAACGCCAACATCCAGTACGCGGGGACGAACGGTGCCGACATCATGGTCGCGCAGTCGCCGGCGGCCAATCCGACATCCTACGCCTATTACCCCGGAAACTACGCGGCCGGCGGCGACGTGTGGTTCGGAGGCGCCTACAACTATTCGCTGGCTGCGCTCGGCAATTACTATTTCACGACGGCGTTGCACGAGCTCGGACACGCCCTTGGCCTGAAGCATAGTCAGGAAACGGGCGGCGTCGCCAACGTCGCGGTGCCGAGCGCGCATGACGACAGCGAATACACCGTCATGAGCTATCGCAGCTATGTCGGTGCTTCGACGACGAGCGGCTACACCAACGAAGCCTATGGATATCCGCAGACCTATATGGCCAACGATATTCTCGCGCTGCAGACGATGTACGGCGCGGACTACACCACCCAGGCCGGAGCCACCGTCTATACCTGGAGCTCCAGCACCGGGCAGGAGTTCATCAACGGCGTTGGCCAGCCGGCCGACAATGGCGGTGCCGGTGGCTCGGCCAATCGCATCTACCAGACTATCTGGGATGGTGGCGGCGTCGATACCTACGACCTGTCGAACTACACGACGAACCTGAGCATCAATCTCAATCCAGGTGCGTCGTCCGTGTTCTCGTCGGTTCAACTGGCCAATCTCGGAAACGGCCATTACGCGTCGGGCAACGTGTACAATTCCTATCTCTACAACAACGACGGGCGTTCGCTGATCGACAACGCCATCGGCGGCTCCGGCAACGACACGATCATCGGCAACGTCATCGCCAACATCCTGAACGGCGGCTCGGGCAACGATACGATCACCGGCGGCGGCGGCAACGACACCATCACTGGCGGCTCGGGCACGGATACGGCGGTGTATTCGGGCAGCAAGGCGAATTACGCGATAACCTATAATGCGGTCACGCAGACCTTTACTGTGGTTGATCAACGGTCCGGTTCTCCGGACGGCACCGACACGGTTACCGGCGCGGAGTCGTTCCAGTTTGCCGACAGTCTAGCGGCAAGCTCCACCCTGACGGGGCCGGCTCAGCCCGATCTGTCCGAGTACGTAGCGGTGAGCCAGAGCACAGTTCCGGCCGGAGGCAACCTGACAGTCGACGCCTACAACATGAATCTTGGCGACGCGGTATCGGGACCGACAACCGCCAAAATCTATCTCTCCACCGACGCGACGATCACGACATCGGATACAGTGCTCGCGACGGTGTCGACCTCGATGACGCTGGCCACTGTCAGCCAGCCAGGCTACTACGATCATCAGGCGATCATGGTCGCGCTGCCGGGCAATCTGGCGCCCGGCACCTACTACATCGGCGGTATCGCCGACTACAACAACCAGATCAGCGAACGCAACGAAACCAACAACACCTATAACGTGGTGCAGATCACGGTGACGGCGGCGGGCCATCCTGACCTGTCCGAATATGTGGCCGTGGACAAGACGACCGTTGCCGCCGGCGGTGGTCTGAGCCTAGACGCCTACAATATGAATCTCGGCAACGCCGTGGCAGGCCCCACGACGGCTGGAATCTACATCTCCACCGACGCGACGATCACGACGTCGGACACGCTGCTCACGACCCTGGCGACATCGTCGACGCTGGCAACCGTCAGTCTGCCCGGCTACCACGACCAGCAGACGGTGACGGTGACGCTGCCCGGCAATCTGGCGGCTGGCACCTATTACGTCGGCGGCATTTCCGACTACAACAATAACCTGACCGAGAGCAACGAGACCAACAACACCTACAACGTGGTGCAGGTCACGGTAACGGCGCCGCAGCAGCCCGACCTGTCTGAATACGTGGCTGTGAACAAGACGACCGTTGCCGCCGGGAGCAGTCTGACGGTCGACGCCTACAACATGAATCTCGGCAACGGAGTTGACGCGACCCCGACGACTGCGGGAATTTATCTCTCGAGCGATGCGACGATCACGACGTCGGATACGCTGCTCACGACCCTGGCGACATCGTCGACGCTGGCAACCGTCACTCTGTCCGGCTACCATGACCAGCAGACGGTGACGGTGACGCTGCCCGGCAATCTGGCGGCTGGCACCTATTACGTCGGCGGCATTTCCGACTACAACAATAACCTGACCGAGAGCAACGAGACCAACAACACCTACAACGTGGTGCAGGTCACGGTAACGGCGCCGCAGCAGCCCGACCTGTCCGAATATGTGGCTGTGAACAAGACGGCTGCTTCGGCCGGGGACAGTTTGACGGTCGATGCCTACAACATGAACCTCGGCAACGCGGTGGCGTCGTCTCCGACCACCGCTGGCATCTATATCTCGACTGACGCGACGATCACGACGTCGGACGCGCTGCTCACGACAATTTCGACATCGTCGACGCTGGCCACGATCAGCCAGCCCGGCTACTACGATCACCAGATGGCCACGGTGACGCTGCCGGGCAGTCTGGCGCCGGGAACCTACTACATCGGCGGCATCGCCGATTACAACAATCAGCTCACCGAAAGCAGCGAAAGCAACAACACCTACAATGTCGTGCAGATTGCCGTGACTGCTGCGAGCAGTCCGGCAATATCGCAAGCGCCGACCGCTTCGCTGTCGCTGGCGCAGACAACGACGAATGGAGACGCTGGCACGGGCGGCGCTCTGCTTGCTGGACGTACGAATGTTCAAGACAATTTCGCGCTGTCACATACCGACAACGCGCAAGCAGTCGGCGGGCTGCACTGGGCGGATGATGCCCAACTCGCGCAGCTCGTTTCAGTGTTGGCGTCCAGGGCCCAGCAACTGACGGACGTGACGGATGCTCATTTCGTGTTCGACAACCTGTCCGAGATGGCGCAGCACCATGTCGGCGATTTTCACCTGATCTGATCGAGAGGAGTTTTCACTGCAGCTCTGGATTCTCTAGTGTCCGTACACTAGTCTGGCGACCCAGGCCGGTGAGCGGGTGAGATGAAGCCCCTTGATCGGGGGCTTCGCCCGACGGTTTTGCGGGATGCGAAGCTCGACGCGACCAGGACTTTGGGTGTTGCCAGGCGCGCAGACCAGGGATGGTTTCGTCGGCCTCGTCGTCAGCTGCGAGCTGGAACAGCCCGCGCTACAGAAGCTCCTCTACGATCTCGAAGCCGGCATGCCGTTCCTGTTCATCGACCAGCTCGAGACGCGGCCGCTCCCGCGGGCTCGCCCGCGGATGCCGGCAGCACCCCGATGATGCCGGGCCCGGCTGATCCGGCCCTCTCGCCTTCCGTGTCGCGCTCCACGCCGAAGAATGGCGAGTCGGACGGGCTTTGAGCGTGCCTTTCCGAGGTCGCCCCGCAGACGCCCGTAATCTGTCCCGGCGAGCCTCGGATTGAGCCCTGAAAGAACGTTGGAACGGGTCGAGCCCAGCCCGGCTGTTTGCGGTCCCCGCCGGCTATCGACATTCCCTTTACTGACTGCTAGCCCGAATTCGCGATGCCTAGGGGGAACCCTGATCGGCGCGGGGCAAGGGCTTGGTGAGGTGATGGCCGGGTGGCTGACATGACGTTGAGAAAAACACCGCCCGATCTGCTGGGGAATTCGGCGTGGAATGCGATGGCCTTTCTGGTGGCCGTGGTGCTGAACCTGGCCATCCTGCCTTTCGTGATCACTCACCTCGGCCTCGCTGCATTCGGCGTCGCGGGACTTGTCACCGCATGCATTGCGCCAGCACTGGTGTTCAGCAACGCGCTCGGCCTGTCGACCTCGCGCGAACTTGCACAGCGACTGGAGCCATCCGACCGCGACGATGCGCGACGCCTGTTCGCGACCGCGGTCATGCTCGCGGTCGGTGCGGGCGGACCGATCGTCATTTTCCTTCTGGTTGCCGGAGCTCCGCTTGCGCGTCTCGGATTTCATCTGGCCGGTCCGGCCGCCGACGATCTCGGACTGGCCTTCGCGCTGGCCGGTATCGGCTGGTTGTGCCAGTGTGTATCGGCGGTCTTCATTTCGTTGTTCACCGCACGGCAAGACTATCGCCGGATCGCCTCGATCGGCATCGTCAGCACCGTGGTTTCGACTCTTTCGATGCTCCTCCTGATCCCCGCCGCGCCGCACGCATCGACATTCCTAGGTTGCCAGGCGCTCGGATTGGCAATAGGCCTGCTGCTGGCCCTGGCTTGGTCTAGCGGCCAAATGCGCAAGTGGCTGGCTCCTCCAGCATTGCATCGCGAGGCGCTCGGCAGGCTGGTTCGGTTCGGCGGATGGCAAGTTGCCGCACAGGGCGGTGCGCTGCTTGCGGGGCAGGCCGATCGATATCTGCTTGGCGCGCTGCTGCAACCGCAGTTCGTCGGTTTCTATGGCGTTGCGCAGCGCCTGCAGGAGGCGACCTATATCGGTATCCTGAAGGTCGGAGAGATCCTGTTTCCCTTCTTCAGCACGCTGCAAGGGGAGAGCGAGGACCGTAAGGTCGATCTGCTGTTCCGATCGTCGTGGATCCTCAACGTTTTGGCCGCAAGCGCGCTCGGCGGATTGATCCCCGTGGCGGGCTCGCTGCTGCATGTCTGGACCGGCGCCGAGGTCGCAGCGGAGGCCGCACGGGTTCTCGTCGTCCTGTCGATTGCCGGGATCCTCGGATCGAGCGCGAACGTCTTCGGCTTTTACTTGCTCGCGAACGGGCGGTCGCGCTCCAACGCGCTCATCGCCCTGATCACGGGTGTCGTCACACTCGTGACCAGCGCGATCGCATTGCCACGCTTTGGATGGCAGGCCGCAGGCTGGAGCGCATGCGCCGGAATGATCGCGCAGATGGCGACCATTGTCTTCCTGTTGCGCCGGAGTTTTGACCTTGCCGGCATGTGGTCGCGCATCGTGCATTGCGTGCTGATGCCGCTCGGCATCGGAATCGCGTCGGCGCTGGCCGTGCGATACGGTCTCGACCACGCGCCACTCCAGCTCGCGCCCTCCTGGTGGTCGGTGGGAGCCGTCTCGTCGCTGACGGCCGCGACCATCTTCGTGATCGCAGTTGCCGCGTCGCAATTGGGCCCGTATCGAAGGGCCTCTTGGCAAGACATTCGTTCGATCGTCAATCGCATCTTGCCCCTCAAGGCTGTCTAGGACATGTGCGGAATCGCAGGCATCGTAAATCTGGGTGGCGACGCGGTCGAACCGGCCGACATCTCGCGGCTGACCAGCCTGATCGCGCATCGCGGTCCGTTCGGCGAGGGGACCTGGTTCAACGCGGACCGAAGCCTCGCATTCGGCCACCGCCGCCTGGCCATCATCGATCCCGGCGAAGGCGGCTATCAGCCCATGCTGTCTGCGGACGGCCGCCATGTGATCGTGTTCAACGGCGAGATTTACAACTTCCTCGAGCTTCGCCGCGAGCTCGAGGCGCAGGGCGCGGTGTTCCGCAGCCAATCCGACACCGAAGTGATCCTGGCCGCCTGGCAGGCCTGGCGGGAAGACATGCTGCCCCGCTTCAACGGCATGTGGGCCTTGGCGATCTTCGACACCAGCACCCGCGAACTGTTTCTTGCGCGCGACCGCTTCGGCATCAAGCCGCTGCTCTATGCCGCGTCGCCGGAACGATTCATCTTCGCCTCCGAGCAGCGGGCGCTGGTGCGGAGCGGACTGATCGATGCCTCCGTTGACGTGGAAGTCGCACGCCGGCTGCTGCTCGATGCCTTCGGGATCGAAGGAAGCGAGCGGACCCTGTTTCGGCAGGTTCGCCGCCTGCAGGGCGGCCATTGCATGTGGCTGCGCCAGGGCAAGGTCAGCGTCAAGCGTTGGTGGCGGACCGTGGATCATCTGCCGCCCGTGCCGGCCACCGAAGCCGAACGTGTCGCGCGTTTTCGCGAGCTGTTCCAGGATGCCGTGGCGCTGCGCATGCGCAGCGACGTGTCGATCGGAACATGCCTGTCCGGTGGTTTCGATTCGTCGGCGGTGATTTGCGCCATGGCGGCGCACGAGAAAGATGGCATGGGGCCGCGCGACAGCACGGCATGGCGTCACGCCTTTGTCGCGACGTTTCCCGGCGCCTTGAACGACGAGAGGCCGATGGCTGAGGAGGCCGCCGCCTGGGCCAATGTCGCGCCTACTTTTCTCGAAATCGGACAGGCCGATGCACTGACGGACCTCGATCGGATTCTCGACGATCTCGATGACGTCTACATCGCGCTGCCCAGCGCCATATGGCTGCTCTATCGGCAATTGACCCACAACAACGTGACGGTGTCACTCGACGGCCACGGGGCGGACGAGCTGATGGGCGGCTATTTGCAGGAAGGACAAGCGCGCGCATTTCAAATACGGAACGCGGCAGAGGACCTCGCGTCCCGTTCGAAACTGGCCCGGCGCTGTGTGGATGTGCTGCGTGCGTTGGCTCTGAAGCGCAAGGGCGTGTATTTTCTGCGCGGTGGCCTGCGCAATCTTCCCGCCCCGCTCCCGCTGATAGCGGAGGACGATGTGCTGCCGCGTGAATGGGGTGGCTTGAACAAGCGCCTCTATCGAATGTTTCACAGCACGGTGCTGCCCACCATCCTGCGCAACTTCGACCGCCTTTCGATGGCGCACGGCGTCGAAGTCCGCATGCCCTTCATGGATTGGCGGCTGGTGACCTACACGATGGCGCTTCCCGAGAGTAGCAAGTCGTCCGACGGCTATACCAAGGCTGTTGCCCGGCGGGCGATGGCCAATTTGATGCCGGAGTCCATTCGCACCGCGCGTCGCAAGGTCGGCTTCAATTCACCGATGCCGGAATGGTTGAACGGACCGCTGGCCGGCTGGACGGCCGACCTGCTGGATAGGAACGTGCCGGCGTTTGCCGAACTGGTGGATGAAGCGGCTCTGCGCGCGGCCGTCAGCCGCTTGACGGCGTCGAAGTCCTGGGATTGGGAGTCGGTCGGGCGGATCTGGCCGTATCTGAATATGAAATGGATGTTGGCGAGGTACGTATAAGCAATGCGTCTGTTCCAAAATAGCTGTTTCTATCCATCCTACCTGCCGCGGTTGAACCAGCTCGCGGCAAAGGCCGTCAGCTTCGAAGAGCGACGCCGGGTTTTTCTCAACGATCGTTTCGGTGCGTCGCATTTCCTTCAACCGGTGCTCGACGGTTCGCCGGACGCCTTCTTCACCAACGGGGATGACGAGATCCTGCAGCGACGCTGGGCGCGCGAGCAGGGCATGTCGGGCGAGCCGACGCTTGAGGCCATCCTGCTCGCCCAGATCGAGCATCACGCCACCGAGGTGTTCTACAATCTCGATCCCGTGCGCTACCCGAGCGCTTTCGTTGCCAAGCTGCCGGGCTGCGTCAAGAAGACGTTGTGCTGGCGTGGCGCGCCATCGGGAAATGCTGACTTTACGTCCTATGGCGCCGTGCTTGCAAACTTTCCCTCGATGCTCGACATGTGGCGTCGCAAGGGATGCCGGGCCGAGGTATTTTACCCGGCGCATGATCCAGTGATGGACGAGTATGGCCACGGAGACCGTCCGATCGACGTCGTCTTCGTCGGCGGTTATTCACGACATCATCGTGAGCGTGCGAAGACGCTTGAGCGAGTCGCGAGCCTATCGGGCAGTCATGGTGTCGTATTTTGTCTTGACGCATCGCGCTTGACCAGGCTCGCCGAGAGTGCAATCGGGCGATTGCTGCCCCTGCAGCAGCACAGACGTCCCGAAGCAATCGCAGCTATCGCTCGGCCGCCGGTATTCGGGAGAGATCTCTACGAGCTGATTGGCTCGTCTAAGATCGCGCTTAATGGCTCGATCGACATGGCAGGCGAGGACCGTGGTAATATGCGTTGCTTCGAGTCAATGGGGTGTGGTGCATTGCTCGTGTCCGACGCGGGAAGATATATTGATGGTATGCATGAGGGGGTGACCATCGAAACCTATGATACACCGGAACGGGCGGTCGAGGTCATTTCACACAGTCTGCAGGACTGGCGCAGATCGGCCGAGATCGCAGCACTAGGTCGAGCTCGCATCCGGGACATTTACCATAAGGACATGCAGTGGAAGCTATTCGGCGAGCTCGTGGGGCGCCTCTGACCGCGCAGCCGCTCCGTTGGAGGTGTTCAATTGAAAATCCGTGCACGTTGGATTTTGCTATGTGAGAGGATAGGCTGATGTCCAGCCTCTCCACGCTTGTGCGCCGGTTTGCGCACGCCATCGATGGCTTCAACTTACACTATATCGTCCAGCGTCTGGTCGGACGGGCGACTTGCCGCTTGGAACGAGATGCTTTCTTGGCCCATAGCGCGCGGATCAGGAATGCGCTTGGCAAAAGCGAAAGGATTGTCATTGGCAGCCATTCTCACGTCAGGGGTGAACTGATGATCCTCGGTCACGGCGGTCAAATCACTATCGGAGAGTGGTGCTATGTTGGGGTCGGCACGCGTATTTGGTCAGGTGCGTCGATCGACATCGGAAATCGTGTCTTGATCTCGCATTCCGTCAATATATTCGACAATCTCTCGCATCCGATCCGTGCCTCTGAGCGGCACGAACAGGCGAAGCAGATTTTCTCTACCGGTCACCCAAGGCAGCTTTCTCTTGACGACCGTCCGATCAAGATTTGCGATGATGCGTGGATCGGTGCTTGCGCCATGGTTATGCGAGGCGTGACCATTGGTGAGGGTGGGATTGTCGCCGCGGGTGCTGTGGTCACCAAGGATGTTCCGGCATATTCCATCGTAGCAGGTAATCCTGCGACCATCGTCAGGGAATTGTCGCCGGGCGAGCGATGAGGGAGCATATGGCAATACCGATAGCAGTTTGCTTGCGAGCCAAGCGAGCGTCTCGTTGGCAGTACCCAAGGTAGCATAATGTCCACGTGGGTTACCGGTGCGAACGGATTCATCGGACGTCATCTCGTTCGCGAGCTGGCGGGCGCCGGGCGTGTGGTCCATGGCGTTGGTCACGGTGCGCTCGATCCGGCCGATGCGCACGCTCTCGGCTTGCAGAGTTGGATCAATGGTGAAGTCGATGCGGCCAATCTGAATGCACTCGCCGCCTTGCACGGCCTGCCGTCGCACGTCTTTCATCTGGCCGGCGGGTCGTCGGTCGGGCTGTCGATTGCGCGCCCATTCGAGGATTTTTCGCGGACCGTGACGAGCACGGCGCGTCTGCTCGAATGGCTTCGAAGTTTCGCGCCCAGCAGCCGGCTGATCGTGGTGTCGAGCGCCGCGGTCTACGGCGCCGATCACACCGGTCCGATCCCCGAGAGCGCAGCGCTTCTGCCGATGTCGCCCTACGGACACCACAAGCTGGTGATGGAACAGCTGTGCCAAAGCTACGTCCAGAGCTTCGGCATTCACTGCATGGTCGTGCGACTGTTCTCCGTCTACGGTCCCCACCTTCGCAAGCAACTGCTCTGGGATATCTGCTCTCGGCTGCGGAGCGAGGTAGAAACGCTGAATCTCGGAGGGACGGGCGCCGAGATAAGGGATTGGACCGACGTTCGCGACGTCGTTCGCTTGCTGGCGCGCGTCGCGGAGGCGGAGTGGCAGGACGATTTTGGCGTGATCAATGGCGGTTCGGGGCGCGGCGTGAGCGTGGCCGATATTGCCGAGGGACTGATCAGGCATTGGGACAGCAAAACGGTCGCGCGCTTTTCCGGCGTCGCGCGGCCAGGGGACCCGACGAGCTTGCTGGCGGACAACGGGCGCGTGCTCGACATGAATTTCGATTGGCGTATCCCATTGGAGCGCGGTCTGGCCGATTACGTCGAATGGTTCAGGAGCCAGGCTCGTGCCTGAGCGTACGTCGCTGCGGATTGCATTCACCAACATCCCGCGTCGGCTATGGGCGGGCGGCTACAACTATCAACGCAATCTGTTCGAGGTGCTGAACCGGCATTCTCCGGGGACCGTGGTACCCGTGCTGTTTGCCGGAACGGCGGACGATCCCGGGGAGATCGCGGTGCTGGCCGGCATTCCCGGCGTTGAGGTCGTGCGCTCGCCGGTTTTCGATCACGCCGCGACCGGTCTTGCCCGCGCAACGGACCTCGCCCGCGCGATCGTCTTTGGTTTGGACGCACCTGCCGTCGCCGCGTTCACGGCCAGCCAGATCGACATGGTGTTCGAATCCGCGCGCTTCTTCGGCTGGCGCCTGCCATTTCCGGCGGTCGCATGGTTCCCGGATTTCCAGCATCGACTGCTCCCGCATCTGTTCTCCAGGAGAGCATATTGGCGGCGTGATCTCGGCTTTCGGGTTCAGATCGCATCGGGCCGGCACATCATGTTGAGCAGCGCCACGGCGCTCGGCGATCTCAAGAGGTTCTACCCGGGCAATTCGAACGGCGTCTCGGTCGTCCGGTTTGCGACCGAGCCGCCCGCCAGTCTGCTCGCCACGCAGCCGTCCGACGTGATTGCGCATTATGGTCTTCCGTCACGGTATTTCTACCTGCCAAACCAGTTCTGGCGGCACAAGAATCACCAGATCGTGGTCGATGCGCTTGATCTGCTGAAAAGCCGGGGGCTCGACGTCGTCGTCGCGGCATCGGGAAGTACGCAGGACTTCCGTGAATCCGGGCTTTTCGAGAGGACCATGAGTGAGGTCAGGTCGCGTGGTCTCGATATGAACTTCAAGCATCTCGGAATGATTCCACTGGATCACGTCTACGCGCTCCTGCGCGCATCGATGGCTCTCATCAATCCTTCGGAGTGCGAGGGGTGGAGCACGACTGTCGAAGAAGCCAAGTCGTTTGGTGTCCCGACGATCCTGTCCGACATCGATGTCCATCGCGAACAGACCGAGGGCGGCGCGCGATATTTCGGCATCCGCGATTCCGAAGCCTTGGCCGATCACCTGTCGGAAGTCGCACAATCATCCGATCATGCGACTATCCGGAACCTGTTGCCGAATCTCGAGGAGCGCGTGAAGGCGTTCGTTGCGGATTTCGTCCGACTGACTGCGGACGTGATGCAAACCGCAGGAATTCGCTAGTCAGGGAGTCCGGGCCGCTCAAAGATGCTTCGCGGCACCACGTTCCAGAGCAGGAAGAGAAGCGCGGTGCCGTGGGTCACCATGGCGACCGTGAGCGGGGTATTGAGCAGAACATGCGGCAGCGTGCCACTGGAGATCAACACGAAACGCTGCGGCAATCCTGCCGAGGCACGGTTGCCCAGAGCCAGGATGAAACCCGACGCAAGCGCCGTCAGCGGCGCGAGATAAGGTCCGACCGAGGCGACACCCTCCGTCGCGAACAGGGAGGCGTTGAGCATGCCGAACCCGTATGTGTCCTGCATCACGACCGACAGCTGATCTTGGTAAGCGCAAGACATGACCGCTTTCAGCACCGAAATTTGGCAGAACCAGGTCAGCGGATGACTGGCGAAGAAATGGTTGTAGATGTCGAGAGCGCTCGATGGCGTCGCCATCATGCGGATGTTGACCACGTCGAAGTACTTGCTAAGAGGGTCGTGGAGGACGTAGCCCGCCAAGGCCATGGCGGCGACGCCGAGCAGCATCGGGATGAAGAGCGATGTGATGACCGAGGTTCTTGCGTTCAGAAAGCGTGACAGTACGGCAAGCACGATCAGCCAGGCTGACGTGAAGAACGAGAACTTCGTCAGCGTGATCGGGTAGAAAAACAGGAGCAGGATCAACACCAGGCCGGCGCGCCAGCGATAGCCGAGCAGCCAGTAGCAGGCGAAGGCGAACGGCAGCAGCGTGCTGGAGACCCAGCCGACGAGATATCGCACCACTCCAGGAAATTGCAGCGCGCCGCGGTAGTCGTAGATGTCTGCGATGGCGACCATACGGAAATTGTAGGTCGAGGCGACGGCAATGGTGCCGATGGAGATCGCCAAAATAGCCGTGAGCAGATGCTCGAAGGCGGCATTCGACAGCACGACGAGCTGGCGGAACGGCGCCCGGATGAACAGAACGGGCAGCAGGAAAAGCATCAGCGAGAACGCTGCCGAACATCCCGCGAGCAATCGCTCGTAGCTGTATTCGGAGAAGACGTCGATCCACAGGAAGCCCAGGATCATCGTGTAGAAATAGAAACCGACGAAATAGCCGAAGCTGAAGCGAGCGGCGGCGAACAGCAGCGAGACCACGGAGAAGGCGACCGCAATCGCGACCGCGATCCAGACGCGCTCGCCGCTGAAGTGGATATAGGACTGGAAGTTTGCGACCTTGATCAGCGACAGACAGGTGACGGCGCTCTGCAGCAGCAGCAGGATCGTTAGTGCAGCCCAGGTATCCAGCCGCGATCGCAGTTTCTGGATGATGTCGGACAATGCGCTCATGGCGGACAGGCTCGCTTGCGGCCGACGAAGTTGCGAACGGGATCAGGCCAGCTCGAGCGTGCGCTTGAAATAGGCGATCGTCTCCTTCAGCCCGTCCTCGAGCGCGACCTTCGGCTCCCAGTTCAGCGCCGCCTTCGCCTTGGCGAGGTCGGGCTGGCGCTGCCGCGGGTCGTCCTGGGGCAGCGGCTTGAAGATCAGCTTGGAGCGTGAGCCCGTGAGCTTGATGACCTTCTCGGCCAGTTCCCGGATCGTGAACTCGGAATTGTTGCCGAGATTGATCGGTCCGGTGACATCTTCGTTCGTTGCCATCAGCCGCATGATGGCCTCGACGAGATCGTCGACATAGCAGAACGAGCGGGTCTGCCCGCCGTCGCCGAACACGGTGATCGGCTCGCCCTTGAGCGCCTGGACAATGAAGGACGACACCACGCGCCCGTCATTGGGCTGCATGCGCGGGCCGTAGGTGTTGAAGATGCGCGCGACCTTGATCGGCAGGGCGTGCTGGCGCCAATAGTCGAAGAACAGCGTTTCGGCGCAGCGCTTGCCTTCGTCGTAGCAGGAGCGGATGCCGATCGGGTTGACGTTGCCCCAATAGTCCTCGGTCTGGGGATGGATCAGCGGATCGCCATAGACCTCGCTGGTGGAGGCCTGGAAGATGCGCGCCTTGAGCCGCTTGGCGAGGCCGAGCATGTTGATCGCGCCGTGCACCGAGGTCTTGGTGGTCTGCACGGGATCGCGCTGGTAGTGGATCGGCGAGGCCGGGCAGGCCAGGTTGAAGATCGCGTCGACCTCGATGTAGAGCGGGAAGGTGACGTCGTGCCGGACTGCCTCGAACAGCGGATTGGCGATCAGATGGGCGATGTTGCGCCGGCTGCCGGTGAAGTAATTGTCGACGGAGACCACCTCGGCCCCCGTATCGAGCAGCCGCTCGCAGAGGTGCGATCCGATGAAGCCGGCGCCTCCGGTGACGAGGATGCGGCTGTTCTTGTAGCTTTCAAACGGCATGATCGGTTCCAGGATTGTCCGCGGCAGAGCGCGCTGAGTGGTATCGGCAACGGCCGGACTCGCCAATAGACAAATGGCTTGGTCAAAGGTATTTGAATACCCTTACTGTGCATGAGGTTGTTTCGATATTTTCGTGGGTGCCCTCGGCAGGGCGTGGGAGGCTAGAATTCCCGCCGTTTCAGCCAGGCGCGCGCGCTCCAATGAGCAAAGCACCAGGCCGATCTGATCAGGGAGAGCTGTTCGACATTGCGGTAGATCTGCCAGACCCATTTGGCGGAGCGCGCCGGGCGGCTGGAGACCGAGGAGCCCCTGACGCGGTAGCGCGCAAGGTCCTCGTTGAGGCCGTATGCGGTATGGCCGCGCTTGAGGATCGAGAGCCACAGGCAAAAATCGTCGTAGCCCTCGTTCTTCATCAGGATGGGACCGGCGATCTCGCGGTCGACCAGCGCGGTCAGCGTGGCGATCGCGGTGTTCTCCAGGAGCTGATTGTAGCTCAGTGACGCCGGCACCTCGATCAGCCGGCCGGACATGGTGTTGCTCTCGTCGATGCGGCGGAACGCGGTGTAGCTGAGGGCGGCCCGCTTCTCCCGGGCGAAGGCGAGCTGGCGCTCGAGCTTGCCCGGCAGCCACAGATCGTCGCTATCGAGGAAGGCGAGATAGCGGCCCTGCGCGGCATCAATCGAGGCCTGGCGGGCGAGCGCCGGGCCGCCATTCTTGGCCTGCCGGATCAGCTTGACGCGGGGATCACGCTCGCCGATTGCCGCGATGATCGCCGGCGTCCTGTCGGTCGAGCAGTCGTCGGCGATCAAGAGTTCCCAATCGGCGAAGGTCTGGTCCTGCACCGAGCGGATCGTCTCCTCGATCAGGCCTTCGACGTTCCAGGACGGTGTGATGATCGAGACGAGCGGCATGATGGGTCCGTTCAGTTCGTGCCGGCGGGCTCGGCAATTGCCGCGCGCAAAGAAGCCGCAAACGTGTCGAGCAGATTGGGATCGCCAATATAAAGCTCGCCCGGATATGACCGGCGCCAGGCAGACTCGAAGTAGGGTGCTCCCCTGGCCGGATCGAACGGCCCGGCGGAGAGCGCTTCGCGCAACCGTGCCGGCACGTCGGCCAGACGGTCGACCGCATACACCAGCGGGCAGGAGCGATAGAACGCATCGCCCATCACCACGACAGGCTTGCCGAGCAGCAGTGCCTCGGCACCCGATTTGCTGTTGACGGAGATCACGGCATCGGCGCGATTGAGCACGGTGTAATTGTTGGTCTGCGGCGGCGGCAGCACGAAATTGTCGAACCGGCGCGCGAGTTCGAACAGCCGCGAAGCCGCGATCGCGCCGATCTGGGCGGGATGTTCCTTGACCACGAGCACATGCGAATCCGGGATCGTGCGCAACAAGAAGTCGACGGTCGCGACCTGGTCGAGATAATCCGGCGAGCGCAGCGTCAGCGCCATGTCGGCCGGGACGTGGAAGGGATAGTAGACGAAGGGCGTTTCGGGAAGCGGACGATAGAGCTTGCGCAGCCGCGCCGCGTTGAGCGCCATTGCCGCATGAACACGCGCGTGGCGCAAATTGTGCCCGAACTCCTGGTGCTTGCCGAGCGCAAATTGGTCCCAGAGTTTTTCGGCAAGACGATTGGCATTGCGCAAATTGACGACCTTCTTGAAGGCCGCCGAATAATGATGCTGGTCCTTCTTGGGGATGACGATCGCACGCTGCGTCAGCGTGTCGTCGAGATAGGCGCGCACCTCTGATGACACCGTGTCTGCGGGCGTCGACATCACGTCGGGAGCTGCGAGGCTGTCGGGCGTAAAATACATGCGGCCGCGGAAGAACGACGGCTCGATGAACCAGTTGCGGATGTTGCGGCGCCTGGCGGCGTAGAAGCTCGCGATGACGGAGAGAAAACCGCCGAGCTCCTGCACCAACTCGGCGCGCGTGCCTTGCGCCTCCAGCCGGTCGAGCAGCGCCTCCATGGCGTTGGCATAAATCATGAAGCGCCGGCGCAGCGCGGCCGTGTCGCGGATGCCGAAAGTGAAACGCTCATGGCTGAACAGGAAATTGGTCCCGTCGAGCCCGTAGGCAGCAACGCGCGCGTCGAACGCCTTGCGGTCGTCGGGTGCTGGCCCGGCCTTGAGGCCCTCGCGATACATGTTCGTGACCGGCACGTCTGCCGCGGCCGAAATCTCGGCGCTGCGATCGTCGAAGGCAAGCAATTCGACATCATGGCCAGCCGCGCGCAATCGCTGCGCGACCGGAATCCAGAACCGGGTCTGGTATTCCGCCAGCGTGGTGATGAGTATGGTCTTTGCAGATGGGGTCATTGCTCTAGGACCTGGTCGATCGCAATGCTCGCGAGCGGCAAGCCCGTCGTCGCGCAATGCGCGCGTCGCGCTCTGAATTGCAACGGGCTCGCGCGATCATGAGTTGCGATCCGCTGAAGCAGGGTTTTGACGAAGGCGGGCTCGATCCGCTTGTCGCGCCGGGCTGGATTGAACCGGCTGCGCAGCCGCTCGGTGACGGCCGAACCGAGCGCGGCGCTCGCGGCGCCCTTGACGATCTGGCCGAGGCTCGGCTTGGCGCGCGTGCCCTTCAGGGTCGCAAGCAGCGAGACGTAAGGCCGGCGCGAACCGGTCGTGCGGGTCAGGATATCGGCGACACGGTCGGCCGCTCGTCCGTCGTTAAGATGGAAGAAAGTCTCGATGTCGGCGGCGTGAACGCCGGCGAAATCGAAGGTCCCGGTTTCGCGCTCGACGTGGTCGATCGCGCCAAGCAGCTCGTCGAACGAGGCGACCTGCCGGCTCACGCGCGCGGGCAGGCCGGCATGACCCGCGGTGGTCGGTGTGTTCAAATATTCGAGCTGAAGCGGCAGCTTTCCGAGCAATACCGATTCGACGGCCGTCCCGCAGTTGAGATGAACGATCGCGGCCGCGTTGCGGATGCGGTCGAGCACGCTGCCGGTGCCGTCGATCACGACGTTGGCATGGCGCGAGAGCGCGTTGCGATAGACGTCCTCGCTCTCGAAGGGATGCGGACGTACGAGAATTTTGCGGTCGGGCCGCGCTGCGGCGAGCCGCTCGATCTCGGCGAGATAGTTCGTGAAGACCTGCTTCAAATCCGCGATGAAGTGATCGACATAGTCGCCGTCCCAACCGGACCGCACCATCGCCTCGCGCTCCCCGCCCGGCTTGCCGGTGAAGCGCGAATTGACCAGCGGGAAGTTGGCGTTGACGAGCAGATAGCCGCGCGGTTCGCCGTCGAGCAGCGCGCGCCAGCGTGAAGCTGCAAAATCGAAGCGCGGGCAACCGGTGAGGTGAAGCTGCTCCGGCAGCATGGTTCCGGCCGCCAGGAACGCGTCGTGCAACCGGCTGCCCCAGAAGAAATAGCCTGCCAGGATGTCGGCGTAGCCGCTCTCCTTGACGTGCGCGGCCATCGCGGGCGGCGAGTTGCCGCCCTTTTCCGCGAGGACACCGCCTTCGGTATCGAGCACGTACAGCGCGAGGCCGGCCTTGGCAAAGCTGCGCATCAGGTCGAGATTGACCGGGCGTGCGTAGTTGACGACCAGTGCGTCCAGCCCGAGCCGCGGGACGTCGACCGCCTGCTCGTACATCGGCACCAGCACGACGGAGACGCCGCGCCGTGCGAGTTGATAACCAAGCATGACTGCCCCCGGCAGGTCACGCTTGGGGTGATCGACCACCAAGCCTATGCGCAAGATCGGGGCTCCCGGCAGATCCGACTCAGAGGCGCATCACGGCGCGATCGATATCTGTGAGCGACCCGGCTGCCCGGAAGCGCGGAGCCGGTTCGGGGTAGATGCGCGGCTGCTGAATATAGGTTGCGGTATAGAGCAGGCGGTTGTGATCGGACTGAATCCGGCTGCCCATATGCAGGCAGCGGGCCGTATTGACGATGAACGACGACAGCCGCGGCGCAACGATCTCCTTCACCGCATCGGGCCCGGTCTTGGCGAACACCTGTTGATCGCTCATGTGGCTCTTCAGCGTGTTGCGGAACGGCTTTGAGGGGCCTGCCGGAATGAAGGTGAACGGACCATCGGCGGTGTCGCGGACGTCGGTCAGATAGATGAAGAGCTTGCAGACGCGCTTGTCGTCGTGATCGAGATGCCAGAGCTGGGAATAGCTCAGGGTCTGGTTTGGTGTCGGCTGTGACAAGGTCAGCAGCACGTCGGAGAGCTGCGGCAAATCATGCATGAAATCGCCGATGATGCGAAGCGCCGCGGGCTGCAGCGCATAACGCACAAAGGGATGGTCGGTCGCGAACGCACCGTTGACGAGATCCTCATCCAGGAGGCTAACCCAGAACGATTTGTGTCCGAGCTGCTGCTTGCCGGAGAGTTCGTTGAGCCGGCTCACCTTGCTTTCCGAAACTGCAGCGACGGCTTCCGCAAGGCTGCGCTCCATCAGCGAGGATACGTCGACATAGCCGTCTTCGTCGAGCTTGCGGCTCGCCGCGCTCCATTCCGGCTTCGAGGGAAGCTGTTCCAAGAGCCCGATCCGTTTGGCGCGAGCGCCCGGTTGCAGGCTGCTCAGGGCCGCCTTGGTAACCCAGCCGAGATCAGTCCGGTTGAAGTGCCACAGCAGGCGCCGGAACTGGCTGATCTTCCGCTTGTTGGGAATAGGGCGATTGGTAGTCGCGTTGACGGTTGTCATGTTGGCTCCCAGCAAAACAAAAACCCATCGTTGTGGATCGACGGAGCGAACGGCATCCGTTCCCGCGCCAGAATGCGGATGCGGCCCTGGCGCTCATACTCGTCAAGCGTGGAGAACAGCTGCGTCTGGTAGTCGACTGACCGGATATAGAGGAAGCTGACGATATCCCGCGGGTCGGTCAGGTTGAGAAGCTCGGTCGTCGGTTCAATGTTGATGACGCGCTTCGGCCTGGCGGCAATGATGTTGTCAACCACCTTGCGAACGTCATAGGGGATCTGCTCGATGCAGAAATAGGTGAATACAACTTCGCCGTTGATCGCTGCGAAGTTGATATCGGATGCGTCCGTCAGATCGATCCGATCGAGCGCGACCTTGTCCGACAGGCCAAAATGCGCGGCGACCTCGCGGCCGGTGGCGATGCCGTTCGGGGCGATGTCAAAACCCTTGAAGGTCCACTCCGGATGATCGAGATGGAGTGAAAACAGATTATAGCCGTAGCCGGTGCCAAGCTCGACGATCCGCTTCGAGTCCGCGTGCCGCGCAATCAGTTCGCCCAGCGCCTTTGCGCGATATCGATAATAGTCTTGAGCCGCAATCCTGCAGATCTGATTGTCGACCTTGCGGAGTTCTTGCGCCGTATTTGGAGGAATCAGAAACTCGCTCAGATCGTTCGTCTTGGTCCACGCCCTGGCCGTGAGCACCCTTTGCCAGATCAGGAGGTTATATTCCGAATTAACGACATCGGCGGTCCGCTTCACGCGTCGCATGACAAGACGACCAATGCTCCTGACCGCGTCTAATGCATAGGTCGTCGCGCGGTCCGCCAGGGACGCCTTAGCGAAGCGTTGCAGGCTGATGTTGTTTGCGCCCGTCGTGCTCATTCCATCGATCCGGCGAATGTCCGCTCAATTGCTCTTGGGCACCAGTCCCATCAGTTGCCCCATGGCAGGAAAGATGGTGCGGTGGCGTTTTTCGAGAACCAGGAAATATTGAAGGATCCAGACGATGATGCAGAACAGCCCGGAACCGAGGGTGAGCCTTAGCACGCTGTCGAACTGAATGTAACCTGCAATTATCCATAGAAAAATGCCGCCGACGACCATGATGGCGGCCTGAGTTCCGATCGCTTTTGCAAAGCGTTCAAGGTTGAGATCAAGTGCACTACGCAACTGGCTGAGTTGCAGCGGCAGGACCAACACGTTGGCCACGGCTTGGCCCAGAATCAAGGCCCGCTCGGCGAACAGGTGCAGCGTTGCGGCAGATACGACCGCCCAGATCAGCAGCTGAAGGCCCATGAGCATATTGAGCCGCGCCTGGATCTCCGGGCGCGTCAGAAAAATCAAACTCCCAATCGCAATGTATTGGGCACAGATCGGAGCCACGAAACTCACGCCCATCCAGGTGGCGTAGGGCGTCAGAAGCGGACCGATCCAAATTCGCAAGATGTCAGGCGACAGGATGGCGGCGGCTGCGAAGAGGGGCACCGTAAACATGGGTAGCAGAATAAGACCGAGTTCACCCAACCTTTGAAACGTTGTCGAGCTGCCGCGCTCGTCGAGGCGGCTCGCCACCGGAAGTAGTGCCGAGGTCAGCAGGCTGACCACGGTCCTGGATACACGCGAAAGCCGCACCAGCGCATCGTAAGTTCCGACGCCCGTTGGGCCGAATAGCACCCCGACCAACAAGGGTTGGAGGGGGCCGGAAATGCCGCCGATCAACCGGCCCTGCAGAAGGAGCATACAACGGTGCAGGAGGTCGCGGCGAATGTCGGACGTCCACGATGAAAAACGCGTGTTCTTCCGCCCCAGCGCGATTGCGGCACCGAGGAGCACGACAAGCGCGCGGCCGATAAGCGTGGCGAGATAGATATAGGCGACGACTTCGAAGCCAACGGACCTACAGGAGGCCAATATCGTCAGACCGACATAGACGACGGTCGAAGCAACCTCCGCCACCCGCAAAAGATTGTAGCGTTCGAATCCCTTGATGATCCCTTCCCACACCAAGGCTGGAATAAGGATCAGATTTCCGAGCGCAGTGAAGCGGAGTATGCTGACGAACGCCTCAACGTGAGCGGCATCGACCTTCATCAAGATCGCAAGATACGGGACCCCGAACCAGATCGCGGTGCTCAGACTCAACGCCAGGACGATTGACACCACGCTCAGAAAAGTGAGCTGCCGGGCAGCCAGAGCCCAATCGCGATGCTCCCGACCACGCGCCACCGTCTGAGTGGCCACCTCCGAAAGACCGAGATCGAACACGGCCATCATCCCGGTCGGGAGGAGCAGCCGCGCGAGCACGATCAGACCGAACTCGGTCACGCCCCAGGTGCGGATGATAACCGGGATCACCACCAGGCCGAGCACGGCAGCTCCGCCAAAGGCGATGATCGAGATCAGGGTGTTGTGGATCAGGCGCTTGATCATTGCGGTATTATATCACCAGGCGCTCAACCCGCCGTCGACGGCGATGTTCTGTCCGGTGACGTAGGATGCGGCATCGGACACCAGGAACAGCATCGCGCCCACCATCTCGTCCGCGCGGGCCATGCGGCCGAGCGGAACGCGGGCGCCGTAGCGCGCCTTGAAGGTCTCGTTTTGCCCGCTCTCCACCCCTCCCGGGGTGAGTGTATTGACGCGAACGCCTTTCGCCGCCCAATAGGTCGCCAGATGCTTGGTCAGTCCGATGACTCCTGCCTTGGACGCCGTGTAGACCGCCGGCGTGTTGATGGCGCGCCCGAGATATTCGGAGCCTTCGTAGATGCGCTGGTCGGGCGCCATCAGGCCATAGATCGAGGCGGTCTGCACGATGGCGCCGTAGCCGCGCTCGGCCATTCGGCCTCCGAACACCTGCGCGACGTTGAACATGCCGTCGAGATTGACCGCCATGATCTCCCGCCAGGTGTCCTGCGAAAACTGCTCGACGGGTGCGAAGAAGGCATCGACATCACGGGTCTTGCTGGCGGCGTTATTGAGCAGGATCGAGACTGTTCCGAGGTCCGCGTCGATCGCAGCGGCCGTGTTGCGCACCGCATCGGGTTGGGTGATGTCGCAACCATAACCCCTGGCGCGGACGGCATGGCGCGACGTGACGTCGGCCGCAGCCGCATCGGTCGCGGCCTGGTCGAGATCGACAATCGCGACATTGGCGCCGAACTCGGCGAGGCCCTCTGCGAAGCGACGTCCGAGGATGCCGCAGCCGCCGGTGAGGACGGCAGTGCGGCCGGTGAGATCGAACAGCGCCTTGAAGCTCGTCATGAGGATGTTCCCTGGAGCCCCTGCCGTCGACGGAGCAGGAGCTCGACCAGTGTGAAGTCGACCTCGGAGTCGATGTCGACCGAACGTTCTTCCGGCATCTCGAACAGGCGGGTATCCGGATAGAAAACCGCCGGCTCATCGAGGAATCGAGCGACGCGCCAGACGTAGATCGACGCGTTCATGTCGAAGCAACGCGGGCTGTCCTGCCGCCGTACGATCGGCGGATCGGCAACTTTTGACAGGCCGACGGTGCCGTCCTTGCGCTCCTCGACCAGGTTGAAATAGGGCGAGCGCCGGGCGGGCGCGCCGGTGATGACGCTGGGCGCGCCGGAAGTGCGCAACAAATCCACGGCGCCGACGATGTCGGAGGCGAGCCGCAGAGGCGAGGTCACGTCGAGGTCGACGAAGATGTCGGGCGTCTGCCCAGTCTGTGCCATCGCCTGCTCGAAGCAGTGACGGATGGCGGGGATTTTCGGCGCCGCGTCGGTCGCCATCTCGTCGGGACGCTTGACGGCCAGATCGGCGCCGGCGCGGATCGCCGTCTCCAGCAACGCATCGGAATCGCTGCTGAAGGCGATGGTCGAAAACAGGCCGGTCTCGCGTGCCTGCGCGATGCTCCAGGCGAGCAGCGGTTTGCCGAGAAGATCGCGGCCGTTCTTGCCCGCAACGCCCTTGGAGCCGCCACGCGCGCACATCGTACAGAACAGGCTCATGCTGAAATCCAGCTCCTCGAATGCAGGGCCCGCTCGCTCGCGTCGATCAAATCCATCACGGCCATGCCTTCGGTGAACGAGCAGACCGGACCGTTGCCACTCAGCGCCGCCAGATGCATCGCCCGGTAGCTCGCATCGCGTTCGTTCGCATACTGCTTGGCGACGCCATTGATGGACAGGCTGCCGCCGACAAGGTCGGCTTCGACCGTCTCGTCGGAAAAATTGATGCGAATCCGGCGCAGGCCCGCGCGGTCGAGATAGTCGAGATGAACCTGCACGACCTGCGCTCGCGCCATCTCCATCAGCAGCGCAAGGTGATCGTCGACCTCGATATCGCGGGCTCCGGATGCTCCGCCGAGCGCGGCGACACGTTGCCACGGTCCGAACAGCCAGAGCAGATAGTCGAGCTCGTGGCTCAGGTCGCGCAGCACCCCGCCGCCGGCATCTACCGTCGATGAGGCGGTGGCGCGATGATCACGACCGGGTCGCCAATCCCGAATGTCCTGTCCGACATAGGCCGAGACGGTGATCGCGGGGCGTCCCCCAAGGTGCCTGGCGAGCGCAGCCATCACCGGATGGAAGCGCAGATTGTAGGCGACGAGGAGCTTTGAGAAGGGAAAGGTCGGCAGCGGCTCAGGCCTTGCCAGCATCGGCTTTTCCACCAGAACCGTTCCACGAAAGGCGGCATCCGCAAGTTCGCGCAGCGCCTCGACATGCCGCGCGGTTTCGGTAGCGATGACGACATAGTCGACTTGCCCACGCGAAAGCGCTTCGCCAATGCTGCCATGATTTCCGCCGCCGCGCCGGCTGACGGTCGCTACCGAGAGACCGAGCTCGCAGAGCACTCGCGCATGCCGCGTTCCGATCGAGCCGAGACCGACGACGACCGCGCTGGTCGGGCTCACTGGAAGACCTCATGAAACTCGGCATGCGCCTGCTCGAAATCCTCGACCCGGCCGATGTCGAGCCAGTACTCCCGGATCGGATACACCGCGACGCGGCCCTCACTCGCGACGATACGTTCCAAAACCGCCGGCATGTCGATCTTGATGCCGCGATCGACGAGTTGAAACACGTTGGGGCCGATCACGTAGATGCCGGCGCTCACGAACCAGCTCTCGGTCGGCTTTTCCCGGATGACCTGGAGATATCCTTCCGATGCGGTGACGACGCCGTAGGGAACATGAACCTTGTGCTCGCGCACCGCCATCGTGGCTTCCGCCGGTGTCGCATTGTGGAAGTCGACCAGCGCGCCATAATTGATGGTCGTCAGAATGTCGCCATTGGTCACGACCAGGGGCAGATCGGGCGACGAGGAAAATAGACCGAGCGCGCCTGCGGTGCCGAGACGCTCGCTTTCGTGGATGTAGCGGATGGTCGCGCCGAAGGTGGTGCCGTCACCGAAATAATTCTGGATCATCTCGGCTTTATAGTTCACCGATATGAAGATGTTGCGGAAGCCTTGCTGCACGAAATTGCGCACGATGGTTTCGAGCAGCGGCCGGCCGCCGACGTGAAGCATCGGCTTCGGTACCTCGCGCGTCAGCACGCCCAGGCGCTCGCCGAGCCCGCCGGCCATGATCAGCACGGGATTTTCGTATTGCGGCGCCTCGAGCAGTTCGTCGAAGGTTTCGACGCCGATGAGCTTGCCGTTGGCATCGATCAGCGGAAGCTGCTTGATCGATTTCTGCCGCATCAGGCCCAGGCGCTCGTCGCGCGGCAGGGTGACGGAAGCCGACACCGGGCTCGGGTTCATCACGTCGATCGCGCGGCCGCTCAGCGGGATGCCGCGCAACAACCCGCGTCTTATGTCACCGTCAGTGACGATGCCGGTGAGCCTGCCGTCGTCGAGGACCAGCGCGATCTGGATGCTGCCGCTTTCGATGGCGGCAATGGCTTCGCTCAGCGTGGCTTCTGTTCCAACGAGGGCTTTTTGCCAGGACTTCATGATGGACCTCGCGGGTGGCCGCGCCTGTGCCGGCGCTCACCCGATCAGAAAGCAGCTATATCGCGGGTGCGAACGGGGACGTCAATCCCCGCGGCCAGGGCCCAATTTGGCCTCCAGAACCGCCAATTTCGCCTCGGCCGTTGCCAGTTCGGCCTTGAGATTTCGGCCGAGCCGGCTGCCGCGCGCGGCATCCGGGATCAGGGCGGTGCAAAGGGCGCCGTCGGTTCCGACCGACGCCCAGTGCGTGATCCGGATAAGGTTGTCGCCGGTCTTGACCAGGATGCCGGCGTTGTCCCTGCCGATCACCTCGCCGGGTACCCCGACATAGGACCTAGCACCCGGGATCAACTCGGCCGCAAGGATGGCGTAGGACCTATCTTTCCAGATCGTGCGGGCCCCGGGGCCGGGCGGCACCAGCGCACGGACGAACCGTTCGAGCGCGGCGCTGTTGGAGCTCCAGTCGATCTCCTCGTCGCCCTTCCTGCGCCGGCAGCAATAAAGGCCGACAGGATCAATCGACGACTGCACGATGCGCTTGTCAGTGCGTTCATAGACGCCGGAGATTGCCTCGACCAGCGTGTCGGCGCAAAGCGCCTCGGCGGTCTTGAGCAGCGTCGCGTAGGTGTCGGTCGCGGAGATCGGCACCTTGATCTGCCGCACGATGTCGCCGGTATCGATGCCGAGATCGACCCAGTGAACCGTGATGCCGAATTCGGTCTCGCCGTTGATTAGCGCCCAGGTTAACGGATTGCGGCCGCGATAGAACGGCAGCGCACCGGCATGACAATTGAGCGTGCCGCGCGGCGGCAGCGCCAGAATTGGCTCACGGAGAATCTGGTCGTAGGACATCGAGACGTGAAGTTCGGCCGCGAATTCCGCGATCTTGGCAAGGCTCTCCGGCGCGTTGACGGCCTTCGGGCGTAGCACCGGAATACCCCTGGCTTCCGCAAGCGCGAGAAGCGTCGAATCGGGGCTGGCCGCGCGCACCGCGACGAAGACAATGGTGTAGCGGGCATCGTCGATCAGCCGGGCGAGGGCGCGCTGTGCCCAGACGCCGTCGCCGAAATAGCCGATCCTCATAGCGGGTCTTCCTCGTCATAAGGACGGGTGGTCGTAGTGCCAATCAGCGACCAGTATTCGACCGGCGACCGGCCGGAGCCTGGCCGCTTGCAGGTGAGGTCCTCGGGGCGCAGCACCTCGCCGGTCTTCAACGCGCGCGCGGCCACGATGCTCTTGCGTGCGATGTCGATGTTCTTGATCTCGGAATTTCTCGGCGCCTTGATGCCGTCGCCGCGCGCCTGCTCGATCCGGCGGATGGCGGAGACCATGCGCTTGAGGTCGCCGGGCTCGAGCGAGGCGGCATGATCCGGCCCTTCCGCGTTGCGATCGAGGGTGAGATGCTTCTCGATGACCGAGGCGCCTATCGCCACCGCCGCGAGCGAGATCTCGATGCCGTCGGTGTGATCGGAATAACCGACCGGAAGGTGGAAGGCGGTCCGCATCGTCTGCATCGCATCAAGGTTCACGTCCTCGGCCGGGCAGGGATATTCGGTCGTGCAGTGAAGCAGGCTGACGCGCTCGGACAATCGCGCGCGGGCTTCGCCGTCGCGCCATGCGGCACGGAAGCCGGCAACGCCAGGCGGCGCATTGCTGCGGCTGTAGCCATGCGCGAGCACGCCGAGCGCCTCCTCGACCTCGATCAGCGTGGCCATGCCGGTCGACAGGATCAGCGGCATGTCGGCGCTCGCGATCGCATGCAACAGCGGCGCGTTGGTCAAATCGCCCGAACCGATCTTGATCCGGGGCAGGCCGAGCGTGAGCAGGTAGTTCAGCGATTGATGATCGAACGGCGTCGACAGGAATTCAATGCCGCGCTCCTTGGCGCGGGCGATCAGCGGCGGATGCGCCGAATGCGGCAATTCGAGTCGCTTCAGCATCGCGCGCTGGCTCTCAGCGGCGTCTGTCGTGCGCTGCTGGTAGTCGGCCTTGCGTGCGCTCCGGCCCGCGAGCGAGTTGGCGTTGAAGGTCTGGAACTTGACGATATCGGCGCCGGCATCAGCAGCAGCATCGACGAGGGCGAGAGCGGTCTCCAGGCTGCCGGAATGATTGACGCCGGCTTCGGCGATGATGAGCGTGCGCGTCATGTCCCGGCCTCGCCGTCGTAAAAGCCCTTCTTCAGCAGCGCGTTGAAGCTGGGAATCGCGGCGATCTTGTCGGCGACGCGGCGGCTGGTCTCGCCGTCGCCGTAGGGGCTGATCGTCGGCTGCCGCCCGCGCGCGAGCGCACCGGCGATCGCCGCTGAAATCGATGCGCGATCAGGCGCGGCGTGGAACACGGAGCCGGCGCGTTCGCGTCCCTTCTGCCGGTCGCCGATGTCGACGGTCGGAACGTTGAGCGACGGCGCTTCATAGATGCCGCTGGATGAGTTGCCGACGACGACATCCGCCTGGTTCATCAGGCTGATGTAGCGAAGCTGACCGAGGGAGGCGACCGCGATGGCGTTCGGCCGGCCGGCGACGAAGGCCTTGATGCGTTCGTTGAGCGCGCGGCCTTCCGCATCGGCATTGGCGAGCGTGAAGAACAGGCTGAACTCGGGATCGAGTGCTGCTAGCGATGCGAACAATTCGTCCAGCGCGCCGACGGAGCGATCCATCTCGACCGTAACGGGGTGGAACGTGACTAGCACATTGCGCTTGCCAAGCTTCATCCCGACCTCGCGGCCGAGGGTCTCGCGATCCATCAGCTTGAGGCGCTTGATCGAATCGATACCGGGCGAGCCGACTGTGAAGACGCGTGCCGGGTCTTCGCCGAGGCGGGTCAGTCGCCGCGCCGAATCGGCGTTGGTGGCAAAATGCAGATGCGACATCTTGCTGATGGCGTGACGGATGGATTCATCGACGGCACCTTCGGTGACGTCGCCGCCGAACAGATGCGCCATTGGCAGCCGCATGAACATCGCCGCCTGGGCGGCCGCAAAGGTCTCGTAGCGGTCGCCGAGGACGACCACGAGGTCCGGTTTCAGCCGAGCGAAGGCGTCGGCAAATCCGATCACGCCAAGACCGACCGACTTGGCGACGCCGACGCCGGAATCGCTCGAGAGCAGCGTCTCGACGCTTTCGTCGACGTCGAATCCTTCGTCGCGGATGTTGTCGATGGTATAGCCGAACTCGGGCGACAGATGCATGCCGGTGGCAATGAGCTGAAGCGTCAGTCCGGCTGTTTCGCGGATCGCCCGCATCGGCCAGATGATGAGGCCGAAATCGGCCCGGCTGCCCGTGACGAAGCAGATCTTGCGGCTTGGTTTACTCATCGTGGGCCCGGATGCTGGCGCTGGAGGGAAGATTGATCAGGCGGCGCTCAATCGATTCGGCAGTGCCGAGATCGCCGCGGGGACCTTGCGCGAACATCGGCAGCTTATGCATCAACGTCCAGGCAGGACGCGCGCCAAAGCCGGCGTCGTTGAGCGCGGCGAGGACGTCGTCGCGCCGCTCCGCATGGGCCTCGTCGAGCAGGATCGCATTCAGCCAGTAATTGCTCGTGGTGCCGTCCGGCTCGCGCGAGAAGCGGGCGCCGGGAATATCCGCAAAGGCGCGCTGATAGGCCGCAGCCAACTTACGCTTGCTCGCCAGGAAGCCGTCGAGCTGCTCGAGCTGGGCGCAACCGAGCGCCGCGTTCAGGTTGGGCAGGCGATAGTTGAAGCCGATCTCGTCATGCACGAACGCCCATTTGTGCGGCAGCTTCGCCGTGGTGGTAAGGTGCTTGGCGCGGCGCCCAAGTTCCTCGTCATTGGTGAGGATGGCGCCGCCGCCGCCGGTGGTGACGATCTTGTTGCCGTTGAAGCTCAGCGCCGCGAGCTGCGTCTGCGATCCGACGGCGTGGCCCTTGTAGGTCGAACCTAGCGATTCTGCGGCGTCCTCCACGAGCGCAATGCCCCACTCGCGGGCGGTCGCGGCAATTTCGTCGAGCGCGACCGGATGCCCGAATGTGTGCATCGGCGTGATCGCGGCGATGCGGCGTCCTGTCTCGCGATTGACTGTCCCCTTGGCAGTCCGCTCGGCGATCTCGTCGAGTCGTGTGGCGAGTGCGCGCGCATCCATGCCGAGCGTGGCGAGCGAACTGTCGACGAAATGCGGCGTCGCGCCGCAATAAGCGATCGCGTTCGTCGTGGCGATGAAGGTCAGCGCCGGCGAAATGACCTCGTCGCCGGGCTCGACGCCGGCGAGGTGAAAGCAGGCATGCAGCGCGGCCGTGCCGTTGACGACGGCCACCGCTCGCGTGGCGCCGGTGACCTCCTCCAGCATGCGCTCGAACCGGTCGACGAACGGCCCGACCGAGGAGACGAAGGTGCTCTTGATGCACTCTTCGAGGTAGGCGATCTCGTTGCCGGCGAACACCGGCTCGTGCAGGCCGAGGATTCCGTTGGGCGTTCCCGCGGCGCGCCGTACGGCCTCGACGATCGCCTTTGGTTCGAAGTCTGACCTGGTCACTGGACTGTCCACCATTGCCTCAGACGTTGTAGACGTCAGCCTTGTAGCGGCTGAGGTTTGCGGGATTGGTGAACCAGTCGATCGTCTTGGTCATGCCGCGGCGCATGCCGTCGACACCGTCGAATTCAGGGCTCCAGCCGAGTTGCTGGCGTGCCTTGGAATTGTCGGCCCAGAGCCGTTCGACCTCGCTGTTGGCGGGACGCAGACGCGCCTCGTCGGTCTCGATTTCGATAGTCGTCCCCATGACATCGGCGATCATCTGCGCGGTCGCACCGACCGAGATCTCGAAACCGCTGCCGAGATTGATGGTCTGGCCGACGACTTGCTCCGCAGGCGCCGTAAGGCCCGCAATCAGGCCGCGCGCGGTGTCGGTGACGAAAGAGAAATCGCGCGTCGGGCTGACGGCACCGAGGCGAATGTTCCGCTTGCCAGTCGCGATCTGGCTGATGATCGTCGGGATCACCGCGCGCGCCGACTGTCGCGGGCCAAAGGTGTTGAACGGACGGATCACCACGACGGGCATGTCGAACGAGGCTTGGAATGACAGCGCCATCTGGTCGGAGGCGATCTTCGAGGCCGAGTAGGGCGACTGTCCGGCCAGCGGATGGCTCTCCTTGATCGGAACGGTCTGCGCCGTGCCGTAGACCTCGCTGGTCGAGGTCTGCACGAAGCGGCGCACGCCGGCCATGCGCGCGGCCTGGAGCACGTTCACGGTGCCGCGCACGTTGGTTTCGACATAGGAGTCGGGCGCGACATAGGAGAACGGGATCGCGATCAACGCCGCCAGATGCAGCACGTCGGTGCAGCCGTTCGCGGCCGCGATCATGAAGTGCGGATCGCGGATGTCGCCGGCCACGACCTCCACCGAATTCATGATGTCGGCCGGCATCGTGTCGAGCCAGCCCCAGGAATTGAAGGAGTTGTAATAGACGATCGCCTTGACGCGGGCACCGGCTTTCACCAGCTCCTCGACGACATGCGAACCGATGAAGCCGTCGCTGCCGGTAACGAGGACGCGGGCGTCCCTCAGATCTGCCATGCCGGACCCCAAAGGGCGATTAAGCCAGTGTTCGCAACAAGATGGCGCTATAGCACACTGGCCGTCGTGTGCAACAGAGCAGCGTTCGATATCCGCCAAATGCCCGGGGATGCAGCACTTTTGGACGCCGGTCTAGGCGTTCCCAGTGGGGACCAGGCGTTGCTTCACGAACGTCTCCAGATTTCCGCCCTCGAACAGATGGCCCGCAAGGCCCGCGGCCTGCGCCGCCTCCATGTCGGTGTCCTTGTCCCCGATTACCATGCTGCGCGTCATGTCGATTGGGAAACGCTGCGCGAGATCGGTGATCATGCCGGGTGCCGGCTTGCGCCGGTTGCTCGTGCGGCAATAGTGCGTCACGGTGCCGTCGGGGTGATCGGGGCAATATTCGAACGCGTCGATATGTGCGCCGACCAGAGCCATCTGGTCCGACATCCAGCGGTGCAGGGCAACGATGTGATGCTCTTCGTAGTAGCCGCGCGCGACGCCGGATTGATTGGTGATGACGAAGGCGAAATAGCCGGCGTCGTTGACGGCCTTCACGGCCTGGCGCGCGCCCTCGATCCATTCAAGCTTGTGCGCCTCGAAAGTGTATCCTGCATCGTGGTTGAGAACGCCGTCGCGGTCGAAGAATACGGCCGGTCGCCGCAGCTTCTCCCTCAATTCGCGATCGGCGCGGGCGAAATCATCGGGAATGCCGATGTCGATGAAGTAGCCGCGATAGGCCGTGCCGCGCAGCGCGCCGGACTTGACGAGGCCGGGGAACACGTCCTGCTCGAGCGAGGCGGGAAGCGTCGAGATGTCGGCGAGAACGGACCTGTCCACGACGTAGATTCCGGCATTGACCGGCCCCGTGGCGCCCGCACCCGGGGCGATGAAGTCACGCACCACGTCACCGTCAAGCACGACACGCCCATAGCGATCTCCGACGACGCCGTCGCGCAGCGCCATGTGAACGCGCCCGCCCTGCGCGCGCGCGATCAGATCGAGCAGGTTGAAGTCGAACAGTGAGTCGCCGTTGAGCAGCAGGAACCGTTGGTGCAGCAGGTCGCGCGCATGCACGAGCGCGCCGCCGGTGCCGAGCGGCTCGGTCTCGCGAGACACGACGATTCGCGCCTGGCCCCTGGCAGCCGCAGCGTAGTGCGTCTCGACGATCTCCGCCTTGTGGCCCGCAAGCAGGAGAATTTCATCGAATACGCCATAGCGTACCAGCTCGTCGATCAGCGTGTCGAGGAACGGCCGCCCGCCGACCTCTAACATCGGCTTCGGAACCAGCTTGGTGCGATCGCCGAGCCGTGTACCCAGACCGCCGACGAGGATGACGGCCTGTCTCAACATGTCGCGCGCCCGTGATACACAATCGCTTTCTCCGGCGCGAGATATCCGTAATGGGCTGCGGTCATTTCAGACAACTATTGCCTTGCCTGGGGTTGGAATCTCAATCGGATTGATCTGGAGGCGGCAACAAGCCAGCAGGGTCGAGGAATCGGAGCGATACTCCACGGCAGGAGAGGTAGTCCGGAACCAGCCAGGCTCCTTTCCAGGAGAAGCGCAATCGCAAGAGCCGCGATCTTGATCCAGTAGCTCTGCGCGATGACGAAATTGAGCATGCCGCCGATATACATCACGTCGAAACCGAACAACACGTAGAGAGCGAGAAACGCCGACGCGTAGCGCCCCTGGATCGTGCCTTTCACGATCAGCGCGGTCAGCAGGGCGGCAATGCAGCCGGAGCCCAGAAGAAACGGCCAGGCGTAGATCGGCCCGAACAACTCAAAGAAGATTTCCGGGAATCCTCCGGCAAGCTGAACGCCAGCGCGCAAGTGCTCGGAGGTGCGGGGCTCGCCGATGGTTTGCAGCATCAGATATTGCGGCGACGTGTTCCTGTTTGGATCGAGCGGGCTCTGAAACAGGAAATCATAGACGGGGTCGGGCTGCCATTGATTGTGAAGGAACACGCGCTCGTAGGAAATCCAGCCCAATTCACTAGGCTGGACCAGCACGCGTTCCCAGAATTGCGAGAGGACTTGCTCGCCTTCGTACCCGCGCACGCTGACCAGATTGATGAAGATGGCGCCTGCGGCGAGCAGGACAACGAGCAACGCGCCGGCGCCAAATGTTGCAATTTCCCGCCTGCCAAACATCCGTACGACCCAGTGAAAAGGCGCGCCGGATCGTCCGACCGCCTGCTGTACGAAGACAGCCGACAACGGAATGACGAAAAAGCTCGACAAGCTATAGAAGGCGGAGAACCGATTCCCGGCGAGAAACATGTACCCAAGCAACGTCGCAAGCAGCCCCAAATAGCGGAGATCGAGCCTGTCATTTCGCAACCGCTCCGCCGCAAACATAAGTCCCCACCAGAATGCGAGGAAATTGCCGTAAGTGGCCAGCCAGCGGTGAGCAGCGCCTGCACGTTCCGCCGTGTAGGTATATCGCTCGATATGCGCGAACAGGGGAATTGAGCCGTGGCGCAACATGTCGAGAAACAGATAGGCGAGAAACAGCATCGACAGGACGACGGTCAAGCTCGAGAGCGTCAGCATCCCCTGCGGGGCTTGTCGGCGATCGATCCCGTCCGGCCAGGTCCTGATCGCGCTTGGCCGCAGCACGATCAGAAAGGGGACGAGGGTCGCGCAATAGGCCAGCACGTACAACGGGGTCGCAAGGCCGGGCCCGATGTAGCGAAGGGTCTGGGACGACCATACGGGCCCGGTCAGATCGATAAAAGCCATCGACGCGGTGCGCCAGACGAGCGTGAACAGGATGAAGAAGAATCCCAGAAAAATGACGGGCCGGTAAGCTGCCAGGAAAAGCACCAAGAAGCAGAAGATGCCTGCCGACAAAGCAACCGCGATCTGTTCAGGAGTTACCGGCATCGAGCGTTTGTTCGTGGGACCGATGAAATACCCGCACGCTCAAGATTTTGCTTTCGGGCTTATGGCCAACGTAAGAAGGCCTATCGCGACGAGCATAAGAAAACCGGCCGTGAGGGACTGCCTCAAGGTTCCGACCGAGCGGGAGGCAATCGACAACATGGGGGGCGCAGACCACACAACCGTAGGTTCCGTCAACCCTGACAGATTCTCATCGACTTGAATACGATCTTTCAATTGGTTCCAGGCCGGGAGCGTCGGAGTGATGCTCGGCGCGCCAATGGCAGGCCCCGAACGATTCTTGTCGCTGGATTCGGCAGTCAGCAGGCGTTCGTTCAGATTTTCGCTCGCCTTCTCGATGAGCGCAACCCGTGCGTTAGCGTCGTCAATTTGCGCCCGCAGAGGCTGCAGGTACCGCTTGAGAAGCTCGCCATGCACCTCGCTGATCTCGGCGGCAAGGGCCGCAAATGCGGCGTGAATGTCTCCAGGCGACCCCGCCGAAAGTTCAACGGCGACGTCGCGATCGTCCAGAACGATGCCGCGCAAGCTCGAGATCACCATGTCCTTGGACAAGCTTGCCGTTTTGGGATCGAAGGCCGCACGACTGGCGACCTTGTTCTTGAAGTCCTGAGCTGACATCCGCCCAATCAGCTCCCGTGGAGGTTCAAGCGGGACCAACGGCGGCCCGGACCTCTGCAAGACGAAAGGCAGGGGCGGAGCCATTCCGATCGTCAATTTTGACTTGCCGGTCCAGAGCTCCGTGGTGGACGGTCTGTAGAAGGCAAAAACCAGTGCGGCAACGACAAGCGCTGCGCTTCCGATCAACCATTTGAAGCCCCAGACGCGCGTTGCAATGAACTTCAAGACACTCCGCGCATCTGGTGCCAACTCCGTATCGTTCTGATCCACGCTGTTCTCGCCGAACTGGTTGCCCCACCCGCCCGAATCTCTAGCCGTGGTCAGGCTCTGAGGCAATCCCGGCAGACCGGCCCATTGCAGCTTAGCGAGGCCAGCAGTTTCCGACCAACCGTTTCGATGATGGGGAGCCATCAATTCGTTGCGTGAATGTCACGGTTGGTCAAGCGGGGCCCATAACCGCCTCGCGCTCGGCCTTTCTCGCAATCCGAGACAGCGTCGAGGTCGTCCTCGCTGCCGTCACGGTTTACGGTTTGGCTATCAGCGAATTCTGGCTGTTCGGGAATGGAACCTTGCGCAAGCGCCGTGCCATCTTTTCGCTGAATCCGATCGCGGGCAGCTCGATCCCGCGCCACGTGAGCCGGGAGACCAGGCAGCACAGAATTAGCGCCGAACATCGCCATGGCTCGCAGAGCCAATCTGGCAATGTCCACGGCAATCGGACCGAGGTGAAGGCTGACCAGTAGAACACGATGTAGTGCAGCAGGTAGATCGAGTAGGACGCGTCACCCGTTGCCACGATCCATCGGAACGGTGGTCGCTCCCAGGATAGCCGGAGCTGGGTCATCCCCAACAGCAGAAAGGCCATGCTGATCGGGACCGCAAAGGGAAAATCATGCGCTCGGCTGAACCAGAGCATGGCGCAGCCCGCAATGATTGGAGTGATGCCGCCGAGCAGCTTCGTGCGCTCGCGAAACAGGAACACCAGAACTCCGGCAAGAAAATCCGCCTGGGTCGTGGATAGCAAATGGAATGTCCATGGATTCCCGAAATACCAGCCGCCGGTCGCGAGTATTATCAGGACGATTGCAAGGCCGCGTACTCCCAAAATTGGCACCACGATCGCGGCGAGGACATAGAAGACCATCTCCCGCTCAAGCGTCCAGCTGACATCATAGGCTGGAGCTCCCTGCTGCGGCAGCAACGTCATCGAATAGAAGAAATGATCGAACGACTGAGGAGCATATCTGCCGAGGCCTATCATCACGGCGATGATCGTCATCGCGATCCAGTACATTGGGTAGAGTCTGAACAGCCGTTTGATTGCGAAGACTATGGGCTCGAATGTCGGTTTCGCGGCCACCAGGCAGATCACGTATCCACTGATCGCAAAGAAGAAATTAACACCGAGATACCCCCAATTTTTCAGGGGGGCGATGGGTAGCTGGGCAGTTTCGGGAAAACCGCGCAAGGCGATGTATGAATGAAAATAAGCGACGCTCAGGGCCGCAATCGCACGCGCGGCCTGCAATCCTTCCAACCTGCGTTCCACCGGTTTCCCTCGGCCGTCTTTGCTTTCAGATGATAGCATACGGCCAGGTGCTGTCGACAACTCGCATGGCTATCTCACCGCGCACGCGTGCAATTGCGAGGCAAAGTCATGCAGAAGCTTGTCACGCACTAGTCTCCAGCACAGCACGGAGATCGGCACGCGCCCTCCATGGCGGACGCCTTGCGCTCGATGCGGACCATGGGCGACGTGCTGGCCGGCCTGGCATTCACGGCGGAGCGGATGCTTTCGCCGATGACCTCGAACAATCGCGGAGGCTCGCGGTTGGACAGTAGCCTAACGGTCTCGATATTGCCGTTTGAAACGAAACCGCCAAAGCCGTATTGCGGCGCGGACCGATATTTCTCGCACAAATCGATCAATTTGGACTCTACGGCCGGAATTCTGCCGGTCACGTAGGTGCCGGTCGATGGATCGAGAATTTCTTGGTTTGACACAGCCAACACGCGGTGTTCGCCGTCCGGATTCAGGACGTAGGAAAGCTCATAAAAAGCGAAAAATCGACCAAGAGCGCGATAGTTCCGGTCCTCCTCCATGACCAGCATCATCGTGCCGGGCGCTGGCGGCTGCGCTTCCAGCAGGCTGGAAATCTCGCGCGTTTCGAGCGCATCGAGAACAAGCCGATGCGTCACCGAAATGTTGAGGACCAGAAAAAATGCCGCCAACACCGCAGACGCCGCCGGCAGGGCGCGCCGCGGTACGCTCAATCGCAGCGCGGAGTAAATCACGAAACCGCTGAACAGCATCAACGTCGTCTGATGTCGCGTCTCCCAGAGACCGTAAAATCGAGGTGGCTTGCCGACCAGCACGTATGGAAGCAGTGAACAGACCGCGAGCGCCAGACCGATTGCCATCGCGAACGCGTCGGTGGGGCGGGCTGCTCCGCGAGGGGGCTCGTCCGTTGCGTCAAGCGGCAACTTCCAACTCAGGGCAGCGAGCAGGAAGATGGCAATGACGATTGCGGCGGCGACCGACAACTCCGGAACGTCTGACGAGTGCGGGAGGAGCGTTCGGGCGTCCTTGAACTGGCTGACCAGCACGACCACGGTCTGCTTAAGCGCCGACGCAAGTCCCATTTGAAATTTGTTGTAGTCGGCATAGAGCCCGTAGGTGGGCTCGAATACTTTCTTTGCCAGCCAGTAGACGGCCGGCAGCAGCAACAATTCGCCTCGTCTCAAGATCGCTCGTAACGCTTCCCGAGCCTTGTCGGAGTTGGTAGGCGACGCTTCGCTCCGCGAGGCGTCGACTGCAACAACCAGGGGCATCAGCCAGGCAAGGACCAGAAACGAATTGGTCGTGAAAGCGACAAGCAGGCATATCGCGATCGAAAGGCGCCCGATGATCGAGGGTTTCTCCAGATCGCGCAGCAGGAGCACGATTGAAAGCGCGAAAAAGAAGGACGAAAATGCATAAGGCAGCGTCGAAAGGACGAATCGCGCCTGGTTGAGGGGCACGAGAACTGTCAACAGTGCCGCCCAGAACGCGTCACTCGGCGACCAGAGAGTGGTCTTCCGAATGATGGTATAGATCAGCGGACCGAGCAGGGCGTAGAGCAGCAGCTCGGTCGCGACGCAGACGCTGGGTGCGGTCGAGGCGAACGGCTTTACCAGCCAGAACAGTTCGCGCGCGCCCACCTGCCTGTAAAGCTCCCAGAGCGTGCCGGCATCGGAATATGCCCTGAGCACCCAGTCGTCCCACAACGGTTGATTGATCAGGACAACGGGCCCGAAGGCAGCAACGGTCGCAAACACCAGTAACGAGTAGAATTTGAGGTGTAGATTCTGCTTCGATCCTGAGGACAAACAACTCTCCACCTTGACGCGCCGGTCTCTCAGAGCGGTGTGCAAGCAATATTTCCTGTCGTCTGTCTATTCAAGAACTTGCCGCTACGCTGCGTTTGTTTCGGCAGGCTTCGGCCTGCGCCGCCCATTTTCGGAACTACCATGGGGGCAGCGCTTGAGCAACCGAGCCGCTAGCCCTGGTTGGCAGCTATATTGGTTGGCTTCGACCTGGACGGTAACTTGCGATGGAGAAAGCTGGCGACAATGCGATGGTGCTTCTCCCCAATCTCGGCCAGTCCAATAGCAACCAGATTTGAGACGATGACGGCGATAGCGAAGATGCCTGGTCCTCTCGCAGGAAATATCGTCCAGATCGCGTACATGATCGTGTGATGAACCAGGTACAGAGAGAAGGAATAATCGGCGACAAAGGCAATCGTTTTGAGGATGGCCGGCGAGGTGATCAGATGAACTGATTGACTCATCGCAACCAGCCCAAAGAAGACGGCAGCGAGCAACCCATAGGATATGAGGTTGTACTCAGCGCCCGGAAGGGTGGTCGCGGTGAACGCAGCAACTCCGACCAGTGCAATCGTCGCTGCCGGCACGAACTTCGCGACGGGCGACCGGTCGAGAAAGTAGACGAGCGCTCCACCGAGCCAAAGCGCAAACAGGCTGCGGCCAACTCCATCGGGTTGAAACGCGCCGAAAAGGAAATGTACGGGGGTCTGTCCAAAAAACAGCGCTACCGGAATCAGGAAGGGGAATGACTTGGGTCGCGCTGCCATGAAAAAAAGCGATCCGACGAAAATGTAGATATGCCATTCGATAGCCAGGGTCCAAAGCGGGCTTGCCGATCCCACTGCGGACCATTGAAGATAACCTGGAAATATTCCGCGATAGCCTTCGAGCATGAAGAGGTTGGCTATCATGGTTTTCCAGGTGTAGTAGCGCTGAATAGCTGGATCATTCGTCAGGTATATCGTTACGCCGTCGACGATCGCGACGAATACAAGCGCTGGGATGAGCCCGGCATAGATCCGAGCGAACCGGTCAACGCCGAACTGGAGAAATCCATAGTTTGGGTCGTTCGATTTCTGGATCAGGGTGTGCGTGATCAAAAAGCCAGAAATGAGAAAGAACAGAAGCACGCCGACGTTCTGCATAAACGCCAGATTTGCCGGCCTCCAATCTGACGCAAAGAACGAGATACCGTGTCCGACACAGACCATTTGTGCCGCGACCGCTCGCAAGGCGTCGAGCGCTACCGAGGTGTCGTTCTTTGTTCTGCTCAGAATGAACATCTAGAGAAAGCTCAAAGACACTTTGGACAAGAGTTCCGGACCCATCACCACACACTCCTGCCGCCGTCTATGACCAGGTTCTGACCGGTCATGTAGCTCGATGCGTCCGAGCAGAGGAACTGCACGGCGGAGCGGTATTCGTCGACCTCGGCCATACGCCCCATGGGAATCAGGCGCGTCAGCCGTTCGACGAACGCCGGATCCTGGTTGTTGAAGACGCCCCCCGGCGAGATCGCATTGACGCGAACGCCGCGGTCGGCCCAGTAGGTCGCGAGATATTTCGTCAATCCGATGAGGCCGTGTTTGATCACGGAATAGGTCACCGGCTTCACCGGCTGTTCCTCTTCGCGCGCCACATGCGGCTGCCGATACAGCCGCTGGTCCGGCGCGATCACGCCGAGATCGGAGGCGACGTTGAGGATCACGCCGCGGCCGCGTTTGGCCATTTCGTTGCCGAACACCTGCGCGCACAGCATCGCGCCGGTCAGGCCGACGGCGATCTCGGTCTGCCATTGCGGCACCGGGAACGCCTCGAAGCGCGAGGAGTGCATGACGCCCGGGTTCGACGTCACCTTCGGATCGATGGCGGCGTTGTTGACGAGGATGTCGATGGTAACTCCGCGGCCTGCAAGCTGCTCGTTCGCGGCGCGCACCGACTCGAGCGAAGTGACGTCGATCGCAAGGACGATCAGATCGGCTGAAGCCGCGACCTGCTTCAGCGCGGCGACGGCGGTTTCGGCCTGCGTCAAGCCGACGTCGGTGACGACCACGCGCGCGCCGGCTTCGCTGAGCGCTGCAACATGCTGTTTGCCCAACAGGCCGCCGGCGCCGGTCACGAGGGCGGTCCGTCCGGTCAGGTCGTAGCGGGAGAAGGGATTTGCCATCGAAGGCTCCTGTTCAGCTTCTGAGCTGGCCGCCGTCGGCCACCAGGACGCTGCCGGTGATAAAGGCGGCGCGGGTCGAAGCAAGGAAGGCGACGACGTCGGCGATCTCCTCGGGAGTGCCGAGCCGGCGTAGCGCCACTTCGCGCTGGAGCATGTCGTCGACTGCTTGTTTGTTTTCGGCGATCTTCCGCGCCCAGGTGCCGTCCGCGCTCAAAATGTTTCCGGGCGCGACCGCATTGATGCGGATGCCCTCCAGCGCCAGTGGGCGCGCCAGACCGCGCACGGTCGCATTCAGCGCCGCTTTGGCGGCGTAGTAAGCGACGGGCGCGCCGAGTGCGGCCATGCCTGCGATCGAGGAGATGCAAACGATAGCGCGATCGCCGCTGCCGCGCGCCATCAGCGGCCGGGCGGCCTCGATCATGTTGGTCGTGGCGAAGAGATTGAGGTCGATCACCCGCGACCACTCCGCCGCGGTTTCCTTTCCCGGGGGCACGGATGCGCCGCTGCCGACATTGCAGACGAGGATGTCGAGCCGGCCCCACTGCTTTTCGACGTCCTGAATGAGGGCTGCGGCGTTGGTGGGATCGGTGACGTCGGCCACGTGAATCGAGTTCCGTCCGCCGACTGCGGCACGCGCGGCGTTCAGCGCATCGGCGCCGCGCGCCGCCAGCGCGACCTTGGCGCCTTCTGCCGCGAGCGTCATCGCGATCGCAAGCCCGATCCCGCGGCTGGCGCCGGTGACGAGAGCGACGCGATCGGTCAGCTCGAGCTTCATCGTGCCGCGTCCTCGATCCAGCGAACCGTCATATCGCGGTATTTCGCCAGTGCGCCGGCGTGGTCGCCGTCGGCGGCGCGCGCGGTTTGCAGGATATATTGGCCCTTGTAGCCGGATCGCTCGATCAGCCGGATCGTCTTGGCAAGATCTGCGTTGCCGGTGCCGAGCGGCACGGTAGTGCCGCCGCGAATGCGGTCCTTTACGTGCACATTGAGGATACGCGGCGCGTAGGCACCGATCTCCTCGTCGCTGTCATAACCAAGCGAAGCGCTGTTACCGCTGTCGTAGTTGATGCCGAAGACGTCGGCTGGATACGTCTCCATGAACCGGGCGAGCTCGCGCGGCAGCAGATCGGATTCGAAGACGATCTTGACGTTCCGTCTTGCAAGTTGCTCGGAGCGAGCGAGCAGCACGCGCTTCAGCGTATCGCTCTCGCTTTCGCGCTCGATCTTGCCGTTGTCGACCAGCGGGATCACGACGAATTCGATGCCGATGCGGCTACAGGCGGTGATCAGGAGATCGAGGTCGGCGACGAGCGCGTCGCGGACGACGGCATCGACCTTCCAGAACGGCGCCTGCATGAAGCAGTCGCCGGTCAGGCTCGGGATCCGTACGCCGTTCTCGCGCGACAGCGCCAGAATGTCTTGTTGCCCGGGCTCGGTCGTGAGCGGGTTCTCGCGCAGCCGTTCCTGATCGATGGTCCATTCCATCCGCGTCAGGCCGAGCTCCTTCGCACGGGGAAATTCCTCGCGCCATTCATTCCAGGGGAACGCCTGGATCTTGCCGTCGACGAGAGCCGACAGCCTGCCTTGCATGAAGCCGATGCGTTCGAGCGTTACGGTCACGGTTGTTTGTCCGAGCTGATGGCGAGGCCCTTGGTGGTCCAGCCGCCGTCGATGAAGAGCTCCTGGCCGGTCATATAGGCGGAGGCGTCCGACGCCAGGAAAACAGCGGCTCCCACCATGTCGGCGGGCTGGCCCCAGCGGCCGAGCATGGTGTGGCGGCGGCGGTCTTCGTGCATGGCGGGATCGGCAAAACTCTTCGCGGTCATCTCGGTCGCGACATAGCCCGGCGCGAGCGCGTTGACGCGGATGCCGTCGGCGGCATAGTCGGCGGCGAGTGCGCGCGTCAGCCCGGCAAGGCCGGCCTTCGCCGCCACGTAGCCGGGATTGCCGGGAAAGCCGCGCACCGAATTGATGCTGGTGACGTTGATGATCGAGCCGCCGGCCGTCTTCAACAGCGGATAAGCGGCGAGGATGGTCGCATAGACGCCGGTGAGGTCAGTCCCGAGCGTCGTGCGGAAGCGTGCAAGCTCGGTTTCGGCGTTCGATGGCGGCAGGCTGATGCCGGCGGCGTTGACGAGCACGTCGAGCCGTCCGTGCTGTTTTGCGATGTCGTCGAATGCCTGCGTGATCTTCGTATCATCCGCGAGATCGCAGGCCATCGCGCTCACGCCCCGTGGCGCGGTCCCGGAACGGCTGAGGCCGAACACCGTGGCACCAGCATCTTGCAGGCCGGCCGCAATCGCAGCGCCAATGCCACGCGAAGCGCCGGTGACGACCGCGATCTTGCCGGCGAGAGAAAAGGCGCTGAGGTCAGGCATAACCGTAACTACGCATGATGGCGGCGCAAAGCTTGACGTCCTCGGGACGATCGATCTGGAACATCTTGTGACGCTCCATCACGTGAAAGCCGATCTTGCCGCCGAGACGATTGCTCTGCTCGCGCAGGAGCGAGGGTACCAAGACGTAGAACGAGCCGTTCTCCAAATAGCGCTTCTCGATCTGCTGCCGCATGCGGCGGTTACGATAATCGTAGTTGATCGGCTCCGGCCCCTCTTGGCCGATACGCCAGTTGAAATAATCCTCGACCTCGCAGACCGAGAGCAGGCTGTCGAGATGGTCGCGGTCGAAGGTCGCAAGCGCGTTCTCGATGTCGCTGGACTCGCGGATCGGCGATGTCGCCTGGAGCGCGACGACCCGCTCGAACCGTCCCATCCGCTCGTCGGTCGCATCGAGCGCGTGCAGCCAGGCGGATTCGGAGGAGGCGAGGTCACCCGAAATGTCTTCGGGGCGCCGCACGCCGACGGCGCCGGCGGCTTCGGCCGCAGCGAGGATATTGTCGCTGTCGGAAGACACCGCCACCACGTCGACGCCGCGCGCCGCGCGGGCCTGCTCGACCGTCCACGCGATCAGCGGCTTGCCGCAGAGATCGAGCAGGTTCTTGTGCGGAATGCCCTTGGAGCCGCCACGCGCGGCGATCACGGCCAGCGTCTTGCGCGCCATCAGATATGCCCCTCGAGACGCTCGAGCGCGATCCAGAAGCCTTCGCCCATGTTCTTGTGGCCCTGCCAGATTTCAGGGATGAACGACGCGGTCGGTGCATGCTTGCGCAGCACCCGCCCGATCTCGTCGAAATCGATCTCGCCTTCGCCGACCTGGAGCCCTTCGCCGTCGAGCCCCTTGGCGTCACCGAAATGCAGATGCGCGGTGTGCGGCCCGAGCTGCGCCAGGCCTTGTGCGAAGTCGAAGCCGAAATGGTTGGCGGCAAGCTTGGTGTGGGAGATGTCGACGCACATGCGCAGATCATGCTTGGCGCAGAACGCGGCGGATTCCTCCGGGAAGATAAAGATGTTCTGGTGGCGCTGGCCGCCAAAATGCCAGGGGAACGGCGCCATGGTCTGCGGCGTCAGCTCGACGCCGTCCATGTCGAGCTCCTTCAGGCTCCGGGCAAAGATGCGGTAACGCTCGGCCTTCTCCTCCGGCGGCAATGGCTCGTCCATGGTAAAGCCGCCGATGTTGGCGACAATGGACGGGCGCTTCGTCTTGGGGAAGAATTTCTTCAGGCCGCGGGTGATGTCGATCACGGCCTGGGTCTGCTCCAGCGAATAGCGCCGCAGCGCCTCGTCGGGGGTTGCGAGATCCATCAGCTTGGAGCCAGCAAACAACTCCGGCGCATGTACGACGAAGCCGAGATCGTAGGTGCCGGAGAGATACGCCGCGGGATCGCGCTCCATGTCGCTGTAGCTGAGATGGAACTCGATGATATCAGGCTCGCAGATCTCCAGGAAGCGCTTGGTGTCGTGATAGCGCACCGGCACGCCCCAAGGCCGGTCGAAGCGGTAGCGCCGTGCTTTTGCGGTGCCTTCGTCGAGATCGCTCTGGAAGAAATAATCGTCGGTCGCCATCGCCCGCGTGAGCTTGCGGCCGAGCAGCGCCGGCATCTTCAGCGGCGACAGGCCCTGTCCCGGGCTCCTCACGGCGATGTCGCTGTCGGAGAGCACGATGCCGGCCGGAAGCTCGCGCGCAGCCACCAGGCTCTTGGCGAGGTTTTCGCGGTTGATGAGCTCGCCCTGGCTCAGCGCGCGCTCGGCCAGTTTCTCACCGCGCGCCGCTTCCACCTCGCGGATGCCCGAGACCAGCGTCTTGAATTCCTCTGGCTCCAGGCTCGCGGCATGGTCCGGACCTTCCATCTCGCGGTCGAGCGTGATGTGGCGTTCGATGACGACGGCACCGAGCGCCGCCGCCGCCGTCGAAACGGCAACGCCGCGCTCGTGGCCCGAATAGCCGACGACCGGATGGATCTCGCGCAGAGTTTCCATGAAACGCAGATGGATGTTGTGGAGCGCGGCCGGATAGGTGCTCTGGCAGTGCAGCAGCACGTAGCTCGCATCGCGGTCGTCGAGGAATTTCGCCGCGGTCTTGATTTCGTCCGTCGTGCTCATGCCGGTCGAGACGATCAGCGTCTTGCCGGTGGCGGCAAGGCACGCGAGCAGCGGCAGATTGGTGAGGTCGGCGGAGGCAACCTTGTAGGCCTGCACGCCGAACCCTTCGAGCACGGCGACGCTCTTTGCGTCCCAAGGTGTGCAGAGATACTCGATACCCTTTGTCGCGCAGTACTCGGCGATCTTCTTTTGCTGCGCGGTCGGGAGCTCGAAGCGGCGCAGGAGATCGAGCGTGTATTCGACGGCTAGGTCGTCGTCCTTCCCGGACAGGCTCGAAGCGCGATAGACCTCGTCGAGCTTGCGCATCTGGAATTTGGCGCAATCCGCGCCGGCCGCGACCGCAGCATCGACCAGCGCAATGGCGCGATCGAAGTCGCCGTTGTGGTTGTTGCCGATCTCGGCGATGACGTAGCAGGGCGCACCGTCTCCAACAGAGCGGTTTCCAATCTTTGCGGTCGTCGGATTCCGAATCACGGCACTATTCATCGCGCCAGCATGGCTCCTGTTTCCGATGGTTCGGGTTTCACAGCGTAGACATTATGTCCGAGCAGCGAGATTTTTGCGGTTTCAAGCACCGCGCGCGGGAAATATCGATAGTCGCGCGCGGTCAACGCGTGAAATCCGAACGGCGTGGCCTGCAAGCCACAATAGGCGAACATCTTCCTGACGTCGCTCATGGAGAAATAATTGATGTGGTCGGGCGGAATCCAGTGTCGTGCATCGCGCCAACTCGGCACCATCTGCCGCAGATCATTGCGATTGGGGACAATCACAATGGCAATACCTCCGCCGTTCAGTGTCTTGACCGCGTCCGCAAGCAGTTGCTGGGGATCGAGCACATGTTCGAGGACGTTGTCGATGACGATGGCGTCGGCGGGAGGCGCCCTCTCAGGCTTGAAGAAATCATGGATGATATTCACGCCGTGCTGCTGGCCAAAACGGGACAGGCCGCTGGCGGGCTCGTAGCCGGTATATCTGTAAGGGTCATCCTTCATGAGGTAGCCGAGTTCTCCCCGCCCGCAGCCGATTTCGACAATCTGGGCTCCCGGCTTCAGGTGCAGTTGGATCAACCGTCTGATCTGATGATGACGGCTGCGGAAACGCCAATAGAGTTTTGCCAGATCCCCGTGATCCGCCGTATCGAAACGTGCGGTCGAGGTGTACACGAAGCCACAATCGGAGCATTGTTCGAGGTGATAGGTCGATCCACCGCGTTCGACGGCGCGAAATCGAGATCGTGCTTTCGAACCGCAGAGCGGACAGACGTCACGGGAAATGGATCCGGCGTGATCTTCGGCACCCGTGGTTACCAACGAACCTCCATCGCTGCTCAGCATCATCGGCCTCAGGTCAATTATTGAAACGCGACTTCCAGGTTCGAAGACCATTCTCCTCGAACATGATGCGCGAGCAGCCATGCCCTCGCTGTTCCAGCGCCGAGATCAGCGGGTAGCGCTCGAACGGGCGTACGAAGAACATGAAATAGCCGCCGCCACCGGCGCCGAGCAGCTTTCCGCCGACGGCGCCGTGCGACTTGGCGAAATCGTAAATGGCGTCGAGCTCGCTCGATGAGATCTTCGAACTGAGCTTGCGCTTGGCGTGCCAGGCTTCATCGATGAGGCGTCCGCATTGCAGCAGCCGGCCGCGCAGGAGGTGCCTGCGGATCTCGCGCGTCACTTCCTTCTGCTTGGCGGCGGCCGCCGCCGCATCGGTGGTCTCGTGCTGGGCCTTCTGATCGCGATGGATCGCGCCGGAGTCATGACCCGAACCAGTGTAGCAAAGCACCAGGCTCTCCTCGAGCTCGGCGATGATGTTGGGGTCGAGACGAAGCGGCACGATGGTGTTCTGATCGGAGAAGAACTCCATGTGATTGAAGCCGCCGAACACGGTGGCGTACTGATCCTGCCAGCCGCCGGGAATGTTAAGCATCAGCCGCTCAGCCTGGAACGCCATCTCGGCGATCTCGTGGCGGTCCCATTGGTCGCCGCGGAATTCGTTGAAGCAGCCGATGATGGCGGACGAGACGACCGCCGAGCCGCCTAGGCCGGAACCAACCGGGAAGTCGGCGGACACATCGAGCTCGAATCCGTAAGTCGGCTTGATCAGGCGCACGACCGATTTGATCAGCGCGAGATCGCCGCCTGAGCCAAGTCCTGCGAGATCGTCGGCCTCGATCGTGCAGCGGAAATCGTGCGAGTAGATACGGATGCTGGGATCGTTCCGTCGCCGCAGCGTCGCGTGAGCGTACATCTTGATCGTGGCGTTGATGACCGCGCCGCCGTCATTCGCCATGAAATAATGGGTCAGATCGGTGCCGCCGCCGGAGAAGCTGATACGCACCGGCGAGCGGGCGCGCGCAAACACCTCGCTCTCTTCCGAGAGGTTGAACAACTCGCGGCTGAATACGTCGACCAGCCGTCCTTCGCCATCGAGGATCGGCACCACGTGCACGCGCTGGTCGAGCAGCTTGAGGATCTGCTCGCGCGGTCCACCAGCCTGCGCCCAGACGAAGCTGCGGTTGACGCAAGTTGCGACCCGGTCGTGGATCGTGATGCCCGTCAGCATTCGCCTGCGGATGTCGCCGTCGGTCACCGAGCCGACGATCCGCCCGCTAATATCCTGCGCAAACAGGATACCGAGCATGTTGGCGTTGAGGCGGCGAAAGGCCTCCTCAATTGTCTCGGTCTCAGCGATAGTAACGAGGGTCCGCTCAAGCACGATTTTTGGGTCCGGAAAAGGCCCGTTCCCCGGCCTTGAAGGGGCAGATGAGCTCGGTAATACGTTAGGCAATGCAGCGATGCAAGGATGGCTCTCACCGTTCCTGCACGGATCACGAGTGATCCCGGAGGTCCACGATAATCCGCAATTGTCTGGTGTTCTGGGCACACAACGGCTGGGCTTGAGCCTGCGAAAGCGGGACGCTCCGTTCGTCAGCAATAGTCGCGGTGACAGCTATTCGCACCACCCCCGCGAGACCGCTGATGGGCTGCAAAAGCTGCTGACACAGCGCTCTGGGGAAAGCAAAGAGATCGATCGTCAGCTGAGATCCGGATTTCATCAGGAACATTGGTCCTGAGAAAGAAACCAGGCGCCGGCCGCTGACCAGGGTCGGAGGAGCTGCCGCGCCCGCGCGTTCCAAGGCGGGAAGGTCCAGCGGGCCGTCGGGGAGAGCGTTGCGCGCCGCTCGAAGTCCTTCAATCAGTGAGGTAAGCTCTGCCACTGACCCGCTCGACCGGTCAGCGAGATCACCAGCCGTCTTCACGTCCCGGTCGCTGCAAGCATCGGGAGATTGGGGGGCGCCCGCCCTCTGGAACCGGTAGACCACAACCTCCCGCGTCGATCCGCCCAACTCGCAGAGACGGCCACTGTTTCGGATCCGGTCCAGGATCGTCCGTTCGAGCGGCCCCAGGGTTGCATCGTCGCGCCGAACCACGACCACATCACCGGTCCCGAGCGTCACCTCATGCGCCAGGATGCGTGTGAGGAGTGCCGGAACGAGCTCATCGGAAAATGTGAAGGATCGCGGCAAGGTGTGCCACTTGTTCGCGTACATCAGCGCGATGTCGCTGAGCATCTGCCGACTGTCGGAGCTCTCCCCGAGCATCACGGTGACCTTCGTCGAATTCTCGGAGAATCGCTCGATCAGGCTCTTTGCTTCCGCGACGATCACGCGATCGTAGTCGTCCAGGGACCAGAAGTTATTTCTGGAACGAAGCGCGGTCTCGCTGTTCACCGTCTCGGACAACGACTGCCCCAACGCAGCCGGAGTACAACGGTGGTGATCCCTGCATTCATGCAGGAGCAGCGCATAGGGTGAATCGGCCCGAAACACATAGAGGCAGGAGAAGATTGAGGCCCAGAACACCAGGACAGCTGCCAATGCGGTCAATATGGCCGCTACGCGATCCCCACCAAGCGCAAGCCCGGCCAGCCAGAGTGTGGCGGGTAAGAACAGGAGTGCGAACGGCAAAAGCGCGATGATGGCGGTGAAATCGACCGACCGGCCGGCGAAATAGGCGCCCGTAATCGCCGTGAGTATTGCCGCAGGCAGCGCGTGGCGCAGCCAGGTGTCGCTCGTGGCCTGCAACGAGCTGTGTTTGTTGTCGATCACCAGCAGCCAACAGCCGGCGACCGCGATCGTGACCGCGGCCAGGATCGGAATCCAGCCCCAGAAGGCCGCATCGAATGGTACGGACCAGAACTGCGCAAGGGGATTATAGCTCGACAGAAAGCTGAGATAGATATCGAAGGCTGGCCAACTGCCCGCCGCCAGCAGCGTGCCCATCGACAGCGCGGCAGGTCCTGAAATCATGGAAAGGGCTGCGATGACGAGGTCCTTCGCCAGCCTGGCGTAGCTCCGGTCGCGGAAATTGCGCAGCGTGAGCGAGCCGGCATAAAGCGCAAACGCGCCGATGAAGGCCTCGATGCTCCAGAGGCCCGAGAGAAAGCCAGCAAGGAAGACGAGTGGGGAATGCCTGACGCCGTTTCGTGCGCCGAGTCCGACGGCCATGAGCAGGATGGCAAGATAACGCGCTCCCAGCACCGAAGGCACGGAATTGACGTTGCCTTGGCCGTTGTCCCACCCGGACAGCCAAAACAGGATGAACACCAGTCCGAACCAGACCGCGCTCATCCGGGTCCGGCTGGATTGCCACAGCGCGACGATGAAGAGGCCGTAGAAGATCAGGTTGCAGAGCTGGATGGCGATATTGGCCACTGCAAAGGACGGTGGTCCGAGCCGGAACGCAAAATAGGTGACGAGGACCGGGCCCGGTCCGTACTGCGAGAAAGTGTCGACCATCAGCATGCCGCCGTGCAGGAGGTGCAAGGCGGGACCAACGACAGTCATGTAGTGAAACGGGTCGCCTGCGAGCGAGAAGTCGAAGCTCAGGACGGTGCTGGCGACGAGCGCGACGGCGAGGGCGGCCCGCTGAGCCGACCGAAGTCGGGCGGGATGGGTCGCAGCAAGGCGTCGTTCGAGCATCAGCAGGCATCCGCCGACTGCCACCAGGAGGCCTGCGCACAATGTCGCAAGCAATAGGCTCGACCGATCCGGAAATCCTCCGGGCAGGCTCGGAAAGAACAAGCTGAAGATCGGGTTGAAATGGCGATTTCCCGGCTCGATCCTGAAGAGGACGATCAGAGCGGCTGCAAAGGCGAACACGAGCGCAATCGTTTGCGTCGACCTTGAACTCCATCGCGTAATGACCGCGCGAGCCCGATCAAGGAATCCTTCTCTTCGGCACGCGGAGCGCAGCGACGCGATCAGCACGACATACCCGACAGCCGAGACCTCGGCGACGTGCAGCGCGGCTTTGCGCCAGAATTCCACGCCTCCCTTGCTGGCCCAGGCCGCGAGGGCGACAAGGGCAAGGCTCACCAGCGCGGCGACTGAGCACCACACGTTCGCGGCTTCCAGCAGACGACCCGCCGTGGCTAAACGACGGTCGAGCCAATACTGCAACGTCACGGTACAAATCGGCAGAACCGAAATGCCCGAGATGAAGACCAGCATGGTTCGTAGTCGGGGTTCAATGCCCAACTGCTTGGCAAGCGCGATTTCGAACAGAAGGCCAAGCAACGTCAGAGCTGCGCTCGACAGCAGTGGTGCCACGTCGTCGAGCCAGGCGCCCGATCGTTGCCGCACCGCCTCGTAGCGATGCTCATGCATGTCTGATGTCATGAAATCGTCCCGGAAGCCTCAGGCGGGCAAGTTGAGAGGGTAACGGACGGCGCACTTTGCCGCGACTTTGGGCGACGCGGGCTGCTTCCGCGCGAGGCTTGAGTGATGCGCCTCAGGAGGGCACATGGGCGGACATGCAGTACTGCGCTCCGAGCGGCAGCCAGCCGAGGATCGTCTCCACCTTGTGAAAGAATGGAGTATCGAACGGTGTGAAGATAATGAATTGCTGTTTCGGATCGAGCATGCCGGCGGCACGAAACAGCTTGGCGAGCCGACCGGAGCGGAGCAACACGGCGTTCTCGTCGAACGGGCAGCTCCTGACGATCTTCTGCGTGAGCGGATTGAGCGGATTGTGCTCGATGATGATGACGAGGCCTCCCGGCCGGACCACGCGAGCCGCTTCGACGAGGAAGGGCTCCCAATCATCGGGCGGAACGTGATGCATGACAGCGATCGCATAGGCGATGTCGAAGCTGCGATCATTGTAGGGAAGCCGCGTGCCTTCATAGACATCGTAATGGACGTCCGGATTGCTGGCTTTGGCTTCTTCGATCACGGTACCGGCGACGTCGATCCCGGTCAGCTTGATGCCGGATTGCGCGGGCCGCAGGTGTGGATGAATCAAGCCTTGGCCGCAGCCGATATCGAGAACATCGAGGGGTCGCAATGAATTGTGGTTCTGGGAGCGGAGCTTGGAGAACGCATCCAGCAGGTAGCGCGCCTTCGCGCGCGTGAAAAAATCCTGAGGCTGGCCGCTAAAGGCGATCGCGCTGTCGATTTGCGCGCTGTAGCCGTCGCGATATCGATCGAATTCCGTCATGACGCCTGCTCCGTGCCGGTTCGGCGGGGGATATCGACCGGTATTCTTCGGACGCCCGCCGCCGCCGGCGCCTGTAGTGCCAGGCGTTCCAGGGACACATCCGGCATATTGATGCTGAACTCGATGACCGTCGTCGGTCGTGAGCGTACCTGATTGTAGATGCGTCCCACATACTCGCCGATGATGCCAAGAAAGATGGCGTTGAGACTGATCCCGAACAGCAGCAGCACTGTTGTCGTGGCAAAGCCCGCCGGCCAGTTGATGCCGAAGAATAGCCGCGAGAAGATGTAGAAAAAGCTCGCGAGGCAGGTCAGTACCGAGATTCCCAGCCCAATGAAGGCGGCGAGGCGAAGCGGGAAGATCGAGTGCGTGATCAATCCGTCTACCGCCAGCGCTATCAGCTTTCCGAGCGGAAACTTGCTAACCCCGGCTTGGCGCGCCTGTCGATCGTAGGCTACGCCGATCTGCTTGGTCGCGAGCAGCGAGGTCAGACCGCGCGTATAAGGCGCGACGTCGTTGATCAGATGAAGCTGGTCCAGCACGCTGCGGTCGATCAGCCTGAAATCGCCGCTGTCGAGCATCAAATTATCGTCGGACAGCCGCTTGAGCAGCCGGTAATAGACCCGTCGCGCCCACTGCAACAGCTTGCTTTCCTGCCGAAAGCGCCTGATGCCCACGACCACGTCATGACCCTGCTCCCACAGATCGAGAAATCTGGGGAACACTGTCGGTGGATCCTGGAGGTCGCAGTCGATCTGGATGGCGGCATCTCCGGAGGCCAGACGATAGGCCGTGAGCACGGACCTCTGGAATCCAAAGTTTCGAGCAAATCGCACCGCGCGAACGCGCGGATCGGCCGCCGCCAGTTCGGAGACAATAGCACTCGAATTGTCGGTGCTGTGGTTGTCCGTGAAGATGATCTCGAACGTATAGCGATCGTTCATTTGTTCGAAGACATCGCGAACCGCGTCATAGGCCCTGCGTATGTTGCCTTCCTCATTGAAGACGGGAATCAAAACGGAAATGAGCTTGCGTTCTGTGTCAGCAGACTTTCCGCGCATTTCGTTTGATGTCCTGTCCGTGTGTACCGGTATTGGTCGAGGTTGATGTCGGCTGAAAAATGCTAGTACCAGATGCGGCGCATCGCGCAAAGCCGCCCGGGCCTCTCGCGGGCGAATTACGTAGTATTCCAAAGGGCATATGCTTGATTAATGGGGGGCTTTCCAGTAAGGGTCGCCCGGCTCGATTGATGTCGCGCCGTCGCTCGGGAGGATCGCCTCCCGGAAATATGCAGTATCTCGTTGTTGCAATTAAGGTTCCGAATGCCCAACGCCTCACATCATGACATCCCAACCGGGAAGCTGACGCGCTGTCAGGTCTGCGGCTCCGAGCGGCTCGAGCTTGTCATCGACCTTGGCCATCAACCGCTGTGCGATTCGCTGCCGTCGAAAGCGCAGCTCGACGGTCCCGAAACGAGCTATCCGCTTCGTCAGGTGTGGTGCCGCGATTGCTCGCTGTCACAGATCGATTACGTCGTTCCGCCGGAAGTCGTATTCCATCCTGAATATCCGTACCGCTCCGGCATCACCAAGGAGCTCGCGGTCTACCAGGACGCGTTCGTGCAGGATGCGGTCGCAGATATCGGGCTCAAGCCGGACGAACTCGTTGTCGACATCGGGTCCAACGACGGAACGCTGCTCTCAGGGTTCAAGCGGCGCGGCATGCGCGTTCTCGGCATCGAGCCGACCAACATCGGGCGGATCGCGCAGGAGCAGGGCATCGACACGCTGCAGGCCTTCTTCGACGAGGAAACTGCCCGCAAGATCGTAGAGAATCACGGCCACGCGAAGGTCGCGACCGCCACCAACGTCTTTGCGCATGTGGCGCAGCTCGGTGGCTTCATTCGCGGCCTGGAGCGGCTGCTGGCGCCTGACGGCGTCTTCATCCTCGAAAACCATTATCTGCTCGACGTCATCGAGGGCGGCCAGTTCGACACGATCTACCACGAGCACCTTCGCACCTATTCGCTGAAGTCGATTGTCAAGCTGTTCGAGTTCTTCGACTTCACCTGTGTCGACGCGCAGCGCGTCAGCCGTTATGGCGGCAATATCCGCGTGTACGTGGCGAAGGGCAGGGGGCGTCCGGTCAAGCCCGCAGTCGCTCAACTCCTGAAGGCCGAGGATGATTTCGGTCTCTCGAACCCGGAATGCTACGCGGCTTTCCGTGCACGCGCCGAAAAGGTCAAGCGCGACCTCCTCGAACTCGCCCTCGACTGCAACAAGAAGGGCCTGAGCTTCGTCGGCAATTCGTGCCCTGGCCGTTGTAGCACGCTGCTGAACTATGTCGGCATCGATCGCATGCTGATGCCTTATATCTGCGAGCAACCCACCTCGCTCAAGCTCGGCCTGCATTTGCCAGGAAAGCAGATTCCGATCGTCGATAACGAGCGCCTGATCCGCGAACAGCCGGACCACGTGGTGCTGCTCGCCTGGCACTATGGTCAACCGATTGCGGAACAATTGCGGGCAAGAGGGTTGAAGTCGAAACTCGTTATGCCGTTGCCCGAAGTCCGCATACTCCCGGATTGAGCGTGGGCCGGACGTCAAGTCGGCGCGCCGGGCCGCCCTCGGTAGGAATAGTGTCATGAAAGCGATGATTCTGGCAGGGGGCCTCGGCAGTCGCCTTAGCGAGGAAACCTCCGTCCGACCGAAGCCGATGGTCGAGATCGGCGGTCATCCGATCCTCTGGCACATCATGAAGATCTACTCGTCATTCGGCATCAACGACTTCGTGATATGCCTGGGGTACAAGGGCTACCTGATCAAGGAATATTTCTCGCACTATCTGCTGCACACGTCCGACGTCACGATCGATCTCAAGAACAACCAGATCGACTTTCACGCTAGCCGGTCGGAGCCATGGCGCGTGACACTGGTCGACACCGGAGCGGAGACCGAGACCGGCGGCCGCATCAAGAGGGCGCTCCCTTATGTGCAAGACGAGGATGCGTTCTGCCTGACCTATGGCGATGGCGTCGCCGACATCGACGTCGCGAAGCTGATCTCGTTTCATCGCTCGCATGGCAAGCTTGCGACCGTTACCGGCGTGCGTCCACCGGGCAGGTTCGGCAGCCTCGTGCTCGAGGACAGCGTCGTGAAGGGGTTCAACGAAAAGCCGCTCGGCGACGGCGGGTGGATCAATGGCGGGTTCTTCGTGCTCGATCCCCGCGTCGCCCAGCTGATCACCGGTGACTCCACGACCTGGGAGCGGCAGCCGCTCGAGCAACTGGCCCAAAGCGGCGAACTGCGTGTGTTTCGCCACGAAGGGTTCTGGCAGTCGATGGATACTCTGCGAGAACGCAATTTGCTCGAGGCGCTCTGGAAGGAGAACAACCCGCCGTGGCGTATGTGGACGTGAACCCGGAGTTCTGGCGCGGCCGGCGCGTTCTGGTGACAGGACACACCGGTTTCAAAGGCGCCTGGCTCAGCCTGTGGCTATCCGCCATGAACGCGCGCGTTTTCGGTTTCTCGCTAGCCCCACCGACGACGCCGTCCTTGTTCGACCGGGCAGAGGTCGCGGCCGTCGTCGACGACACGCGCGGCGACATCAGGGATATCGGGGCATTGTCGCATGCTTTGGCGACCAGCAGGCCTGCTGTCGTGTTTCACCTTGCCGCGCAATCCGTCCTGCGCGAATCCTATCTCGACCCGATCGGCACTGTCTCGACCAACGTGATGGGTACGGTGAACCTGCTCGAGGCGGTTCGTCAGTTCAATCTCAAGGCGAAGGTGGAGGGGGCGGGCGACGGCGTCCGTTCGCTCGTCATCGTCACCAGCGATAAGTGCTATGAAAATCGCGAGTGGGTGTGGGGCTATCGCGAGAGTGAGGCGATGGGAGGCCACGATCCCTATAGCACGAGCAAGGGATGCGCCGAGCTGCTGCTGACGTCGTATAATCGTAGCTTCGCGGAGCCGCCGGCGGCTTCGGGGCGTGCGGGCAATGTTATAGGCGGCGGCGATTGGGCGAAGGATCGCATTGTGCCGGACGCGATCCGCGCCTTTGCGATGCAACGCGCACTGGAGGTGCGGCGCCCGCGTGCCATTCGCCCCTGGCAGCACGTGCTTGAGCCTCTTGCCGGATATCTGCTGCTGGCCGAGGCCTCGTTCAAGCAAGGCAGTGCCGTGGCGGAAGGCTGGAACTTCGGCCCGGGGCCGGAAAGCGAGCAGCCGGTGGCGCGCCTCGCCGACACGCTGGCCGCGATTTGGGGCAATGGCGCGCAATGGCAGCATGTCGGCAGCGACGAATTGCACGAGGCGACTTTCTTGAAGCTCGATTCCTCGAAGGCGCGAACACTGCTTGGCTGGCGGCCCCGGCTCGGATTTGACGACGCATTGAAAATGACAGTCGATTGGTACAAGGCGGATTTGGAGCGGTCGGCCTCCTCAATGCGTGATTTCACGCTCGGTCAGATCCAAGACTATTGCCACGCGACCTGACCGGACGTTTCCGACGGCTCACTCCGTGCGGAGATGAGGAGAGTTTCAATGAGCGGGCTCACGGTGGCCTTGGTCGGTGGCGGACGATGGGGGCGTACGCACGCTTCCATCCTGGCACAGCTTTCCGACCGTGTCGGTCGAGTGCTGTGGGTGTCGCGCCATAACGGCGAAGCCCTCAATGCGTTTCTCGCTGATCGTACAGGAGCGCCTCATCGGTTCACGCCGCTCGCAAGCCTTGACGCAGCGTTGGCTCTGCGTCCCGACGCTGCCATCGTTGCGACACCTGCCGCCGATCACGCCGGGACTGCCGAGAGCCTGCTGCGCAGGGATGTGCCAACCCTGGTCGAGAAGCCGCTTGCGCTGAGCGTCGACAGTGCAAAGGGTCTGGTCGATCTGGCGGCTGAGCGCAACGTCCCACTGCTTGTCGGCCTACATCTGCTAAGTGCGCCGTTCTTGCGTCATTTCTTGGGTTTGTGCACGGGGCGTGCGGTCGCTGCCATTGAATTGGAGTGGCTGGATCCTGAGCAGGAGACCCGGCACGGCATTGTCAAATTGTCCAATCTCACGACGCATAAGGTCGACGAGATCATTCCTCATCTTTGGTCGATGCTGCATCTGATCGACGACAACGCCGAGCCGCAACTGGGCGCGGTGAAGCCGCTGGCGCAAGGCGCGGTCGAGGTGGAACTGGGCTTGGGGCGGTCGCTTGCAGTGCTTCGGTTCGGACGGAGGGCTGTGCTGCGCAAGCGATTGATCCGCCTCGAATTACGCGACGGCGGCAGGGCCGAGCTTGATTTCACCATTGAGCCCGGCCGCATCTTCATCGATGGCGTTGAGTTGCCAGGCTTGGATGTCGGCGGCAAGCTCGGGCCGCTTGCGACGGAACTGGCGGGATTCCTGGACGTCATCCGCGCGGGTCGGGACTTCTCGTCATCGCCCCAGCTGGCGTCCCGTTGCATCGGTGCCGTCGAGCTGGCCGAGGCGGTGCGGACCCGCTTGATTGCAGAAGAGGCGCAGGCAGTGTCAGCCCGTCTCGCGCGCGGGGACGAGATGAAGGATCCCGATATCTCGGCCTGGATCATCGATAATGTTGCCCCGCTCCTGGACATTCAGGAGCCGCGTACCAGCGACCTGAGACAGGAGCTTGCAGACGTTATCGTTGATGCGGTCGAAGCCGCTGACCCCACGGCTCACGTCCACCACGACGGTCTGCGCCCCCTGATCGCAACGATACAGCAATCGGATTTCTTCAGGCATCTGACGCTGAGCCGATTGGCTTGAGCCGCGTGGCGCTGGGCGCCGCGATGATGAAATGCGGCGGGCCTTGCGATCGCACCGCTCACCCACGCCTATGGCCGCTGCTACCCGACCGGGACGGTGCCGCGCCAATTCCAGGACCGGCCAAAATATTATGGTCGCGGGTATTGAAGCGCGAACATTCAGTCACGAAACGTCGCGGATGGACTTTGGGCACCAACGCGGTCTTCGCCTGATTTCGACGTTACCGCTCGTCCGCGATCACCTTGCCGTCGTTCGGCAGCGCGCCGGGCCTCACCAGTTCGACGTCGCCTCCGAGTTTCGTCACTGCGCGCAAGCTGCCTGCAATCTCGTCGCGCAACGCGTCGCTCGCGGCCGCCGTTTCCGCTTTCAGCGTCATCGCGTCGGTCTCGCCCTGGCGCGCGACGACGAGGCGTAGTCTTCCGAGCGCGGAATGGCGCTTGCCGATCTCGGCGATCTGCTCGGGACGGACGAACATGCCCTTGACCTTGGTGGTCTGGTCCGCGCGGCCCATCCAGCCCTTGATGCGCATGTTGGTGCGCCCGCAGGGGCTGGTCCCCGGCAACGCCGCGGTGAGGTCGCCGAGCGCGAGCCGGATCCAGGGATGGTGCGGGTCGAGCGAGGTCACGACGATCTCGCCGACGTCGCCCGGCGCCACGGGATCGCCGGTGCCTGGCTTGACGATCTCCATGATCAGGTCCTCGCTCACGACCATGCCATCGCGCGCCCCGGTCTCGAAGGCGATGAGGCCGAGATCGGCGGTGCCGAAGGCTTGATAGGCGTCGATGCCGCGAGCCTTCATCTCCGCCTGGAGCGAGGGCGGGAACGCCGCGCCCGAGACCAGCGCGCGTTTGATCGAGGAGACATCGCGGCCCGAACTGGCAGCGGCATCGAGCAATATCTTCAGGAAGTCGGGCGTGCCGCTGTAGCCGACAGGGCGGTAGGCCTCGATCAGCTCGAATTGCTGCTCGGTATTCCCGGGACCTGCGGGGATCACGGCGCAGCCGAGCGCGCGCGCCGACGCATCGAAGATGAAGCCGCCGGGGGTGAGATGGTAGCTGAAGGTGTTGAGCACGATGTCATCGGGCCGGAACCCGGCCGCGAACAGCGCCCGTGCGCCGCGCCAGGGGTCGGCCTGTCGTCCCTCCGGCTCGAAAATCGGCCCTGGAGAGGTAAAGAGGCGGGCGAACGATCCGGGCGCAGCCGCGACGAAGCCTCCGAAGGGCGTGGAGGCCTTGTGCAGGGCCGGCAGTTCCGACTTGCGCAGCACCGGCAGGCCTGCGAGGGCCGTCCTCGAGGTCACGGCGGCCGGATCGACGCCTTTCAGCCGATCGGCATAGGCGGGCGCGGTCATCGCACTGCGCAGCACGCCTGGCAGGCGGGAGAACAGATCGGCCTCGCGCGCGGCTTGTTCGCGCGTCTCGAGGGCGTCGTAATGGGCGGTCATGGCTGATCTTTCCGGGTTGGCATCCGTTGCGCGCCGCCGCCGGCATGGGTATCAGACGGCCATTGGCGAGGTTTGAAGAGGACGTGATGGCGGACGAAGGAATCATTGCGGCGGGCGAGGCGGCGGACGTCGTCGCGCGCCTGAAGCGCCGCATGATCGACGAGGCGCTGCCGCTGTGGTCGACGGTCGGCTGGGACCATGGCGCGGGTGGTTTCATCGATCGGCTGCACCGTGACGGTACGGCGGACGTGGCCGCGCCGCGGCGCGTGTTCGTGCAGGCCCGCCAGATCTGGTGCTACGCCAAGGCCGCGCAGATGGGCTGGTATCCTGAGGGGCGCGCCATCGCGCTCAAGGGGCTGGAGCATCTGCTCGCACGAGCGAAAGCGCCCGACGGCCGGCCTGGCTACGTGCACCGGCTGACGCCGGAGGGCGCGGTGCTGGACGGCCGGCGCGACGCCTACGACCACGCCTTCATCCTGTTTGCGCTGGCGACCGTCTATGCGCTCGACCAGGACGCGCAAATTCGCGCCGAGATCGACGCACTGCTCACCTTCCTCGACGGCCATTTGCGCTCGCCGCACGGCGGGGTCCACGAAAGTCTTCCGGTCTCGCTGCCGCGCCGGCAGAATCCGCACATGCATCTGTTCGAGGCGATGATCGCGTGCTTCGACGCGACCCACGATTTGTCGTTCCAGAACCGCGCCGGCGAGTTCTTCGCGCTGTTCCTCGCCAATCTCTACGACAAGCAGACGCGCGCGCTCGGCGAATATTTCGAGGAGGACTGGTCGAAGATCGCGCCGGTCAGCGTCGAGCCGGGACACCAGGCGGAATGGGTCTGGCTGCTGAAGGGGTTTGAACGCATCACGGGCTGCCCGACCGGACAGCGGCGCGCCGAACTGCTGGAGACCGCGCTGCGCTATCGCGACGCGGCCAACGGTTGCCTGATCGACGAGGGCGACGACGCCGGCAACATTCGCCGCGGCACGCGCCGGCTGTGGCCGCAGACCGAGATTGCGAAAGCGTGGATCGCGCAGGCCGAATCCGGCGAGACGGGCGCGGCGGACGAGGCGCGCATGGCGCTGGCGCGGCTCGAACGGCATTATCTCAACCATCCTGTGCGGGGCGGCTGGTACGACCAGTTCGATCGCGACGGCAAATCGCTGATCGACACCATTCCTGCGTCGTCGTTTTATCATGTTCTCTGCGCAGTCACGGAAGCGGAGCAGGTATTGGAAGGTTAAAGCCAGCGCTTGCGCCGCTTGAAGCTCTTGAGGTTCTTGAAGCTCTTGCGCTGGTCGCCGGCGCCGCCGAGGTAGAATTCCTTGACGTCCTCGTTGTCGCGCAATTCGTCCGCGGTGCCGTCGAGGACGACCTTGCCCTGCTCCATGATGTAGCCGTGGCTTGCCACCGACAGCGCTGCGCGGGCGTTCTGCTCGACCAGCAGGATGGTGACGCCGAGGTCGCGGTTGATCTTCTGGATGATCGAGAACACCTCTTTCACCAGCAGCGGCGACAGGCCCATCGAGGGCTCGTCCATCAGGATCATCTTCGGTCGCGCCATCAGCGCGCGGCCGATCGCGAGCATCTGCTGCTCGCCGCCGGAGAGATAGCCGGCTAGCCCGGTGCGCTCCTTCAGCCGCGGGAAATAGTCGAAGACCATGTCGAGATCGGCACCGACCTCGCGGTCCTTGCGGGTGAAGGCGCCGAGCTTGAGGTTTTCCAGCGACGTCATGTCGGCGACGATGCGCCGGCCCTCCATCACCTGGAAAATGCCGCGGCGGACGATCTTGTCGGGATCGATACCGTTGATGCGCTCACCCTCGAACAGGATCTCGCCGCGCGTGACCTCGCCGTCCTCGGTCTTGAGCAGCCCCGAGATCGCCTTCAGCGTCGTCGACTTGCCCGCGCCATTGGCGCCGAGCAGCGCCACAATCGTGCCCTTGGGGACGTCGAGGCTGAGGCCGCGCAGCACCAGGATGACATCGTCATAGACGACTTCGATGTTGCGCACGCCGAGGAGGGGCGGCGCGGCTACGATGCTGGGGGAGGGGCGTGTCGCTTCTGCAATCTGAGTCATGCTTCGCAGTTCTCCGCAGTCGTCGCCCGGCTTGGCCGGGCGACCCAGTAGTCCAGAGACGCTTGAGATTCACGGAGAAGCCGCGGCGTACTGGATCCCCCGCCTTCGCGGGGGATGACGATTGTGCGTGAGGTGAGCGTCGGGCTCACCAGCCCAGCAATTCCGGCTTGCGCGGCAGCTCCACGGTCTTGACCTTCTCGAGCTTGATCGTGCCCTTGGCCATGAGGTCGTTGAGGTCGCCGTCGGTCGTACCCGCAATCTTGGTGCGGTACAGATCGACCTTCAGCGTGCCGCGGTGGTCCTTCTCGGTCCAGGTCGAGGGATTGCAGACGCCTTCCATGCCTGACGGCACCCAATCCTTCTTTTGGTAGAAACCCTTCACGACGTTGTCGCCGGTGGCGCCGCCGTTCTTGGCGGCCCAGTCGAGCGCTTCCTTCATGTAGAGAGCCGAGCAGACGGCGGCGATGTAGTGCACGGGGCGATAGACCTTGCCGGTGGGATCGGACATCTTCGAGATCTCCATCACCGTCTTCATGCCGGGCGCATCGCCGCCCCAGCTCACCGCGGTGCGCAGCGGGAAGATCACGCCATCGGCGGCATCGCCCGCGGTCTTGGCGGCGTTCTCGTCCATGCCCCAGACATTGCCCATGAACTGGATGTCGACGCCGGCGGTCTTGCAGGCCTTCATCACAGAGATGTTGGAAGCGGCCGTGTTGCCGAGATAGGCGTAGTTGGCGCCCGAGGATTTCAGGCTCAGGCACTGCGCACTGTAGTCACCCGGCGCGAGTGCGAATACCAGCGGCGGCAGCACCTCGAAGCCGAGCTCCTGCGCCATGGCTTCGCCGGCGGCCTTCGGTGCGTTCGGATAGGGGTGGTTGGCGCCCATGTGCACGAATTTCGGCTTGCCGGACTTGCCCTTGGCCTTCCAGTCTTCGGCGGCCCACATCAGCATCGCGCGCAGCGAGTCCGAATAGCTCGGGCCGTAGAAGAAATTGTAGGGCGCGGGCTTGGCCTTGCCGCTGACGCCTTCGGGGTCGGTGAGTGCCGCAGCATAGGAGCCGGAGAGGTCGGGGATCTTGTCCTGGGCGAGGAAACCGGTCAGGGCCTCGGTGTCCGCCGTGCCCCAGCCCATGATCGCGGCGACCTTGCTGTCGGGCGCCGACCACTTCTTGTAGAGCGCGATCGCGCGCGGCACCTGGTAGCCATAGTCGTTGGTGTCGACGTTGATCTGCTTTCCGCCCACACCGCCGTTCTTGTTGACCCAGGCAAAAGTATCGGCGACGGCCTGGCCGTAGGGCGTGCCGACGTCGGACGTGCCGCCGGAATAATCGGCGAGATGCCCGATCGCGATCTGCGCCTGCGCGCTTGCCGAGAATGCGGCGATGGCCAATGCCAGCGATGCGGTGCTCAATAAGGATTTTGTCTTCATTGGTTGTCTCCTCCTGTTTATTTGTTGGTTAGAGAGTTGCCGTGCTCAATGCGAGAACGGGTAGAGTTTCCAGTACGCCTTGATCTGCCGCCAGCGATGGGCGAGCCCGTCCGGCTCGAACATCAGGAACGCGATGATGATCACCCCGATCGCGATCTCGCGCAGGAAGGTGATGTTGGTGTTGAGCGACAGCGCCTTGTCGATCGCGCCGCCCTTCAGGGCAACGCTGAGGAATTCCATCGTCTCAGGCAGCAGCACCACGAAGGCGGTGCCCATCAGCGTGCCCATGATCGAACCGGTGCCGCCGATGATGATCATGGCGAGGAACAGGATCGAGCGTTCGATGCCAAAGCCTTCCTGGGAGACCACGAGTTGGTAGTGCGCATAGAGCGCGCCGGCGATACCGGCGAAGAAGGCGGCGAGGCCAAATGACAGCGTGCGGTATTTGGTGAGATTGATGCCCATGATCTCCGCCGAGAGATAATGGTCGCGGATCGCCACCAGCGCGCGGCCGTCGCGCGTGCGCATCAGATTGGTGACGAGAACGTAGCTTGCGATCACATAGGCGAGCACGACATAGAAATACTGCCTGTCGCCGCGCAGCGTGTATCCGAAGAGCGAGAACGGGTTGGCGCTCGCCGGCACCGAGCCGCCGGTGAACCACTCCGCGCGGGAGAAGAAGTCGAGCAGGATGTATTGTGCCGCGAGCGTCGCGATGACGAGGTAGAGCCCCTTCAGTCGCGCCGCCGGGATGCCGAAGATCAGCCCGACCAGCGCAGTGACGACGCCCGCGAGGGGGATCGCGAAGAACACCGGGATCGATGCGCTGTTGGAGATGTAGGCCGAAGTGAAGGCGCCGAGCAGGAAGAAGGCGGCGTGGCCGATCGAAATCTGGCCTGTGAAGCCGACCAGGATGTTGAGGCCAAGCGCGGCGATCGAGAAGATGCCGATCTGGATCAGGATGCTGAGCCAGTAGCCACCAAGGAATTGCGGCACGAGGCAGAGCAGCACCACGCCGACGATCGCAAAGTTGCGGCTGGTCGTGGTCGGGAAGATCGTGGTGTCGGCCGCGTAAGAAGTGCGGAAATCACCAGCAGGGATGAGGGCGGGGCCGGCCATGGATCAGATCCGTTCGATGTCGTGGGTGCCGAACAGGCCGTAGGGCTTGATCATCAGCACGATGATGAGGACGTAGAACGGCGCGATCTCGTAGAGATTGCCCCAGTGCAGATACTCGCTGTCGACATATTGCGCGATGTTCTCGAGTAGCCCGATGATGATGCCGCCGAGCACGGCGCCGCCGACGGAATCGAGCCCGCCGAGGATCGCCGCCGGAAACACTTTTATGCCGTAGGCGGCAAGGCCCGAGGATACGCCGTTCACGACCGCGACCACGACGCCTGCCACGGCCGACACCGTTGCCGAGATCGCCCAGGCCATCGCGAACACGCTTTTCACGGAAATGCCGAGCGACTGCGCCACCTGCTGGTTGAATGCGGTGGCGCGCATCGCAAGGCCGTACTTTGACGCGCGAAAGAACCAGGCCATGCCGATCATCATCGCGACCGAGACCACGAGGCTCATGACATAGACGGTCTGGATCTGGAGTCCGAACAGACTGACGGACTGGCTCTCGAACACGCGCGGGAACGGCTGCGGATTGACCCCGAACATCCACTTCAGCGTCGCCTGCAGTACGGTGGAGAGGCCGATCGTCACCATGATGACGGAGATGATGGGCTCGCCGATCATCGGCCGCAGGATCAGGACCTGCACCGCGATGCCGAACACGAACATGAACACCAGCGTCAGCGGCATGCCGATCCAGAACGGCACCTGGTATTTCGCGAGCAAGGTCCAGCACACCCAGGCGCCGACCAGCAAGAGCTCGCCCTGCGCGAAATTGACGACCTGTGTCGCCTTGTAGATCAGCACGAACGACATCGCGACCACGCCATAGAGCGTGCCGACCACGAGGCCATTGACGAGGAGCTGAATGAGGAAGGCGGTGTTCATGCCGATGTCCGCGCAAAATGCAGAAGCGATGATGGTGCACCCTCTCCCCTTGCGGGAGAGGGTGGCTTCGCGAAGCGAAGCCGGGTGAGGGGTTGTCTCCGCAGTGACGGTGCGGAGAGAGGACCCCTCACCCGCGTGAGGGTGTGGTTGGCGGCGGTGATGCCCTCTCCCGCAAGGGAAGAGGGCGCATCGACTGGCCGCGCGTTCTCCCGAAGCGACCTCACTCCGCGGCCTCCGCCAAATGCTCCGGTCGACCCAGATCCACCACTCGCAGCGTCGTCCGGACCCTCTGCGTGGTACCGTCCTGGAAGCGGATCATGGTGTCGACGGGGATGTCGGCGTCGCCGCGGTAGATCGCGTCGATGATGGCTTCGTATTTCTCGTTGATGACGCTGCGGCGCACTTTTCGCGTGCGGGTGAGCTCGCCGTCGTCGGCGTCGAGCTCCTTGTAGAGCAGGAGGAAGCGCGAGATGCGCTGCGCCGGCGGCAGTGTGACGTTGACGGTCTCAACCTCCTTGCGGAGCAGCGCATAGACCTCGGGTCGCGAGGCGAGATCGCTGTAGGTCGTGAACGAAAGCCGGTTCTTCTCCGCCCATTTCGAGATGATGGAGTAGCGGATGCAGATCATCGCCGCGAGCGCGTCGCGGCCTGCCCCTAACACCACCGCTTCCGCGATGTAGGGCGAGAATTTCAGCTTGTTCTCGATGAACTGCGGCGAGAAGCGCTCGCCGCGCGAGGTTTCGGCGAGATCCTTGATCCGGTCGATGACCACGAGCTGCTTGTTGTCGTTGAAATAGCCGGCGTCACCGGACAGCATCCAGCCTTCCCGGATGTCGGCGACGCTCGCCTCCGGGTTCTTGTAGTAACCGAGGAACATGTGGGGATGCCGCACCACGATCTCGCCGACGCCGTGAACGTCGGCGTTGTCGATGCGGATCTCGACACTGTCGGCCATCGGCACGCCCGTCGTGTCAGGATCGACTTTGCCCTCGGGATGCAGCGTGTAGGCGCCGAGCAATTCCGTCTGGCCGTAGAGCGTGCGCAGCGGCACGCCCATGGCCTGGAAGAACTTGAAAGTCTCGGGGCCGAGTGCTGCGCCGCCAGTCGCGGCCGACCGCAGGCGAGTGAAGCCGAGGCGGTCGCGCAGTGCGCGGAACAGGATCGCGTCGGCAAAGCCCGAACGCTTGCCGTCTGCGAGCGCAGCGAGACCCGACTTCATGCCGATGTCGAACAGGCGCTGCTTGAAGGGCGTCGCGTCCATTACCTTGGCGCGCACGTCCGCAGCGATCGATTCCCAGACGCGTGGCGCGAAGAGCACGAATGTCGGCGCGATCTCGCGCAGATCGTTCATCATGGTATCGGGCTCTTCGACGAAGTTGATCTTCATTCGGCACAAGAGGCCTTTGCCGAGCACATAGACCTGCTCCATGATCCAGGGCAGCGGCAGCACAGAGACGTATTCGTCGTCCGGTCCTTTCGGGTCAAAGGCGAGATAGGTCGCGCAATGACCGAGCACGCGACCGGCGGCGAGCATCGCAAGTTTTGGATGGGAGGTGGTGCCTGACGTCGTGCAGAGGATCGCGACGTCCTCGCCTTTGGTCGCGTCGACCAGGCGGTCGTAAAGCTCAGGCTCGCGCGTGGCCCGGGCACGGCCGAGCTCGGCAAACTTCTCCGCGGACATCAAGCGCGGATCGTCATATTTCCGCATGCCGCGCGGGTCGGAATAGATGATGTGCTTCAGCCTCGGCACGCGTTCGGCCAGCGTAAGCAGCTTGTCGACCTGTTCCTCGTCCTCGGCGAAGACGAGCTGGGCTTCGCCATAGTTGAGGAGATAGGAGGCCTCTTCGTCCAGCACATCGCGATAGAGCCCGAGGCTCAATCCCCCGATCGCATGAGCCGCCACTTCCGCGGCGACCCAGTCCGGCCGGTTGTCGCCGATGATGCCGATGACATCCTCGCGCCCCAGGCCCAATTCGACCAGACCGAGCGCGAAATCGCGCACCCGCGTCTGATAGTCATTCCAGGTGAAGGGGCGCCACAGCCCGAGATCCTTCTCGCGCAATGCGATCTCGTTACCGTACTCCTTCGCGTTGAGCCGGAGCATCTTCGGATAGGTGTCGGCCTGCGCGACGCGGCCCACGTAATCCATCATGCCGCGCTCTCCTGCGCCGGCGGTGCATCGTCGGGATCGACCAGCACCTCGTCCTCTTCGCCGAGATAGGCGCGCCTGACGTGGGGATCGGCGAGCACGGCGGCCGGATCGCCTTCGGCGATCTTGCGGCCGAAATCCAGCACCATGACGCGGTGGGAGATGTCCATCACCACGCCCATGTCGTGCTCGATCATCACCACGGTCATCCCGAACTCCTCGTTGAGGTCGACGATGTAGCGGGCCATGTCCTCCTTCTCTTCGAAGTTCATGCCGGCCATCGGCTCGTCGAGGAGAATGAGGCGCGGCTGCAGTGCCATGGCGCGGGCGAGCTCGACGCGCTTGCGCAGGCCGTAGGAGAGGGTGCCGGCCGGCGCCTTTCGCACCGATTGGAGGTCGAGGAAGTCGATGATCTCCTCGACCTTGCGGCGGTGCTCGAGTTCTTCCTTGCGCGCGCCGGTGAGCCAGTACAGCGAGCCCGTGAGGAAATTGTTCTTCAGCAGGTGATGGCGGCCGACCATGATGTTGTCGAGCACGCTCATGTGGTGGAACAGCGCCAGGTTCTGGAAGGTGCGGCCGATGCCGAGCGAAGCGCGCGCGTTGGGCGTCAGGCCGGTGATGTCGCGGCCCTGATAGAACAGCTGGCCTTCGGTCGGCTTGTAGCGGCCGGAAATACAGTTCACGATCGAGGTCTTGCCGGCGCCGTTGGGGCCGATGATCGAGAACAGCTCGCCATCCCTGATGGCGAAGCCGACATCGGTCAGCGCACGGACGCCGCCGAATCGCAAGGACACGCCGCGCACTTCGAGACTGGTAGCCACCAAACAAATCCCTCCCGGTGATGGCGCATTCAGGGGCGCTCTTCGTCCGTTTCACTTCGGCGATCCTAGTACGGCTGTGCCGGTGAGGCCATGCAGCAGATGGTCTCGACCGGAGCCGCGCCACTCTCGTTCCCGTTGGGATCAAAAGCTGCATCGTCCGAGGTGGTCCTCAATAGGGGAAAGCGCTATTTTGAAATGTCTCCCGCCTGACAATTCTGCGACAAAGTTTTCGGGCGGTAGCAGCCTCCGTCTTTCGTCGGATGGTGGTCGAAGCGGCCATGCTGCAATGCAGCAGAACAAGGAGTGGCGAACGGTGCGGCTGGCTTCGGGATCATGATTTCAGAGGATCAACTGAAGCGCGTCGCTGCCTGGGCGCGCGAGCTCACAGAAAGGGAGATCGAGGTCGCGCGTGCCGGGATCACGGAGCGGTTCTACGGCACCGGCGAGACCGTGTTCATGCGCGGCGACACGTTCGACTATTGGGCCGGCATGGTTTTTGGGCTTGCCCGGATGGGCGGGGTCTCGCGCGACGGCAAGGAGACGAGCCTTGCCGGGCTGACGGCAGGGGCATGGTTCGGCGAAGGCAGCGTGCTGAAGAACGAGCCGCGCCGCTATGACGTGGTCGCGCTGCGCAACAGCCGCGTCGCACTGATGGAACGTAGCGCCTTCATGTGGCTGTTCGAGAACAGCGTTGGCTTCAACCGTTTCCTGGTGCGCCAGCTCAACGAGCGGCTCGGCCAGTTCATCGGCATGCTCGAGGTCAATCGCACGCTGGATGCCACCGCGCGGCTTGCCCGCAGTATCGCGTCGCTGTTCAATCCGATCCTCTATCCGGAATCGACCGCGCATCTGGAGATCACCCAGGAGGAGATCGGCGCGCTCTCCGGAATGTCCCGTCAGAATGCCAATCGCGCGCTGAACCGGTTGGAGAAGGAGGGCTTGCTCCGGCTGGAATATGGCGGCGTCACCATTCTCGATATCGAGCGGTTGCGCGGTTACGGGGACTAGCGCCCATTGGCAGGAGCGTGCACCGGCCAGAGGTCGGCGCGCCAGCGGATTGCGATCGCCAGCATTGCGATGAATCCTGAGGCGGCATAGAGCGAACCCGTCGCCGAATAGCCGATGACGTCGATCAGGCTGCCGGCTGCGAGCAGTCCGATCGGCAGGCCGTAGATCACCATCATGCGCACGCCCATGACGCGGCCGCGCAGATGCGCACTCGCCGTCCGCATCAGAATCACGGCAGCTGAAATCATCGACATGCTCTGGGCGATGCCGGCGAGGACGAGGCAGGCCATCGCCACGGGCATGGTTCTGATCTCGACGAACACCAGGAGCATGGCGTACCAGGCCAGCGTCGCGCCGATCAGAAGCCGGGCAATGCGCACTCCGCCGACGAGGCTGAGCGTGATGGAGCCGATCAGCGAGCCGACGGCGAAGCTCGCCGAGAGATAGCCGAGGCCGGTCTGGTCGGTATGAAAGATGTCCCGCGCGATGTAGGGCAGCAATCCGCCGGTGAAGGGAAATGCGGTGAGATTGGCCAGAAAGGCGACGCACAGCGCTGCGCGCATCCCCGGGCCATTCCAGGCGTAGACGATCCCTTCCTTCAAATCGCCCAGCAATCTCGAAACGGCGCGGCCGTTCGCCGGGAGATCAGTTGTGACAACTGTTTTTTCCGGCCGGGTCAGGCAGAGCATGAGAAGCGCTGCCACAAAATAGAGACAGGCGATCGCCACATAAACGAGGCCAATGCCGAGGACGGCGAACAGCCCGGCGCCCGTCAACGCGCCGGCGATGCGCGCGCTGTCCTGGGTCGTGCGCGCAACGCTGATGGCGCCCACCAGTTGCTCGGCCGGCATGATCTCGGCAAGCAGCGCGCCGCGAACGCCGAGATCGGAGGGGCGGATCAGGCCCATGATCGCGACGATGATCATGACGCTCAGCGGCGACAGATGACCGGTCAGGGCCAGAGCCATGATGGTCGACGAAAGCACCGTATAGGCAAGGCGCATTACGACCAGGAGATCGCGATGACCCATGCGGTCGCCGATCATGCCGAGCACCGGTGCGACGAGCGTTCCGACGAATTGCAGCGACGCAAGCACGGTGAGCAGCAACACCGAGCCGGTCTCGATCAGAATGTACCAACCGAGCACGAGAGTCTCGACCTCGAACGCCCAGGAGGTGAGCAGATCGGATGGCCATTGGAAGCGGTAGTTGCGGATGCGAAACGGCGCGAGCGCGGAGGGTCGTGCGGCTGTGCTCAAGGCGCGATGGCGCGTATCACGGCGATTCCCTTGCCTTGTTGCTTCTTCTTGCTGTTCGGCAACCTAGCGCTGGCGATGCTCGTGTCAATCGGCGCCGCCGCAGGCCGGCCCCGCGCTCGGCTCCTACGTCGCCGCGGGTCTCGGCTTCCGCTCCGCCAGCGCCGCGGCCATCGCCGAGATCAGCGGCCGCATGAAATAAGCTTCATCCGCGGGCGAGACGTCGGTGCGCAGGCCATGCGCGGCGAGTTCGCCTGAGACAGCAGGTCCCACCGAGGCGATCAAAGTGCGCTCGAAACCTGCGCGCAGCTTCGCCTCGCTGCCATGCGCCTTCGCGGCTTCGATCAGGCGGCGCACTTGGCCAAGATTGGTCAGCGCAATCGAATCGATTCGCCCCTCGACCATGTCGTCGATCGCGGTGACGATGTTCGCATCCGCTGCCTTTGAGTCGTAGGCATAAGGCAGCACGGCATCGACAACGGCGCCTTGCGCGGCAAGCGCGCCGGTCAGCGCGCTGTGGTCCTTGTCAGGATAGAGCTGGAGGCCGAGGCGATGCCCCTTCAGGTCGAGCTTGCCGAGCATCTCGATCACGCCCTCGGTGGTCGGCTTCTCCGTGGTCTGCTGCGCTTCGAGTCCGACTTCGCGCAGTGCCTTGCCGGGCTTCGGGCCACGGGTGAATTTTCGCGCCTTGCCGAGCGCCGCGACAAAGGCTTGGTCGAGCCCGCGCGCGACGGCGAGTTTCATGATCCGGCGCAGGCCTTCGCCGGTCATCAGGACGAGGTCGTCGAACGGTTTGTCGACGGCACGGCGGATCCAGGCCTCGACCGGGGCGGGGTCGGGTGCATCCTGGATGGTGAACATCGGGCACTGCACGACCTCGGCGCCTTGCTCGGCCAGCAGCTTCGAGAACTGCGCCTCCTCGCGCGTTTCCAGGATCAGGATGCGGTAACCGTTCAAGCGGTCGGCCATCGGCGCACTCCGGTCAATCAAAGCAATGGTACATTCAGCCTGATTCCTCGCATTATGTTCATTCAAGTCTTGGGATTGGCGCAAGGGTGGGGTCGGTGATAGAGCAGTGCGCAAATCGCGGGTCGTTTCGCAGCCGCTGCCCAAACCTTCATCAAGGCCCATGCCCGATCATCAATATGTCCTGACCCTGTCCTGTCCGGATCGTCCCGGCATCGTCTCGGCAGTGTCGACCTTCCTGGCCCATAACGGACAGAACATTCTCGACGCCCAGCAGTTCGACGACATCGAGACCAAGAAGTTCTTCATGCGGGTGGTGTTCACCGCCGCCGACCTTGCCGTGGAGCTGTCGGCGCTCCAGACCGGCTTTGCCGCGATTGCCGAGCGTTTCGGCATGGAATGGCAGATGCGCGACCGTGCCGCGCATCGCAAGGTGATGCTGCTGGTGTCGAAGTCCGACCACTGCCTAGTCGACATCCTCTATCGTTGGCGCACCGGCGAGCTGCCGATGAATTTGGCCGCAATCGTTTCCAACCATCCGCGCGAGGTCTATGACGGGCTCGATTTCGGCGGGGTTCCCTTCCACTATCTGCCTGTTACGAAAGAGACCAAGCGCGAGCAGGAGGCGCAGATCCTCGACCTCGTCGCCAAGACCGGGGCCGATCTCGTCGTGCTCGCCCGCTACATGCAGATATTGTCGGACGATCTCTCGGCAAATCTGTCGGGCCGCTGCATCAACATCCACCACTCGTTCCTGCCGGGTTTCAAGGGCGCAAAACCCTATCACCAGGCCCATGAGCGCGGCGTCAAGCTGATCGGCGCCACCGCGCATTACGTCACACGCGATCTCGACGAGGGCCCGATCATCGACCAGGACGTCGAGCGCATCAGCCATCGCGATACGCCGGAGGATCTCGTCCGCAAGGGCCGCGACATCGAGCGTCGCGTGCTGGCGCGTGCGATCCGCTACCACCTCGACGACCGCGTCATCCTCAACGGCCGCAAGACCGTGGTGTTTATGGATTGATGTTGCTTCACCGCTCCCGCTTGCAGGGCGAGGGAGCGCACTGTTCTAGCGCACCGCGTTGCCCGACGTAGACCCCGTTGCGCCCTTCTGCGCCTGCTCTTCCTTTTCGCGATCCGCTGCCGGCATTAGCCGCTTGCGCTCGCGCTCCTTCAGGTACGCATCGTATTGCGGCGTGCCGGGTCGCGGCGGTGCGTCGGCCGGCAGACCGCCGGCCCATTGCGGGACGTAGTCGCCCATGCCGGACGAGAGCTTTTCGTTCACGGTGCCGCAGCCGGATAGCCCCCCGGCGAGTGTGAGAAGGATCAGGAGGGAACGAAAAAACTTGGGCATTGTACCGGCACGCGCGAGGTCAGTCATTTTGGACGCCAGGGCTGGCGCCGTGAGAGTAGCCTTCAACAAGGTAAAAGAGACTTATTCGAGGTAGGTAATTAGCTACCGGCGAATGCCGATCCAAGCCACGAAGATGTTCAAATTCTGCAAATGAAAGGCGAAATCCTCCATCCACCCGGCTGGCTGCGTTTGTAGACTCCGGCAAGGGCTCGCGGCAAAGTGGCTTGATCAGCGAGGGGGCTTTTTCGTTGACAGGTCCATTTTATTTGTACAATCGTACAAATGATGGCGACCGCAATCGCGATGCCCGGGTTACCCCGACGTAACTCCGACATCGCTTTCGGATGTCGGCAATCGGAACGCTCGGCTTGCGCCGAATGGTCGCCAAACGTCCGATTGACAATAAGGGCGCGAAAGACGCCTTGTGGCGCGCGACATCACGCGTGCGTGACCTAAACTTAGCGCAAGGACCGGGCACTCGGTCCGGCGCACAAGAGATCAGGAATGAAGGGGAGGACATCTGATGTTCGAACGCAAACAATTGTCTCATAAGGCTGTTTGGGCCGCAGCAGTGGCCGCCATCGCCGGCCTTGCTGCCGTCGCTCCGGCCAAGGCCGAGGACAGCGTCAAGGTCGGCCTGATCCTGCCGATGACCGGCGGCCAGGCCTCGACCGGCAAGCAGATCGAGAACGCGATCAAGCTCTACATGCAGCAGAACGGCGACACCGTCGCCGGCAAGAAGATCGAGATCATCCTCAGGGACGACGGCGCGGTGCCGGACAAGACCAAGACGGCCGCGCAGGAACTGATCGTCAACGACAAGGTCAATTTCATCGCCGGCTTTGGCGTGACGCCGGCCGCGCTCGCTGCGGCTCCGCTCGCGACGCAGGCCAAGATCCCGGAAGTCGTGATGGCGGCCGGCACCTCCATCATCACCGAGCGCTCGCCCTATATCGTGCGCACCAGCTTCACGCTGGCGCAGTCCTCCACCATCATCGCCGACTGGGCGGTGAAGAACGGCATCAAGAAGGTGGCGACGCTGACCTCGGACTATGCGCCGGGCAATGACGCGCTCAACTTCTTCAAGCAGAACTTCACCGCCGGCGGCGGCGAGGTGGTCGAAGAGGTGAAGACGCCGCTTGCCAATCCCGATTTCGCACCGTTCCTCCAGCGCATGAAGGACGCAAAACCCGACGCGATCTTCGTGTTCGTGCCGGCCGGCCAGGGCGGCAACTTCATGAAGCAGTATGCCGAGCGTGGGCTCGACAAGGCCGGCATCAAGGTGATCGGACCGGGCGACGTCACCGACGACGACCTCCTCAACAACATGGGCGACGCCGTGCTGGGCACGGTCACCGCGCACCTCTATTCGGCGGCGCATCCCTCGCAGATGAACAAGGATTTCGTCGCGGCCTACAAGAAGGCGTACGGAAACCGGCCGGGCTTCATGGCGGTGAGCGGCTATGACGGCATTCACCTGATCTACGAAGCGCTGAAGAAGACCAACGGCGACACCGACGGCACCAAGCTGGTCGAAGCCATGAAGGGCCAGAAGTGGGAGAGCCCGCGCGGCCCGATCTCGATCGACCCCGAGACCCGCGACATCGTGCAGAACATCTACATCCGGAAGGTCGAGAAGGTCGACGGCGAGCTCTACAACGTAGAGTTCGCGACCTTCGAGGCTGTCAAGGATCTCGGTAAGACCAAGAAGTGACGCGCGAAAGCGCGTCATCCCGGAGCCCGCCTCCGGTGTCTGCGTCGTGCCCGGGCATGTCCCGGGCATCCACGCAAAGCCGGGAAAACCAGGCAGAACGTGGATGGCCGGGACAAGCCCGGCCACGACGCCCAAGTCCAAGCTGAGACGATGACCTCTATCCTCACCAACCTGTTCGATGGCGTTGCCTACGGCATGCTGCTGTTCGTGCTCGCTTGCGGGCTTGCGGTCACGCTCGGCCTGATGAACTTCGTCAACCTCGCCCACGGCGCCTTCGCCATGGCCGGCGGCTATGTCTGCATGGTGCTGGTCAACCGGATGGGCTGGCCGTTCTTCGCCGCACTTCCGCTTGCCTTCGTCTCCGCTGCTGCGATCGGCATCGTGCTCGAGCGCACGCTATACCGACACCTCTATGCGCGCAGCCATCTCGACCAGGTGCTGTTCACCATTGGTCTTACCTTCATGTCGGTCGCGGCTGTCGATTACATCCAGGGCTCGTCGCGGGTCTTCATCAACCTGCCGGCCGCGCTCCAAGGCCAGTTCGACGTGTTCGGCGTCGGCATCGGTCGCTACCGCCTGATGATCATCGTGATCTGCGGGCTGCTCACCATCGGTCTCCAGATGGTGCTGGCCAAGACCCGGTTCGGCAGCCGCCTGCGCGCCGCGGTCGATGATCCCCGCGCCGCGAGCGGCCTCGGCATCAACGTGCCGCAGGTGTTCGCCTTTACATTTGCCTTCGGTTGCGGCCTCGCCGGCCTCGGCGGCGCGCTGAGCGCCGAGATCCTCGGCCTCGACCCGTATTTCCCGCTGAAGTTCATGATCTACTTCCTGATCGTGGTCACCGTCGGCGGCTCGTCCTCGATCACCGGCCCGTTTCTGGCCTCGCTCCTGCTCGGCATCGGCGACGTTGCCGGCAAATATTATGTGCCGAAGATGGGACCTTTCGTGATCTACACCATGATGATCGTGATCCTGATCTGGCGCCCGAACGGTCTGTTCGGCCGCACGGCCGCGCGTTGAGTTGGCCGATGAGCGCCTCCTCCGACGTCGGCTATCACGCCCAGCGCCAGGCACGCTGGCACTATGGCGAGGCCGCTTTCTGGCTGATCGTGCTGGCCTGTGGCTTCGCATTTCCCACGCGCTATTTGATCATGACCGACATCCTGCGGCTGGCGCTGTTTGCGATGTCGCTCGACCTCGTCCTCGGCTACGCCGGCATCGTCTCGCTCGGCCATGCCGCCTTCTTCGGCGTTGGCGCCTATGCGGCGGGGCTTCTTGCGCTGCACGGGATCGTCAACGAGCCCGTGCTTGCGCTTGTCGTCGCCGGCCTTGTCGCGATGGTGCTCGGCTTTGCCACCAGCTTCCTGGTGATCCGCGGCGTCGACTTGACGCGGCTGATGGTGACGCTCGGCATCGCGCTGCTGCTTGAGGCGCTGGCCGAACGCTTCTCCAACATCACCGGCGGCACCGACGGGCTGCAAGGCATCGAGATGCAGCCGATCTTCGGCGAAATCCCGTTCGACATGTTCGGCAAGACCGGATTCTTCTATTCGCTCGCCGTTCTGTTCCTGTTGTTCCTGTTCGCCCGCCGCGTCGTGCATTCCCCGTTCGGCCTGTCATTGCGGGCGATCAAGAACAATCCGTTGCGCGCTGCCGCCATCGGCATCCCCGTCAACCGCCGCCTGATCGCGATCTACACGCTCGCGGCGTTCTATGCCGGCATCGCCGGCGCGCTGTTCACCCAGACCACCGCGATCGCCTCGCTCGATGTGTTCGCCTTCGAGCGCTCGGCGGACCTGATGCTGGTGCTCGTGATCGGCGGCACCGGCTATCTTTATGGCGGGCTGGTTGGCGCGGTGCTGTTCCGCATGCTCCAGGAATTGTTCTCCACCATCACCCCGCAATACTGGCAGTTCTGGATCGGCCTGGTGCTGGTCGTGATCGTCCTGATCGGCCGTCAGCGCCTGCATCGCTGGGTGCTGTATTTGCCGAACCTGGTCATCAAACAGATTGCCGGGCGCAAGGCCGTGGTTGCCGTGCCGGAGAGCGACGCATGACCATCGCGCTCGAAACCCAAAATCTCGAAAAGCAGTTCGGCGGGCTGCGCGTCACCCGCGACTTGTCGCTAAAAATCGAACAAGGCGCCCGCCACGCGCTGATCGGTCCGAACGGCGCCGGCAAGACCACGGTCATCAACCTGCTCACCGGCGTGCTCAAGCCGAACTCTGGCCGCATTCTGCTTGAAGGCCAGGACATCACCGATATTCCCGTGCACAAGCGCGTGTTGCGCGGCCTGTCGCGCACCTTCCAGATCAACCAGCTCTATCCCGACCTGACGCCGCTCGAGACCATCGGTCTCGCGGTTTCCGAGCGCCTCGGCCATGGCGGCGACTGGTGGCGGCGGATGGGCACGCGCAGCGACGTCAACGGCGAGATCGCCGACCTCCTGACGCGCTTCCATCTGCTCGACGTCATGAACGAACAGACCGTGACGCTTCCTTACGGCAAGCAGCGCCTGCTCGAGATCGCGGTCGCGATCGCGGGCAAGCCGCGCGTGCTGCTGCTGGACGAGCCTGCCGCCGGCGTGCCCGAGAGCGAGTGCCACGACATTCTCGCCGTCGTAGGCAGCCTGCCGCGCGACGTCACCGTGCTCCTGATCGAGCACGACATGGACCTTGTCTTCTCCTTTGCCGACCGCATCTCGGTGCTGGTCTCGGGCGCGCTGCTCACCGAAGGCCCGCCCGAGCAGGTCGCGCGCGACCCGCAGGTCAAGGCGGTCTATCTCGGCGAGGAGGCGGTCAATGTCTGACCTGCTCGCGATCGATTCGCTTCGCGCCGGCTACGGCGAAGCGGTGGTGCTGCCGAACATGTCCCTGCGTCTCGCCGAGGGCCAGGTGCTGGCGCTGTTGGGGCGCAACGGCACCGGCAAGACCACGCTGATCAATTCGATCGTCGGCGTGACCCGGCGCTTCTCCGGCACTGTCGAGCTGGCCGGTGCTGACGTCACGACCTTGCGGCCCGACCAGCGGGCGCGCGCCGGCATCGGCTGGGTGCCGCAGGAGCGCAATATCTTTCGCTCGCTCACGGTAGAAGAAAACATGACCGCGGTGGCCCAGCCCGGTTCCTGGACCGTCGAGAGGGTCTACGAGATGTTCCCGCGGCTGAAGGAGCGGCGGAGCAATTTTGGCAACCAGCTCTCCGGTGGCGAGCAGCAGATGCTGGCGATTGGCCGCGCACTGACCCTCAATCCGAAGGTCCTTCTCCTGGACGAGCCGACCGAGGGCCTTGCCCCCATCATCGTCGAGGAGCTGTTAAAGGCGATCGGCGCCATCACTCGGGCGGGCGGCATCTGCTCGATCATCGTCGAGCAGAATGCCCAAAAAATTCTGGGGCTGGCCGACCGCGTTGTGATATTGGAGCGCGGAACGATCGTCCACGACGCCCCGAGCGCCGCGCTGAAGGCCGACCCGTCGGTGCTGGAGCGCCATCTCGGCGTCGCCGGAGCGGCCGCCCACTAGAGATTTCCGGGAGTTAGAAGAATGCAGCGAACCAAAGCCCCCTTCCGCGCCGATGAGGTCGGCAGCCTTCTGCGTCCTGCCAAGATTAAGGAAGCCCGCGCCAGGCTGGAGAAGGGGGAGATCTCGGCCGACGATCTGCGCAAGATCGAGGACATGGAGATCGAGAAGGTCGTGCACAAGCAGGCCTCGGTCGGCCTGAAGCTCGCAACCGACGGCGAATTCCGCCGCTCCTGGTGGCATTTCGACTTCCTGGCCAAGCTCACCGGCTGCGAAATGTTCCACCCCGACACGGGCATCCAGTTCGCGGGCGTCGAGACGCGGCACGACGCGGTGCGGGTGATCGGCAAGCTCGACTTTCCCGATGACCATCCGATGCTGGACCATTTCCGCTTCCTGAAGAAGGTCGCCGATCAGGCTCACGTCACCGCCAAGATGACGATCCCGTCGCCGGCGGTGCTGCACTTCCGCGGCGGCCGCAAGGCGATCTCCAAGGACGTCTATCCCGATCTCGACGCCTTCTACGAGGACCTCGGCAAGACCTACCGCAAGGCCGTGAAGGCGTTCTACGACGCCGGCTGCCGCTATCTCCAGTTCGACGACACCGTGTGGGCCTATCTCTGCTCGCAGGACGAATTGCAGAAGGCACGCGAGCGCGGCGACAATCCCGAGGGTCTCCAGCAGATCTATGCGCGCATCATCAACTACGCGCTGGCCGAGAAGCCGGCCGACATGGTGGTAACGACCCATGTCTGCCGCGGCAATTTCCGCTCGACCTGGATTTCTTCAGGCGGCTACGAGCCCGTGGCCGAGACCATGCTCGCCGGCACAAATTACGATGGTTACTTCCTGGAATACGACAGCGACCGTGCTGGCGGCTTCGAGCCGCTGCGCTTCCTGCCCAAGGGCAACAAGGTCGTCGTGGTCGGCGTCATCACCTCGAAATTCGGCGAGCTCGAGAACAAGGACGCCATCAAGCGCCGTCTGGAAGAAGCCGCCAAGTTCGTGCCGCTTGAGCAGCTTGCGCTCTCCCCGCAGTGCGGTTTTGCGTCGACGGAAGAGGGCAACGTCCTCTCCGAAGAAGAACAGTGGGCCAAGCTCGGCCTTGCGGTGGAGATCGCAAAGGAAGTGTGGGGCAACTGACAGGTTGGTGCGACGCTCCCCTCGCTCGTGTCTCGGAGGCGCAGCAACGCTTTAGCGTTGCTGCGCAGAGCCGGGACCCAGAAGGCCACGAACTGCATCGCGGAGACATGGGCCCCGGCTCTGCAGCGCACCGCTGAAGAGGCGCTGCGCTGCGTCCGGGGCACGAGAATATCTCACTTCTCCGCCAGATAAACCTCGCCCAGCAGGGACGAGTTCGACCACGGCACCTGCTTGTTCTTCGTGCTCGAGACCACCTCGGCCCGCACCCGCGTCAGCATCTGCTGCACTTCCAGGCCGGGCGTGCCGAGATGGCGGGAGAGCGCGGCGGAGAACGGCGAGTTGGCGCCTTCGCCGTCGAGCGCGACCTGGCCCGGTGCGGTAGCGAAGGCGATCAGCGTGCCCGCGCCGAGCGTCGCGCCCGTCCCCAGGCTGGTTGGCGCCGCGAGGCCCGAGGCCCCCTCGAGGGTGCGGTTGGTGCCGGCCGATGCGACCCGTTGTGCCATCGGATTATTGCGGCAGGCATCGAAGATCAGAATGTTGGTGCGGACCTGGTCGTCGAGGCCGGCCATGATCGTGTCCATGTCGATCATCGCGTCCGTCATGCTCGCGCCCGGCTTGAGTTCGACGTCGACCGGAATGAGATAGTTGCGGCCGTCGACCTGCACGCCGTGGCCGGCATAATAAACCACCACCACCTGCGCCCGCGCCGTCTCCAGCAAAAAGTCGCGCGTCATCCTCTGCATCGTTGCGCGGTCGAGATCGACGCCTTCCGACACGGTGAAGCCGATGTCGCGCAGGCTCTTCGCGACGGCGCGTGCGTCGTTGGGCGGATTGGGCAGCGCCTTGACATGCGCATAGGCGCCGTTGCCGATGATCAGCGCCATGCGCGTGCCGCGAGCGTCCGGAGCAGGTGAGGGGGCTGTGTTCGTTTGCTGAGGAGCCGGTGCCTGTGCCGGCTGCGTCACTGCTGACGGGGCATCGCGCGGGATCGGCGCGCTTGCGTCCGTGACCAGCGACAGCCGCACCTTTGCGGTGGCCTGGTTGGCCTTGCTGCCGGCATCGGATGCCACGATCGCCAGCGTCGCCTTGTAGTCGTCTCGCGCGTGCGCGTAGTCGCCTTTTGCCTCGTAGGCGAGCGCGCGATGGGTGTAGCCCGAGATCAGCACGCTGTTCGGCGGCGTCATGATGTTGGCGTGCGGCTTTTCCTTCGCGAGCCGGATCGCTTCGCTGCCGTCGGCAATCGCGCGATCGTAATCGCCTCTGAGACGCCAGATGGCGGTCCGGTTGACCAGCGGCTGCGGCAGCGTCGGGTCGAGCCGGATCGCCTGGTTGATATCGGCGAGCGCGCCGTCGAGGTCCCCGAGCGCCTCCTTGGAGATGCCGCGGTTCTGGTACGAGAATGCCGATTTCGGATTGGCCGTGATCGACATGTCGTAGTCGGCGATCGCCTTGGCGTAATCGCCTTTGCCGCGCCAGGCATTGCCGCGATTGTGGAAGATGGTGCCATCAGGCGGGCCGAGCTTCAGCGCATCGTCGAAATCGGCGACCGCGATCTCGTAGTCGCCTTTGTCGTAATACGCCGAGCCGCGCAGGTTGAGGAGTGCCTGGTTCGGCTGGAGCCGGATCGCTTCCGTGGCGTCAGTGATGACCTTGGCGTAATCGCCCTTCTTGTTCCAGCCTACCGCGCGCCAGAAGTAGACCGTCGCGAGCTGCGCGCCTTTGAACACCTTCAGCGCAATGATCCTGGTGCAGGCGTCGATCATCTGATCCGCCGGCGTGGTGTCGGTAGTGCAGAGCGGCCCAAGCTGGCTGCGCGCCTGCGCAAAAGCGGGCGCCGACCACAGGGTTGCGGCGAGCAGGCAGAACGCGACGAGCAGGCGACGCATTGGCGGTGGTCCCGTTGAGGAGAGGCGTCTGTTTGTTGCCTGGCGGGGCGCCGTGGTTCACGGCCTCGCCATTGTGCACACGGCAAACGGAAGGCGGCTCGATCTCCTATTCCCTTGGTGGGCAGATTTTGCTAGGAGGCAATACCCAACCCTTCTGCCCACCGCGTCCCACTCCATGAAGAACGACGAAATCCTGAGCCAAATCACCGAGTTCTGCCGTAAGGCGGACATGGCGGAGTCGACGTTCGGCCGGCGCGCGGTGAACGATGGGAAGCTCGTGCACCGCTTGCGCGAGGGCAAGCGCATCACCATCGACACGCTGGACCGGATCCAGGCCTACATGGCCGCATCGATGGCCGGCGGCGTGCCGCCCCCGCGGGGGCTTCAGGTGCCGCCGGAAAAGCGCGATCCGCGCGGCAATTTCCGCTTTTTCGAAAACCGCCAGAAATACCTGCTGTTCGTCCACACTTGCAGTGAGAAGCGGGTGGTAGCCGAGCGCGTGGCGCTGGAGCTTGCCAGCATCCATCCGCGGCCCCCGGCGCTGCGCGTGTTCGACGCCGGCGTGGGCGACGGCACGGTGCTGGCGCGCGTGCTGCGCTCGATGCATCAGCGCTTTCCGCACATGCCGTTCTATGTCGCCGGCAAGGAGCTCAGCCTCGAAGACCTCCGTCTGACGCTGGAGAAGGTGCCGGATCGCATTTTCGAGCATCCGGCGTCGGTGTTCGTCTTTACCAACATGCTCTACTCCGAGGCGCCCTGGCTCACGCCGGCATCGCCCGCGGCGGCCGCCGCGACGGTCTGGCACGAGGTTCCCTTGCGGGGGGCTTCCTCGGGCGAGTTCGAGACCCAGATCGCGGAGCTGAAGCCGTTTTTGGAGCAGAATTGGCGCGCGGCGGTCAGCCCGCGCACGGGCATGCCGCTGTATGAGCGGCCTGTCGTGCTGGTGCTTTACCGGGAAGACCAGCGGTTTCTGCTCGATTCGACCATTCCGCGGCCAGGCCAGACCGAGGCCAATTTCGACCTCGTTATTGCATCCCAGCCATACCGCGCGCTGTCCTCGGTCAATTTTCGGGCAAAACGGATCATTGCGCCTCTGGCGCGGGCCTTGCGGGCGGGCGGGCGCCTGATCGGAATTCACTCCCACGGCCAGGATCCGGGCATGGAAATGATCCAGGCGATCTGGCCCGGAGAAAATCCTTTCTCAGTGAGCCGTCATGAGCTATTGCGCGCAGTGAAGTACGAGCTCGGCTCGGTGGGCCGCGACTTAAATTTTAATGCTTATGCGGATAACCGCTCGATCTTCAGGTATGATATGGAAGCTCTGCCCAACGAGGTGACAGGCACTATCGGCACCTCGACGGCCTTTGCAGCGTGGAATGCGGCAGTGTACGTCGCCCAGATCGAGGACGACCGGTTGACAGAAATGACTCAAAACGGCCGCACTCTGGATGCCGCCAGGGACGTGCTGCGAAAGTACAATGGGCTCTGGTTTCTCGACGAATCCTACGTCATCTCGCGCCGGCGTGATTGACATCATCCAAAGCTAAATATCGCAACGTCCGCCAGCTAGCGGCGGAACAAGGGGTTACTGATGCGCGCGTCCTATCTCTTCACCAGCGAGTCCGTGTCCGAAGGCCATCCGGACAAGGTGTGCGACCGGATCTCCGACGAGATCGTCGATCTGTTCTACCGCGAAGGACCGAAAGCAGGCATCGATCCCTGGCAAATTCGTGCCGCCTGCGAAACGCTCGCGACCACCAACAAGGTCGTGATCGCCGGCGAGACCCGCGGTCCCGCATCCGTCACCAACGAGCAGATCGAAGGCGTCGTCCGCGCCGCGATCAAGGACATCGGCTACGAGCAGGACGGCTTCCACTGGAACACCGCTGACATCGAGATCCTCTTGCATCCGCAGTCCGCCGACATCGCGCAGGGCGTCGATGCGCTGCAGCCGGGCGAGGTCAAGGAAGAAGGCGCAGGCGACCAGGGCATCATGTTCGGCTACGCCACCAACGAGACGCCCGATCTGATGCCGGCGCCGATCTTCTACGCCCACAAGATCCTCCGCCTCATCTCCGAAGCGCGCCACTCGGGCCGCGAGAAGGTGCTGGGCCCTGACTCCAAGAGCCAGGTCACCGTGCAGTACGAGAACGGCAAGCCGGTCGGCGTGCGCGAGATCGTGGTGTCGCATCAGCATCTCGTCGAGGACATCTCGTCCAAGCAAATTCGCGACATCGTCGAGCCCTACGTGCGCGAGGCGCTGCCGAAGGATTGGATCACGGCGAAAACCATCTGGCACATCAACCCGACCGGCAAGTTCTACATCGGCGGTCCCGACGGCGATTCCGGCCTGACCGGCCGCAAGATCATCGTCGACACCTACGGTGGTGCGGCCCCGCACGGCGGCGGCGCGTTCTCCGGCAAGGATCCGACCAAGGTCGACCGCTCCGCGGCTTACGCTGCCCGCTACGTTGCCAAGAACATCGTCGCGGCCGGTCTCGCCGATCGCTGCACGCTGCAGCTCGCTTACGCCATCGGCGTGGCGCGCCCGCTGTCGATCTACATCGACACCCACGGCACCGGTAAGGTGTCGGAGGACCAGCTCGAGAAGGCCGCCGCCAAGGCGATGGATCTCACCCCGCGCGGCATCCGCAGCCATCTCGATCTCAACCGCCCGATCTATGCGCGCACCTCCGCCTACGGCCATTTCGGCCGCACGCCCGACAACGAGGGCGGCTTCTCCTGGGAGAAGACCGATCTCGTCGAAGCGCTCAAGCGCGCCGTCTGATCACCGACGTCATTTCCGGGGCGCCGCGACAGCGGCGAACCCGGAACCTTATCCATTGTATCGAGATTCCGGGTTTGTCTCTTCGAGGGCGACCCGGAATGACCAATTCAACAACAGGACCTCCGCTATGAATGCGAAGCCCGGCTTCACCGACTACATCGTCAAGGACCTTTCGCTCGCCGATTTCGGCCGCAAGGAACTCTCGCTGGCCGAGACCGAGATGCCCGGCCTGATGGCCACGCGGGAAGAATACGGCCCGAAGCAGCCGCTGAAGGGCGCACGCATCGCCGGCTCGCTGCATATGACGATCCAGACTGGCGTGCTGATCGAGACGCTGGCCGCACTCGGCGCCGACATCCGCTGGGTCTCCTGCAACATCTATTCGACGCAAGACCACGCCGCGGCTGCGATCGCGGCCGCCGGCATTCCGGTGTTCGCGGTCAAGGGCGAGAGTCTTACCGAATACTGGGACTACACCGCCAAGCTGTTCGACTGGCACGGCGGCGGTCACCCGAACATGATCCTCGACGACGGCGGCGACGCCACCATGTACGTCCATCTCGGTTTGCGCGCCGAGAACGGCGACACCAAGTTCCTGGACAACCCGGGTTCGGAAGAAGAGGAAGTATTCTTCGCGCTTCTGAAGAAGCAGCTCAAGGAAAAGCCAAAGGGCTACTTCGCCGGGATCGCCAAGAGCATCAAGGGCGTTTCCGAAGAAACCACCACGGGCGTGCATCGTCTCTATGACATGCAAAAGGCGGGCACACTGCTGTGGCCTGCCATCAACGTCAACGACAGCGTCACCAAATCGAAGTTCGACAACCTCTATGGCTGCCGTGAATCGCTGGTCGATGGCATCCGCCGCGGCACCGACGTGATGATGTCGGGCAAGGTCGCGATGGTCGCGGGCTTCGGCGACGTTGGCAAGGGTTCGGCCGCTTCGCTGCGCCAGGCCGGCTGCCGCGTGCTGGTCTCGGAAGTCGATCCGATCTGCGCGCTCCAGGCTGCGATGGAAGGCTACGAAGTCGTGACCATGGAAGACGCCGCCCCCCGCGCCGACATCTTCGTCACCGCGACCGGCAACAAGGACATCATCACCATCGAGCACATGCGCGCGATGAAGGATCGCGCCATCGTCTGCAACATCGGCCACTTCGACAACGAGATCCAAATCGCGGGTCTGCGCAACTTGAAGTGGACCAACGTCAAGCCGCAGGTCGACGAGATCGAATTTCCCGACAAGCACCGCATCATCATGCTGTCGGAAGGCCGCCTGGTGAATCTCGGCAACGCCATGGGCCATCCCTCGTTCGTGATGTCGGCCTCCTTCACCAACCAGACGCTGGCGCAGATCGAGCTTTTCGCCAACAACAAGGACGGCAAGTACAAGAAGGAAGTCTACGTGCTGCCGAAATCGCTCGACGAAAAGGTCGCGCGCCTGCACCTCGCCAAGATCGGCGTCAAGCTCACCGAACTGCGCAAGGACCAGGCCGACTACATCGGCGTGAAGCAGGAAGGTCCGTACAAGTCGGACCACTACCGGTACTGATCCGCTGATCTGACTGATCATCGAGGCGAAGTCCCGGAGCAATCCGGGGCTTCGTTGTTTTGAACGCAACGCGCGCGCCTCTCGTCGTGGCTGTGTCGGGAGATGATTGCGAGTTGACGCGCAGCGCCCGCGAGCGGACAATCCTCGGCTGCGGGGAAACGATGCAAGACCATTTCGATGTGCTGATCGTCGGTGCCGGCCTGTCCGGCATCGGCGCCGGCTATCATCTTCAGACCAAATGCCCGGGCAAGCGCTACGTCATCCTCGAGGGGCGCGACTGCATCGGCGGCACCTGGGACCTGTTTCGCTATCCCGGCGTCCGCTCCGACAGCGACATGTTCACGCTCGGCTATTCCTTCAAGCCGAGGACCGACCCGAAGGCGATCGCCGACGGGTCGCAGATCCTGAATTACGTGCGCGAAACCGCAGCCGAGAACGGCATCGAGAAGCACATTCGCTTCCGCCATCGTGTCAAGCGTGCGGCGTGGTCGACGAGTGAGGCGCGCTGGACGATCGAGGTCGAGCGCATCACGGGCGAGGGCGCGACCGAAACCGTGCGCTTCACCTGCAATTTTCTGTTCATGTGCTCGGGCTATTACAAATACGAGGCGGGCTACACGCCGGAGTTTTCGGGCGTCGCGGATTTCGCCGGGCGCATCGTGCATCCGCAGAAATGGACCGACGACATCGACTGCGCGGGCAAGCGCGTCGTCGTGATCGGCTCGGGCGCGACCGCGGTGACGCTGGTGCCGGAGCTCGCCAAGACGGCTGCGCAGGTCACGATGCTCCAGCGCTCGCCGACCTATGTGGTGTCGCGTCCGGCGCAGGATCCCGTCGCCAACAAATTGCGCCGCAATCTGCCGACGCGCCTTGCCTATCATCTGATCCGATGGCGCAACGTGATGTGGGGGATGTTCTTCTTCCAGCTCAGCCGCCGCCGTCCTGCGAAGGTGAAGGAGCTGGTTCTCAAGGGCGTACAGATGGCCCTCGGATCCGACTACGACGTCGCGACCCATTTCACGCCGCGCTACAATCCCTGGGACCAGCGGCTCTGCCTCGTGCCGGATGGCGATCTGTTCAAGGCGATCCGCGAGCAGCGCGCCTCCGTGGTCACCAAGGAGATCGACACGTTCATCCACGACGGCATCCGCCTGAAGGACGGCAGCGAGCTTGCGGCCGACATCGTCGTGACCGCGACGGGGCTGGTGCTCCAGGTCGTCGGCGGTCTCGACATCAGTGTCGACGGCCGCGCCGTCGATTTCGCCGATACGCTGACCTACAAGGGCATGATGTATGCCGACGTGCCGAACATGGCTTCGGCCTTCGGTTACACCAACGCATCATGGACGCTGAAATGCGACCTCACCTGCGAATATGTCTGCCGGCTCATCAATTACATGGACCGGCACAATTTCCGGCAGTGCATGCCGCATAATGACGACCCGGAGATCACCGCGCAGCCGTCGCTCGATTTTACCTCCGGTTACGTGCAGCGCTCGGTCGCGAAGATGCCGAAGCAGGGCTCGAAGCAGCCGTGGCGGCTCTACCAGAACTATGCGTTCGACATCGTCTCCTTGCGGTTCGGCCGGATCGACGACGGCGTGATGCGGTATTCCTGATCGCGCCGGCGGCCCGCAGCGCCGATCCAAATCCGGGCGATCGCCGAGATGGCCGGTGACCAGCGGGCCGACGATTGCGCCAAGGCCGTACAGCCCCCAGTAGCGGGGGCCGGCCGCGATGCCCTGGCCGAGCCCGCCCGCGACGAAATCGACGATGAAGACCATGTGCGGCACCAGGGCCACCGCGTTGAGGCCGTATTGGACCAGCAGGGCGCGGACAGCGGGCGAAGCATGGTCGTGCTTCGCGTGATGCGAAGTCGCCGCATCGGCCTTAGACTCAGCAGGCCAGCTCCACCAGCTCGCTAGCGTGAGTACAGACGAGAGCGCACCAAGCCCATACCAGCTCTGCTGCAAACCCTGCTGGAGCAGCAGCCACCAGCGAGCCCGACGCGGCGACGCCGAGCCCGACGCCCGCAAAGATCACGCCGCCGACGATGCCGCGCCGCGTGGCCGAAGTGTGCGGCAGAATGACGGAGGCCGCCAGCACCATGATGATTCCTCCGGTGAGGCCGGACAGGAAGCGCCGCCTATGCGGCCGTGGCGTCCGCCGTCGCCGGGCGTGGCGTGGCGCGGATGTATTCGTACCAGGTGGCCGAGCAGGTCGCGCGCGGCGAATTAGAGATCGTGCTGGCCGGCGACGAAGATCCGGAGATGCCCGCGCATTTGATCTGCCCGCAGGGCCGGCTCTCGGTGCCCAAAGTGCGAGCCTTCACCGACTTTGCCGTGCCCCGGCTGAAGAAGCACTTTGCGCAACTGAAGAAGAGCATCAAGGCGCGTTGAACGGCTGCGCGCTCGGCAATGCGTTGTTTCGCGTATTCGGCCACCCCGGTGAATCGGCCATGCTGGCCGAACGGTTAACGCCGGATTAACCGCGGAGTCCTAGCCTGTCTCGGCCGGGTTACTTGCAAGGCCGAGGTGAGCCCAATGGAAGCCCAGAAGATCGCGGTCGACGCCGTCGTCGCGTTGACCGATTGCGACCGCGACGCCGTCATCGCCTTCATCCGCCGGCTCTATCTCGCCGGCGTAACCGATCCCAAGCGCCTGACCTTCAAGGGTCTCCAGGCGCTGTCGCGGCTCTGATTCGGCTCGTTTCAGCCTCAAGTCACCCGTCCTTACTCTCTCGAGCGTGATTGCAGCCCACCGGTGAATATCTTGCCGGTCGGGCGGTGTCGGGGTAGATCACGTCCCCGGCTGGATCACTGGGGGAACGGGAGATGCTGAAACAGCTTTTTGCACCGCAGCTCGTCATACTCTATGTGCTGGCGGCGTCGACGATCTACATTCATTTCCGCGGCAAGCACCGGCTGCGCTTCGCGCGCCAGCTCGGCGATCACTCCACCTATCTCTCGCCCTACAACGTGCTGATGTATGCGGGATCGGCGGTGCCGAACAGGCCGGTGATCCCGGTCGATCAGTTTCCCGAGCTCAAGCCGCTCAGCGAGAATTGGCAGACCATTCGCGATGAGGCCGTTCGCCTGTTCGACGAAGGCTTCATTCGCGCAGCGGCGAAGAACAACGATTGGGGTTTCTACTCGTTCTTCAAGAGCGGCTGGAAGCGGTTTTACCTGAAATGGTACGACGACTTTCTACCCTCGGCGCGCACGCTGTGCCCGAAGACGGTGGAGCTGCTCAACTCTATCCCGAGCGTGCATGGCGCGATGTTCGCGATGCTGCCGCCGGGCGGCAAGCTCGGCGCGCACCGCGATCCCTTCGCCGGCTCGCTGCGCTACCACCTCGGCCTCGTCACGCCGAACTCGAACAAGTGCCGGATCCTGGTCGACGGCGTCGAATGCGTCTGGCGCGACGGCGAGGCCTTCATGTTCGACGAGACCTTCATCCACAGCGCGGAGAATGAGACCGACGTCAACCGCATCATCCTGTTCTGCGACGTCGAGCGTCCGATGAAGTACGGCTTCATGACCGCGATCAACCGCTGGGTCAGCCATCACATCGTCAAGGCGTCGGCGACGCAGAACGTCGACGGCGAGGATGTCGGCGTGCTCAACAAGCTGTTCGGCAAGCTCTACGAGATCCACCTTGCGAGCCGCAAGGTCAAGCAATGGAATCGCAACGTCTACTACACGCTGAAATATTCGCTGACGGCGCTGATCCTCGGCCTCATCGTGATGTCGGCATTGCGGTGATCGCGTTTGCATCGGGTGGCGAAGCAAACCACCAGCATTTTCTAGTGATGGTGCTTGTGTCCTTCGGAGCTATCAGGGCGCTGGTAACCTCGCAGCTCCGCGTATCGCTGCATTTGGCTCTGATCGAGCAAGGCGGTTGTCGACAGATGATATTTGAGGTGGCTTTCGCGGAGCAGTGCCTGGGTTTCCGAAATAGCAACGAGGGTCGCCTTGAGTGACTCCGGGGTCACGACGCGGGCAGAGAAGAGCCGGTCCAACTCCGTTTCCTGCTCGACCAGCTTGTTACCGAGCGGGACCGCCTCTTGCTTCATGGCATCGAAGAGGCGCTGAACCTGGATGCGCTGATCCGCGGTCAAGTCAAGCCGATCACCGAACTCAAGAACGTGGCTCGGACCGGGATATCCGTTGAGTTCGGCGGCAAGCGCCAGGCCCATGCCACGACCGGTTCGCAGATCGTCGACCTGCTGGTGCGACAGCGCCTTGATGGGGCGCTGCTCAAGGCCAGCATAGGGCTGACTGGACTGCGCGCTGGCAGCGTTGCACGAGACGATAAGTGTGGCCGCAAGCAGGATAAGGCGCCTCATGAGCTGGCTCCATGAAATCGGGCCCGGGTTCGTTGATCGTCTCCACCGGTGCTCTCCACATATCTTGCTGGACGGTTCGCCCGATGGCAACAAGATTGCCTGGATGAGCGGTCAAACATGGAGCAGGCAATGGCCCCGTTGCCAGTTGCGAACACTGAGCTGGTGCAATTCTTCCGCGAGTGGCTGGAAACCTTCGCGGGCTATGTCCGCGAGGTCGATTATGCTTCGGCGCGGCCGCTCTTCCATCCGGATGTGCTGGCCTTCGGCACGCATAACGATGTCATCCCAGGCCTCGATCAATGGGTCTCGACGCAATGGGACAACGTCTGGCCGAAGACGACCGACTTCCGATTCGTGATTGAGCAAACCTCGATCCTGGCATCACGGGACGGCGCGATGGCAACCGCGATCGCGCCGTTCACGAGCACGGGCTATCAGCCCGATGGCAGCCCGTTTCCGCGTCCGGGCCGCGCCACCATGGTGTTTTCCTGCAATGCCGAGGGTTGGCTGTGCGTGCATTCCCACATGTCGCTCAATCGCGGCGTGCCGCAGGCAAGCCACGCCGACCGGCCGGTGAAGGCCTGGTAGATCGGCATCGTCCGCCATCGAAATGCAAAAGGCCCCGGACATGTCCGGGGCCTTGTTATTTCGAGCCGCCGTAAGCCCTACTCCGGTTGGCCGATCGACACCTTCAGCGTGCCGACGCCATCGACGCCGCATTCGAGTTTGTCGCCGGGTTGAAGCTGCGACACGCCGGCCGGCGTGCCCGTCATGATGATGTCGCCGGCGGCGAGCTTCACCTGCTGCGAGAGCTGCCAGATGATTTCAGGCACGTTCCAGATCAACTCGGTAAGGTCGCCCTGCTGCGCTTCCTTGCCGTTGACCGTGAGCCAGATCTTGCCCTTGGCGGGATGGCCGATCTTCGATGCCGGCTGCACCGCAGAGCAAGGGGCGGAGCCGTCGAACGACTTGCCGACCTCCCACGGACGCTCCTTCTTGCGCGAGGCAATCTGGAGGTCGCGGCGGGTGAGGTCGATGCCGACGGCGTAGCCGTAGACGTGGTCGAGCGCCTTGTCGGCAGGGATATTGAGCCCGCCGCTTTTCATCGCGACGATCAGCTCGACCTCGTGATGGAGATCCTTGGTCAGCGGCGGATAGGGAATGGTGGCGCCGTCGGGCACCAGCATGTCGGCGTGCTTGGCGAAGAAGAACGGCGGGGCGCGCTCGTCGTTGCCCATCTCGCGGATGTGCTCGAGATAGTTTCGGCCGACACACCAGATGCGGCGCACGGGATAACGGCCGCTTTCCCCGACGACGGGAAGCGATGCCTGGGTCGGAAGCGGGATGACGTAGGAGGCGGCGTTCATGAAGCGGTCTCGCTGCTCTTGGGGTGAAACGAACTCTATGCGGTTGCGCTGATCGGCGCCAGAGCGCCTGCGTCGTGATGTTGCAGGCGGAAGAACGAGGCGTAGCGTCCGCCGCGGCGGAGCAGCTCGTCATGCCGGCCTTGCTCGACGATCTCGCCGCCCTCGACCACCAGGATCGCATCCGCGTGCATGATAGTGTGTAGGCGGTGCGCGATCACGATGGTGGTGCGGTTCCGGCAGAGATGCTCGATCGCCTCCTGCACTTGCCGCTCGGACTCGGAATCCAGCGCGGCTGTGGCTTCGTCGAGCAGGATGATCGGCGCGTTCTTGATCAGCGCGCGCGCGACCGCGATGCGCTGGCGCTGGCCGCCGGACAGCTGCGTGCCGTGCTCGCCGACCGGCGTGTCGTAGCCGAGCGGGAAGCTCATGATGAAATCATGTGCGCAGGCTGCTTTCGCAGCATCGATGATTTGTTCTTCGGTCGCACCAGACCGGCCGAAGGCGATGTTGCTGCGGATGGTGTCGCGGAACAGATAGACGTCCTGGCCGACATAGGCGGTCTGTGCGCGAAGCGATTTGCGCGAGATCGAGCCGATCGACTGGCCGTCGATCACGATGTCCCCTTGAATCACCTCGTAGAAGCGCAGCAGCAGCGCCAGCACGGTCGACTTGCCGCCGCCGGAGGGGCCGACCAATGCGGTGACCTTGCCGGGCTCGGCAACGAAACTCATGCGGTTGAGAACGGTCTCGCCGGTCCGGTAAGAGAAGCTGACGTCGTTGAGCTCGATGCGTGCATCCGACAGTTTCAGCGCCGGCTTGTCGTCGTCGGAGTGCTCGCTGGCGGGGCTGTCGACGACTTCGAGCAGCATGCGGGCGCCGACGAGCTGGCTGTTGAGGTCGATGTTGAGCCGCGCCAGCCGCTTGGCGGGCTCGGTCGCCATCAGGAACGCGGTCATGAACGAGAAGAACGCGCCGGGCGTGGCGTTGAGCGCGACCACGCTATAGCCGCCATAAAGCAGGCAGCCGGCGACCGCGAAGCCGCCGAGCATCTCCATCAGCGGGTTGGAGCGGTTGGCGACGCGGGCCATCTTGTTGGCGTTGCGCTCGACGATCGCGATGTTCTCGTCGATGCGGTTCTGCATGGTGTCTTCGAGCGTGAACGCCTTGACCGTGCGGATGCCTTGCAGCGATTCCTGCATCGTCTCCAGGATGTCGGCGGTGCCGGTGAACTGGTTATAGGCGAGGCCCTTGATGCGCTTGACCAGCTTGCGCAGCACCAGCATCGCTGGCGGCACCACGACAAGGCCGATGAACGACATCACCGGGTCCTGCCACACCATCACGCCGATCATGGCGAGCAGCATCATGAGGTCGCGCCCGACGGCGTTGACCAGCATGTTGAGGACATCGGTGATGGACTTTGCTCCGGCCGTCAGCCGCGCCAAAAATTCCGACGAATGCCGCTCGGAGAAGAAACCGACGCTCTCGCGCATCAGCTTGGCGAACAGCTGGCGCTGGTTGGTGGCGAGGATGGCGTTGGAGATCTTGGTGAGGATCACCATGTGGCCGTAAGTCGCCACGCCCTTGATGAAGAGCAGGATCACCGTGATGCCCGAGAACATCGCGATGCCCGGGATGTTCTTGTCGACATAGGCCTGGTTGATGACCTGGCCGAGCACGTAGGTCGCGCCCGCGGTCGATCCGGCGGCAAGCGCCATCAGCGCGAAGGCGACGAGGTAACGCCGCCAGTAGATGACCCCTTGTTCCGTGACAAGGCGGCGAACGAGGACCGCTGCCGCATAGGGATCGTCGGTGATTTTCTTTGGAAACTGGGCCATCCGTAGTCCATTGACGGCACAGGAAAAAAGCCTGCCCGCGCGTCAGGGATCGAACGGCCTCTGTGCCCGCTAAAGCCGCGCTTTTCAAGCCCAATTAAGGACTTGCGCCCGGATGGAATCTAGGCCGAGGCGGCGTGGCGGAGCTCGCCGTGGCGCTCATGGAACAGCTTCTCTTCCCACGCCAGCGCATGTGCCGCGATGGTCTCGAGGTCGTCGTATTGCGGCTTCCAGTCGAGCAGGCCGCGGATGCGGCTGGTGTCGGCGACCATGGTCATGATGTCGCCGGGCCGGCGCGGGGCGTATTGCACGGCGAAGCTGCGGCCTGAGACCCGGCGCACGGCATCGATGGTCTCCAGCACGGAATAGCCGCGGCCATAGCCGCAATTCAGCGTCGTCGAGGCGCCGCCGTTGCGCAAGTACGCGAGCGCCGAGCGATGCGCCTGCGACAGGTCGGTGACGTGGATGAAGTCGCGAATGCAGCTGCCGTCCTGGGTCGGATAGTCGGTGCCGAACACGTCGATCTTGGCGCGCTGGCCGGTCGCGGCTTCCACTGCGATCTTGAGCAGATGCGTCGCACCGACGGTGGCAAGCCCGATGCGCGACTGTGGATCGGCCCCCGCAACGTTGAAGTAGCGCAAGGTCACGTATTGCATGCCGTAGGCGGCGGCGACGTCGTGCAGCATGATCTCGGTCATCAGCTTCGACGAGCCGTAGGGCGACAGCGGCCGTGTCGGCGCATGCTCGGGCACCGGCACCTGGTCCGGATCGCCATAGACCGCCGCGGTCGAGGAGAAGATAAAGCGGTCGATGCCGCGCTTGACTGCGACATTGAGCAAATTGCGCGCGGTCGTGAAATTGTTGCGGTAATAGCCGAGCGGATCGCGCATCGAATCCGGCACGACCACCGAGCCCGCGAAATGGATGATGCTCTCGATATTGTGCTGGGCGATCACGCCTTCGAGCAGGTTCTCGTCGCCGGCATCGCCAATGAACAGCGGCACGCCTTCGGGCAGATACGCGGAGAAACCGGTGGAGAGATCGTCGATCACAACGACGTCCTCGCCGGCTTCCGCCAGCGCCAGAACCGTGTGACTTCCGATATAGCCGGCGCCGCCGGTGACTAGCACAGTCATGGTCTCACCCGTCTTCATCAACGCTGCAAGTTAACGTCTGCGTGGTGAAGAGGGGGTATCGGCGCGGCTGAACTGGTCACTATACTTAATGTTGCGTATAGGGGGCCAACGAAGCGGAGCGTGACGTGGCGAATTCCCCGAGCGATCTCGAAGTGATCGTGCCAAATCTGCACAGGCGCTATTCCGGGGTCACCGCGACCAACCGGATGGTGGCGCCGCGGCTGGCAAAGCTGTTTCGCGCCGGCTGGTTCGGCTCCGACGCGCCAGAGGGGATCGCGCGGCTGAGCAGTGCAGATCTCCTGAAATTGTGGCGCCGCAAGCAGCCTTTGATCTGGCATGCGCGGCGCAACAACGAGATGATCGCGGGCGTCGTGCTGCGTGCGCTCGGCTGGCCGTTGAAACTGGTCTTTACCTCCGCAGCACAGCGGCACCATAGCTGGATCACGCGCTGGCTGATCCGGCGCATGGACGCGATCATCGCGACATCAGATATTTCGGCCTCGTTCCTGAAAGTGCAGGCGACGGTGATCCCGCATGGCGTCGACACTGACGTCTATGCGCTGCCGCTCGATCGCGCCGCCGCGTTCGCGGAAGCTGCGCTGCCGGGCCGCTATGCGATCGGCTGTTTCGGCCGCGTGCGCTCGCAGAAGGGAACCGATTTGTTCGTCGATGCGATGTGCCGCTTGCTGCCGCGCTATCCGGATTTCACCGCCGTTATCGTCGGACAGGTCACGCCCGAGCAAACTGTTTTTGCGAACGATCTGAAGAAGCGGATCGAGGCCGCCGGCCTGCAATCGCGCATCGTCATCACCGGCGAGTTGCCGATCGAACATGTGCAGCGCTGGTATCAGCGGCTGACCATCTACGCCTTCACCTCGCGCAACGAAGGTTTTGGCCTGACGCTGATCGAGGCGATGGCAGCCGGCAGCGCGCTGGTCGCCGCGCGCGCCGGCGCGGCCGAGCTGGTGGTCGAGGATGGCGTGACCGGCGTGCTGATCCCGACCGGTGACGCCGATGCGCTGGCCGCGGCGCTGGAGCCGCTGATGCGCGATGTGGCCACCACGGTCGCTATGGGCGAGCGCGGGCGGGCACGGGTGCTCGAACGATTCAGCCTCGATGCGGAAGCGGCGCGGATCGGCGAGGTCTATCAGCCGCTGCTCTGAGCAGGCGCTTTCGTGACCGCAAACAAAAACCGCGAAAACAACCCCATGCACGGTAGCCGATGATAGTGAAATCAATGGCTTGGCGGCTAGCGTCACGTGTTACTGATTTTACGAAATGGTTTTGACTCGTCGGGCAAAACACCGGCATGATGTCATCGTCGGCGCAGCCTCGACGGCCTTCAGGTCATGGTCCGCATCCCAGCCGCACCCAGCACCCTCTCCGCAATCGCCACCACCTCGTTCGCCGCAATATCCCTCATGCAGCGGTGGTCGTTCATCCGGCAGATCGTGCTCTGGCAGGGTTGGCACGACAGCACGCTCTTGTCCTGGACCACGGTCGCGGCAAGGCCGTTGAGGGGCGCCCAGAGGTAGGGACTGGTCGGGCCGAAGATGCCCATGGTGGGCGTCCCCAGCGCGGCCGCGATGTGCATCAGGCCGGAATCGTTGGAGATGGCGACGCCCGCGGCGGCCATGGCGAGGACGCCGTTGCGGAGGTCGTTGCCGGTGAGGTCCCGGACGCCCGGGCCGCCGGCCGCGACGATCTCCTGGGCCAGGCCCTTTTCCCCGGGGCCGCCGACCACCCAGACCTCAAAGCCGCGCGCGGCCAGCAAGCGGGCGGCCTCGGGATAGTGGGTCCAGCGCTTTGACACCCCGACCGAGCCGGGGGCCAGCGCTACGGCCGCGCCCGCGCTGAGGCCGTTGGCCTGCCGCCAGCGGACGATATCCTCGGTCGGGACCCGCAATTGCGGCACCGGCCATTCCGCCGGCAGGGGGGCGCCGTCGGGCTGGGCGAGGGCGGCGTTCTTGTCGATGAAGCGGGGCAGTTTCTTTTCGCCCCAGCGCCAACGGTTGAGCAGGCCGAACCGGAATTCGCCGACGAAGCCGACCCTTTCCGGAATCCCGGCCAAAGCGGGTGCAATGGCCGCCTTCCAGGTCCGGGGCAGCACCAGGGCGGTGCCGTAGTTCCGCTCGCGCAGGAGCTTCGCCAAGCCGAGCTGGCGGCCCACGGCGAGTTGGCTGCGCGGCAGGTCCCAGACGACGCCCTCGCGCACGCCGGGCATGTAGTCGACCAGAGGAGCGCACAGGGATGTCGTCAGGAGATCGATCGGCCGGTTGGGCCAGCGCTCCTTCAGGACCCGCACCACGGTGTGATTCCGGACGAAATCGCCGATCCACATGTACGGGACGATCAGGATCGGGCGGGTGTCGCTCCGATCTGTATCTCCGCCAAATTGCGAATCTTTGTTCATTCGTTATATTGGACCGTGGGTTCGCTGATGTGGCGGTTCGGTTAGCCGCTCCGGGCCGGCAGGTAAAGCCGGCAGGAGCGGCAATCCCAAAACCGCTTACACTTTGGCGGATCATGCGCTAGGGCAGGACCGGGCCGCAAAACTTCGGGCAGGCGAAATCTGGCGGGGAAGTTGGAATGTTGCTGGTGACCGGCGGGGCCGGTTTTATCGGATCGAATGTCGTCGCCGCGCTGAACGAGGCCGGCCGTAGCGACGTCGTGGTTTGTGATTTCCTCGGCAACGACGGCAAATGGCGCAATCTCGCCAAGCGGCAGCTTGTGGATATCGTGCCGCCGGCTGAGCTGCCGGACTGGCTGAAGGGCCGCAAGCTCGATGCCGTGATCCATCTCGGGGCGATTTCCGCGACCACCGCGACAGACGGCGATCTCGTATTCGAGACCAACTTCCGCCTGTCGATGCGCCTCCTGGACTGGTGCACGGCGAATGCGGTGCCGTTGATCTACGCCTCCTCGGCGGCGACCTATGGCGACGGCGAGGCAGGATTTGACGACGACAGCTCTGTGCCTGCGCTGAAAAAACTGCGGCCGATGAATCTCTACGGCTGGAGCAAGCACCTGTTCGATCTCGCCGTCGCCGAGCGCGCGGCGAACGGCGAGAAGCTGCCGCCGCAATGGGCCGGCCTGAAATTCTTCAACGTGTTCGGCCCCAACGAATACCACAAGGGCTCGATGATGAGCGTGCTGGCGCGCCGCTTTGACGACGTCAAAGCGGGCCGCGTCGTGCAATTGTTCAAGTCGCATCGCGAGGGCATCGCCGACGGCGATCAGCGCCGCGATTTCATCTATGTCGACGACGTCGTGCGCGTCGTCATGTGGCTGCTGGCGACGCCGTCGGTGTTCGGCATCTTCAACGTCGGCACCGGCAAGGCACGCAGCTTCAGGGATCTGATGCTCGCGGCCTATTCCGCGCTCGGCGCGAGGCCCAACATCGAATATATCGACATGCCCGAGCAGATCCGCGGCAGCTACCAATACTTCACCCAGAGCGAGGTCGATCGCCTCCATTGCGCCGGCTATAATGGTGGTTTCACGACGCTCGAGGACGCGGTGAAGGCCTATGTCGGGGATTACCTCGACCGGCCCGACCGCTTCCGCTGAGGCCCATCACCATGCCGACGCCCATTCTCGATTTCGATGCCCTCGCGCAAGCCATCTCAGGCCGCACGGTGCTGTGCATCGGCGACATCATGCTGGACGAGTTCGTCTATGGCGAGGTGTCGCGGATATCGCCGGAAGCGCCGGCGCCGGTCCTCGCGGCACAGCGCAGCGAGATCCATATCGGCGGTGCCGGCAATGTCGCGCGCAACGTCGCTTCCCTCGGCGCGCGCTGCATTTTCGTCGGCCTCGTCGGCGAGGACGATGCGGGCAGGCAGCTCGCCTCGGCGCTTGCGGAGCAGGGTGCAATCGAAAGCGTGCTGGTGTGCGATCCCTCGCGCCCGACCACGCGAAAGGTCCGCTTCGTCTCCGAGCATTTTTCCACGCACATGCTGCGTGCGGATTGGGAGCAGGCACAGCCTGCCTCCGATACGATCGAGACCAGGCTGATCGAAGCGATCCTGCCGCAGATCGCGCGCGCCGACATCGTGCTGCTCTCCGACTATGCCAAGGGCGTGCTGACCGCCCGCGTGATCCGCCACACCATCGACGCCGCGCGAAAGCTCGGCAAGCCCGTGATCGTCGATCCGAAGAATCTCAATTGGGCGATCTATCGCGGCGCGACGCTCCTCACGCCCAATCGCAAGGAATTTTCGGAGGCGACCAGAAGCCGCGCCGACACTTCACAAAGCATCGTCGATGCAAGCGAGGACGTGATGCGGCTCGCCGATTGCGAGGCGATCCTGGTCACGCAAGGCGAGCACGGCATGACGCTGGTGCCGCGCAACGGCGAGGCCGTTCATGTTCCGGCGTTCCCGGTGAAAGTGCGTGACGTCTCCGGCGCCGGTGACACCGTTGCCGCAGCGCTCGCGGTGTCGCTCGCCACGGGCGCGGACTGGGATACGGCCCTGCGCATGGCCAGTGCCGCCGCCGCCGTCGCCGTCGGCAAGCAGGGCACCGCCACCGTGAGCACGGCCGAGCTGAAGCGAAGGATATTGCCGCATGCCTATCTCGCGGCTGAGGAGAAGATCGTGCTCGAGCCTGATACGCTCGACACGCAGCTTGTGGAATGGAAGAGCCAAGGCCAGCGCATCGGCTTCACCAATGGCTGCTTCGACATCCTGCATCCCGGTCACGTCAAGGTGCTGACGGCGGCGCGCGCCGCCTGCGACCGCCTGATCGTGGGCCTCAACAGCGACGCATCGGTGCGGCGGCTGAAGGGCGCGGATCGGCCCGTTCAGGACGAGCGGGCGCGTGCGGAAGTGCTGGCGGCGCTCGAAGCCGTCGATCTCGTCGTGATCTTCGAGGAGGATACGCCGATCGACCTCATCACCCGCATCAAGCCGAGCGCGCTGGTGAAGGGCGGCGACTACACCCGCGAGCAGGTGGTCGGCCATGAGGTCGTCGAAGCCGCGGGCGGGACGGTCGTGCTGGTCGACATCCTCCGGGGCTTCAGCACGACGGCGCTGGTTCATCGCGCGCGCGGAGAGGGCAAGTGACGACGCTCGCGGGGGAGACGACCGGCCAGGTGCTGTGGCGGCGTCTGCGCAGTCCGGCGGCCTGGTCCGAGACGGTTGATCTGTTCGCGATCCTGACTGCGGCCTCGCTGCCATGGTCGACGTCGCTTGCGGCGATCTTCAATGTTTTGATGCTGCTCTGCATGGCGCCGTTTCTCGACATCCGCGAGTTCCTGCAATCGCTCAAGCGTCCGATCTGCGCGGCGCCGATTGCGCTGGTCCTGCTCGCACTGGTGGGGACGCTGTGGTCGGACGCGGCCTGGGGCGCGCGCTTCTACGCGGTCAATCCGACCGTCAAGCTGCTGGTGCTGCCGATCCTGCTCTATCACTTTGCGCGCTCGCCGCGCGGACATTGGGTGTTTGTCGCGTTCCTGGCGTCGTGCGCGCTGCTGTCGGTGATGTCCTGGCTCGTCGCCTTCTACCCCGACCTCGCGCTCAAGTCGGACCGCGTCGAACGCGGCATCTTTGTCAAGAACTACATCGACCAGAGTCAGGAGTTCGCGCTCTGCGCGGTCGCGCTCGCCTATCCGATCGTGCAGTTGCTGCGCCGGAAGCGCTATTGGATCGCCGGGCTGCTCACGGCGCTTGCGCTCAGCTTCTTCGTCAACATGGCCTTCGTGGTGGTGTCGCGCACTGCGCTCGTCACTGTTCCGATCATGTTCGGTGTGTTCGCGTTGCTTCATCTGAAATGGCGCAGCATCGCGATCATCTCCGCCGCCCTGCTCGTGGGCGCGGTTCTCGCCTGGCAGGCCTCGCCGCAATTGCGCAAGACCGCCGACAGCTTTGCCAGCGACTACACACGCTATGTGGAAAACGGCGCGCCGACCTCGGCCGGCTTGCGGCTCGAATTCTGGCGGAAATCCCTTGGCTTCTTTGCGGAGGCGCCGATCAAGGGGCACGGCACGGGCTCGACGCGCGGATTGTTCGAGCGGGCCGCGACGCCGGGCGTCGGCCTGTACCAGGCATCATCCGAGGTGATCGGCAACCCGCATAACCAGACGCTGAACGTTGCCGTGCAATGGGGCATCATCGGAATTGTCGTTCTCTACGCCATCTGGATTCTGCATCTGCTGTTGTTTCGCGGCGACGGGCTGGCAAACTGGGTCGGCCTCCTGGTCGTGGTCCAGAACGTCTTCACCTCGCTGTTCAATTCCCATCTGTTCGACTTCCACGAGGGCTGGATGTACGTCATCGGTGTCGGCGTTGCCGGCGGCATGGTGATTCGGGCCCAGCAGGCCGAGACGAAGGCGGCGGAAGCCGGTTCCTGAACGGCCGCGTGTTGAGCAGCAAGCCTTGACTGGCAAGCCTTGACTGGCATGTCTTGCCGAGATGGGTTATCAGCGCGGTCAGGTTGCACCTAACTGGATTTTCATCGGTCAGCGGATGACGCGTCTTTCGCATCTCACCTTGCGCAATTTCTTCATCGCGCTCCACGACCTGCTGGCGACCACGGCGGCGCTGTTCGCTGCCTTCTATCTGCGCTTCGAGGGCGGCGAAGGTTTCTTCGACCGCCTGCCGCTGCTGATCCAGATCCTGCCCTATTTCCTCGCCTTCAGCGTGGTCGTGTTCTTCGTCTTCAACCTGACCACGACGAAATGGCGCTTCATCTCACTGCCCGACGCGCTGAACATCATCCGCGTCGCGACCGTGCTGACGGTTGCGCTCCTGGTGCTCGATTACATCTTCGTCGCCCCCAACGTCCGCGGCGCCTTCTTCCTCGGCAAGGTGACGATCGTCCTCTATTGGTTCATCGAGATCTCCTTCCTCAGCGCGTTGCGCATGGCCTACCGTTATTTCCGCTATACGCGGGTGCGGCGTCAGGCCCGCATCGGGGATGCCGCGCCGACGCTGCTGATCGGCCGCGCCGCGGATGCCGAGGTGCTGTTGCGCGGAATCGAGAGCGGGGCGATCAAGCGCATCTGGCCGGTCGGCGTGCTGTCGCCGTCGAGTTCCGATCGCGGCCAGTCCATCCGCAACGTCCCGGTTCTGGGTGGCGTCGATGACATCGAGGATGTCGTCGCCGACTTCGCCAAGCGCGGCAAGCCGATCGCGCGCGTGGTGATGACGCCGACGGCATTCGAGCCAGAGGCCCATCCCGAATCGATCCTGATGCGGGCGCGCAAGCTCGGCGTGATCGTGAGCCGCATGCCCTCGCTCGAGAGCGGCGACACGCCGCGGCTCACCGCCGTCGCCGTCGAGGACTTGCTGCTGCGGCCGAGCGAGACGATCGACTATGCGCGGCTCGAGGCCCTGATCGAGGGCAAGGCGGTGATCGTCACCGGCGGGGGCGGCTCGATCGGTTCCGAGATCTGCGAGCGTGTCGTCGCGTTCGGCGCCGCGCGCCTCCTGATCGTAGAAAATTCCGAGCCCGCGCTCTACGCGATCACGGAAGCGCTCGCGGCGCGCGGCACGGCTGCTTCGATCGAAGGGCGGATCGCCGACATTCGCGACCGTGAGCGCATCATGCGCCTGATGGCCGACTTCAAGCCGGACATCGTGTTCCATGCCGCCGCGCTCAAGCACGTGCCGATCCTCGAGCGCGACTGGAGCGAGGGCGTCAAAACCAATATCTTCGGCTCGATCAACGTTGCCGATGCCGCGCACAGTGCCGGCGCCGAAGCCATGGTGATGATCTCGACCGACAAGGCGATCGAGCCGGTGTCGATGCTCGGCCTCACCAAGCGCTTCGCCGAGATGTATTGCCAGGCGCTCGACCATGATCTTGCGGCAGGTCACGGCGGCGCAAGGCGGTCGATGCGGCTGATCTCGGTCCGGTTCGGCAATGTGCTGGCGTCGAACGGCTCGGTGGTGCCGAAGTTCAAGGCCCAGATCGATGCCGGCGGCCCCGTGACGGTCACGCATCCCGACATGGTCCGTTACTTCATGACCATTCGCGAGGCCTGCGATCTCGTCATCACGGCGGCAACGCATGCGCTCGGAACACAGCGTTCGGACGTGTCGGTGTACGTGCTCAACATGGGCCAGCCGGTGAAGATCGTCGATCTGGCCGAGCGCATGATCCGCCTCTCGGGCTTGCAGCCCGGCTACGACATCGAAATCGTGTTCACGGGCATGCGGCCCGGCGAACGCCTGCACGAAATCCTGTTCGCCTCCGAGGAGCCGACCCGCGAGATCGGCGTCGCCGGCATCATGGCCGCGCAGCCGAACGAGCCGCCGATGCAGACGCTGCGCAAATGGATTGCGGCGTTGGAGCAGGCGATCGCGCGCGACGATCGCGCCACCATCAGGACCATCCTGAAGGACGCGGTTCCGGAATTCGGGTCGACCGCGGCCTGACCATGCAGCCTCGAGGCAAGATCGTCGTCGCGAGCCAGCATTACCCGCCTGATCCCAGCACGACGGCGGCGATCATGGCCGAGATCGCCTGCCGCATCGCCGGGGATCACGAGGTCGTGGTGCTGTCGGGCTCATCAGGCGCGCTGCCGGCGTCGCTGACCGGGCCCGGCAAGCCGCGCGTCGTCGCCGTCAAGAACCGTATCGCGGGCAAGGCGGCGCTGGTGCGGCGCGGCGCCTCCGAGCTGCTGTTCGCGGCGCGCATATTCCTGGCGTTGACACGGGAGCTGAGGCGAGGTGACGTCGTGCTCACCGTCACCGCGCCGTTCATGCTGCCTTATGCGGTCGCGGCGGCGGCAAGGCTGAAGGGCGCGCGCTCGGCGCTGATCATGCACGACCTCTTCCCCGACGTGCTGGTGATGGCGGGCCTGCTCAAGCCCGGTTCGATCGTGGCCATGACGATGCGCGCCGCCAACAGCCTGATGTTCCGCGCGCTCAATGCCGTCATCACCATCGGCCGCGATGCGGAGCGGCCGCTGCTGAGCTATTCCGGCATGACGCGGAACAAGATCCGCTTCATCCCGAACTGGGCGACGCTCGCGCCCGCACCCCGCCCGGTGACGGCGGACAATCCGTTCCGCAAGGCGCATCGCGCGCGTTTCATTGTCGGCCTGTCGGGAAATCTCGGCTTCACCCACGATCCGGAGATCGTGTTCGAGGCGGCGCGCCTTTTGAAAGACGATTCGAACATCCACTTCCTGCTCTCTGGCTGGGGCATCGGCTTCGAGCGGCTGACGCAGTTGCAGGCCGACGCGAACTTGCCCAATGTCTCCTTCGTGGCGCGGGTCGAGAATGCCGAGCTCGAGGCATTCCTGGCGGCGGCCAATCTCTGGATCATTCCATACCGGAAGGACGTTGCGGGAGTGTCGGTGCCTAGCCGGTTCTACAATCTGCTGGCGGTTGGCCGTCCCGTGGTGCTGGTCTCCGAGCCGGAGGCCGAGGCCGCGTTGACGGTGGTGGAGAACGGGCTGGGCTGGGTCGTGACGCCGGGCCGTGCCGATCAACTGGCCGAGGCGATCCGCGCGGCGTCTCGCTCCGACGATGTCACTATTGCGGAGCGCGCGGTGAAGGCGGCAGCGAAGTTCGATCGCGTCACCGCGATGAACGCCTATGCCGCCGTGGTCGACGAATTGCTGCGCAACCCCGAACTGGCGGAGCAACGATGAACGAGCCCAAGCCAGTCGTACTGGTGACGGGGGCGAGCGGTTTCGTCGGCCGTCATGTCGTGCCCGCGCTGGCGCGCCAGGGATGGTCGGTCCGCCGCGCGGTGCGCAGCCCGGAAGGCATGGACGACGAGGTCGTGATCGAGACGATTGGCCCCGAGACCGACTGGCAGGCCGCGCTTCAAGGCGTCGACGCGGTGGTCCATCTCGCCGCGCGCGTGCATCACAAGCACGAGGAGCATGCGGTCCAGCTCTACCGCAACGTCAACATTGCCGGCACGCTGCACCTGGCGCGCAGCGCGGCGACGGCCGGCGTGCGCCAGTTCATCTTCGTCAGCACAGTTCTCGTGCACGGCCGCAGCAACGAGGGCCGCGCGCCGTTCAGCGAGGACGATATCCTGACGCCGCGCGGCCTCTATGGCATGTCCAAGGCCGCGGCCGAGGCGGGCTTGAAGACGCTGGCGCGCGACAGCGCCATGAAGATCTCGGTGATCAGGCCGCCGCTGGTCTATGGTGCGGGCGCCAAGGGCAATTTCGCGCTGTTGACGCGTGCCGTGAACCTCGGGCTGCCGCTGCCCTTTGCCGCGATCCACAATCACCGCGCCTTCCTTGCCGTGCAGAACCTGTCGTCGTTCATCCTGCGCCGGCTCTCCCATCCCGATCCCACGAGCAACTACGAGATCTTCCTGGTGGCCGACAAGGAGCAGGTCTCCACGCCCGAATTCATCGAGCGGCTGGCGAAAGCTGCCGGCAAGAACTCGCGGCTGTTCGGCATGCCGCCGGACCTGCTCTCAACACTGCTGAGCGTGATGGGCCGGCAGGATACGCATGACAGCCTGATCGGCTCGCTTGAGCTCAACCTCGCCAAGGTGACCGCAACCGGCTGGCAGCCGCAGGTCTCTCTCGACGAGGGCTTGCGGCTGGCGCTGTCGGCTCAGGACGCCTGAGTGCGGGAGAAACGCCGCAGCACGAATCCGATCGCGATCGCGCCGGCGAGCAGGGAGAGAAGCGTGATCGCGATCGCGCCGGCGCGCACGGTGACGATGGCAAGCAATGCCAGCACGAGGTTGAGCACGAACACTTCGCGAATCACTTGCGGGACCGTGAAGGCGTTGTCGGTGGCGCGCTGGTAGAAGTGCGAGCGATGCGCCGACCAGAACTGTTCGCGGCGCGCGATGCGGCGAAACAGCGTGATGGTGGCATCCGCGAGGTAATAGGCCGGCAGCAGCAGCGCTGCGGCGGCTTGTCCGTGCCAGGCGAGCTCGAGCAGGCACCATCCGAGCAAAAGGCCGATCGGCAGGCTGCCGACATCGCCCAGGAAGACTTTTGCGAGCGGCTTGTTGAACGGCGCAAAGCCGAGCACCGCGCCGCACAGCGCCGCGGCGATCAGCGCGGCCGGCCACGACAAATCGCCGAGCAGTCCCAGCAGCAGCAGCGCCGCGGTGACGGGCACGACTTCCGCCGCCGTCATCAGGTCGAGCCCGTCCATGAAGTTGACGAGGTTCACGAACCACACGCCCGCCAGCAGGATGAGGCCGCGCTCCAGCGCCAGCGGCAGCGCCGGTGCGATGCGCGCCGTCTCGGGCGCGGTGAACACGACGGCGCCGACCGCGGCGGCCTGCAGCACGAGGCGCACGAGCACCGGCAGCGACACGATGTCGTCGGCAAATCCGACCAGGGCGATCAGGATCGTCGCAGCGATCAGCGCGGGTGGAATCGCGACGTTCGCCCAGGCGGCCCAGGCTGATGCGACCAGCAGCGTCGCGGCGATTACCGCGATGCCCGCACCCTGCGGGATCGGGATACGATGCGAGGACCGCGCGTTGGGGCGCGCCAATGCGTAGCGCTGGAGCAGGGGGCGGCTGGTCCAGGTGATGGCGGCCGACACCAGCGCGGCAATGGCAACGGCAAGCAGCGAGGGTAGGGCGCCGAGCGCGTCAACGGCCGCGTTCACTCCGGCACCCCGAGCGGCGCCGACCCCTGCGCGGCTTTCTCCGCGCTGAGGATCCAGACCAGGCCGCCGATTGCGCCGACGATGAAGTACACGGCGCCGAACAGGAGCGAGACGTTGACGCCCTCGTTGGTGGCAAGTCCCGCGAAGCCGAACGCGAGGCCCATGGTGGCTTCACGCACGCCCCAGCCGGCGATCGAGATCGGCATCATCGTGATCAGCATCACCGGCGGTACGAGCATAAAGACGTCGCTGAAGCCGACCGGCGCCGCGATCGACTGCACGACGCACCAGGCGACCACGACGGCCAGCACATGCACGGCGAGCGACAGGATCACGACCGCCGGTCCGCGCGAGCGGCTGAAGATCACGCGGTTGGCGATCACGGCACAGGCGTGAATGTGATGCGTGGCCCACCAGGTCTTCAGCCAGTGCCATTTCAGCGCGCCGAAGACCAGGAAGCCGAGACCACCCGCGAGCGCCGCGAGGTCGACGAGCAGCAGCGCCGAGCGCCCGTGCGGATCGGCGATGAGGGCGTAGCTCCAGGGCAGGCTCGCGACGATGATGATCGCGAGCGCGATCAAACCGATCGCGCGGTCGACGAAGATCGAGTAGGTCGCAGCGCGCCAGCCGGCGCCCGCGCGCGCGACGAGCCAGAGCCGGACCGCATCGCCGCCGATCGCCGACGGCAGGGTCTGGTTGAAGAACGATCCGATCACGTTGTAGCGCATGGCCCGGCCGAGCTCGAGCGGCGCGCCGCATTCCGCGCTGATCTCGCGCCAGCGCAGCACGCCGACGAAGATTTGCAGGAACGTGATCGCGATTGCCAGGCCGATCCAGAACAGGCTGGTCACGGTGAAACGCGAAAACAGTTCGGACAGATCGACCTTGCGCAGCGCCAAATAGAGCAGCGCTCCGGAAATCAGGATCTTGGCCGTCGACAGCAGGATTCGGCGCATTTCGCCCGCGTGAACAAGGGATTTGAAACCACCCGACGCGAGGCGCCGAATTCGGCCGCTTTGGTATGGTTTTGGCGTCGATCTTGCAATAGCGGTTATTAAGAGTTCTCATGAACAGCCTCATGCAGGGTGGCGGAGCTATTGCGCTCCCCGCTAAAGAGGCCTCACGGGCGAAGGATTTCTCGGGAACAGAATGACGGATCAGGCGATTTTGATTACGGGTGCGGCCGGTTTCATCGGCTTTCACGTCGCCCGGCAGCTTCTGAGCGAGGGCCGGCCCGTCGTCGGGCTCGACAATCTCAACGGCTATTACGACCCGGCGTTGAAACAGGCGCGCCTTGCGCTGTTGCGCGGGGATTCCCGTTTCTCCTTCGTCGAGGCCGATCTCGCCGACCGCGAGACCATCGCGGCGCTGTTTGCGCGACACCGATTTGCCAAAGTCGTGCATCTCGCGGCCCAGGCCGGCGTGCGCTATTCGATCGAGCAGCCGCACGCCTACGCCGATTCCAATCTCCAGGGCTTTCTCAACATACTGGAGGGCTGCCGGCACAATGGCTGTCGTCATCTCGTCTACGCTTCGTCATCCTCCGTTTATGGCGCCAACACAAAACTGCCATTTGCCGTGCAGGACCGGACCGACCATCCCGTGAGCCTCTACGCCGCGACCAAGAAGGCGAACGAGGTGATGGCGCAGTCCTACAGCCATCTCTATCGGCTGCCGGTCACGGGCCTGCGCTTCTTTACCATCTACGGCCCCTGGGGTCGGCCCGATATGGCCATGTTTCTGTTCGTGAACGCCATCATGGCCGATCGGCCGATCCGGCTCTTTAACCATGGCAAAATGCGTCGCGACTTCACCTATATTGACGATGTCACCCGCGTGGTGTCCAAGCTGATTGATCAGGTGCCCGCGGATGACCCGGCTGCCGCAAATGCGCCGTCTAAGGTCTACAATGTCGGCAACCACCATCCGGAAGAACTGATGCATGTCGTCGGACTTCTGGAGCAGGAGCTGGGTCGGACGGCGGTCAAAGAATTGCTGCCGATGCAGCCGGGAGACGTTTTGGAAACGTTCGCGGATGTCTCGGATCTGATGCGCGACACCGGCTTTGCACCGTCAACGCCGATTGCGCACGGGGTTCGTAAT